>JAWOHT010000153.1:0-22851 GCA_046485045.1 Bacteroidales bacterium
TGCTTTGATACTAATTCCAACAAAATTATTTTTTGTTATATTAAAATTTAACCCATAGCGCTGATATACCGGATCTTTTCTGATAAACGGAGAATAAATGTAAACACCAAGCTGCTGGTAAAAATTAAACCGGCCGAGTATCAGTTCATGCCCGGCGAGTAGCGCAATGTATCTATGATCGGCAAAACGGCTGTTTATTAAAACAGTGTCTTTTCTTATCTCTTTTCTGTCGGCCAAATCTACTGTAAATTCAGACCCAATTGATAAGGCATGCTGGCGGCCAATAACATAGCTGAATCCCTGTGAAAAACCATATACAGTGTAACGTTCATGACCTTTAACTGCTGTTTTACCGGTAGCAAAAAAAGTAAAATCAAACCTGTGATTATAATGTATCAGCTTAACCGATTTATCTTTTGAACGAACAAGATATGGAAGAGGATTGAAATTATACTCAAAACCGATAGAAGCAGAAGGAAAGTTAATCCCGAGGTTGGGATTTTTTATACCTCCGTTAGAAATATGGTTGAAATCTCCGGAAATTCTTATAAAGACTCTTTCATTCACAATGTAGTTTATTCCCAGATTTGCATGCACAATAAAACTGATATGCGAACTGTAAAATTTATTTTCGGGATTATTAACCGAATCAAAAACATTGTCCATGAAAACCGGCCCCATGCCAAAACGAACAGTGGCATGTAGCTTTCTATCACCGTTTATCGCAGGTTCCACAAAAGGGTAAAGGGCGTATGAGCTACCAAGTATTTCGGGATTCGCAAAGTTTGTATAATAAAATGATAGTCCAACCCTGGGATAACAAAAGCAATACTGCCAGCTTTTTTCACTCATTAACTGCCAGTTGGCATCTACTTCAATACCCCATGGAAAGGTTTTGGTAAGGCCTTCAAGCTTGCCGCTGTGTTTAACAATAAAACCGTAATGTGGACGAATACCCAGAATAAAGGAACTTTCCCGATCCTGACAATGGGTGAAAATAATAATATGAAAAAGAAAAACAACAATGATTATTATTCTTACCCGCATAATTAATACCTTTTGTGCTAAACAAAAATACAATTATATTTTTTGCCATATTCGTCAGGTAAAAATCTTTTATAATCTTTAAAGGGTAGATTTGATCACTCCCCCGTCAACAGCAAAAACCTGGCCGTTAACATAGCTCGAAAGCGGTGAAAGCAGCCATACTGCCAGTGATGCAAAATCATCAACATTTCCGGTCTTTTTAATGGGTAAAGCTTGTTCCATCATTGATTTTGCATCTTCAAAACTAATTTTTTCGGTTTCTGCTTTTTTTCTGATCAATCTTTCAACGGCGGTGGTATAGTGGTAACCCGGCGCCAGGGTATTAAACGTGACCCCCTTGTCGGGAAACTCCTGCGACAGGGTTTTTACCATACCCAGTACCGAAAGCCTCAACGAGGTACTGAGCACCAGATTCTCGAGGGGTTGTTTTACAGCCGCACTCTCAATGAATAAAAACCTGCCGTAGCCCCTTGTCAGCATAGAGGGAAGAAAAGCCTGAACTATTTCAACTTTCCACCTTAGAAGATTATGGTAAGCTCCGTCCCAGTCGGCAATAGTTGTTTCTTCGAACTTCATGGCAGGGGGGCCTCCGGCATTAACCAGAATACCATCGGGAACACGATTTCGCAAGGTGTTTTTTAAATGAATAATTGTTTCCGACAGTGTAATGTCACCTTCAAAGATATCAATGCCGGGAAATTGGGCAGCGAGTTTGTCGAGCTTTTCTTTTCCCCTGGCAACTGCTGTTACCCCGGCATTTTCAGAAATTAATTGTTTAGTAATGGCAAGACCAAAACCACTGGTAGCACCGCAGACAATAAAAAACCTGTTGTTCAGCTTTAAATCCATAGTAAACTTATTATTCGGGGTTAAGTTGTCTGAGCCAGATGCTTTCTGTTTCCGTTTCCGTTTCCATTCCCGTTTTTGTCCTTGAAAGTATGCATCAGTTTAATCCATTTTATTTGCAACAGCGATGTTAAACGATACATTACGGGAACAATGACCAGGGTTAAAAATGTCGAAAAGGTCAATCCGAAAATAATCGTCCACGCCAGTGGCCCCCAGAATTTAGCCTGGTCGCCGCCGATATAGAAATCGGGGTCATAATTCTGCAGCAACCCTCCGAAATCGAAGTTCAAGCCAATGGCCATCGGTATTAATCCAAGCAAGGTTGTAATTGCAGTAAGCAACACCGGCCTGAGACGCGTTTTGCCTGCGAGAACAAGACATTCGGTGGCAGCATCCATAGGTAATAATTCTTCCTCATCAAGTCCCAGTTCTTCGCGTTTTGCTGCACGCAGCAACTGAACATAATCTACAAGCACAATAGCGTTATTCACAACTATACCTGCAAGGGCAATAATACCAATCCCGGTCATAATTATTACAAAAGGCATTTTGAAAGTTGCCAGACCTCCGATTACACCAATTGTACTGAAGAGAACGCTCAACAAAATTATTCCGGTTCTGATGATTGAATTGAACTGTGAAACAAGGATCAGAAAAATCAGTGACACTGCAATTAACATAGCACTCATTAAGAAATCGAAAGACTCACTTTGATCTTCCTGCTCTCCGGTAAACTCGTAATTATAACCCGGGGGCATGTCAAAATTGGCCATTACATCTTTAATCTTCTGATTTACAACTGTAGGATTATAGCCCTCAATAACATTCGAATAGAGTGTCACCACCCTGTCAAGGTCTTTCCTGCGCACAGAACTAAAGGTGCTGGTAAAATCAAATTCTGCCACTGATGATAACGGAATATAACTGACAACACCATTTTCTTCATATTTAATTTTCATATTCTGCAATGCTGCAAGGTTATACCTGTATTCATCCTTTAACCTTATCATTACAGGATATTCATCTTCGCCAACTTTGTAGTCGGTGGCATTAAAACCATAAATAGCAGTTCGTATGTCATTGGCAATAATGAAAGTGGATAAACCGAACCGGCGGGCTTTGTCCTTATCAATTTTTACCAGCAATTCAGGCTTATCGGTGCTGATATTCATTTTTAAACCCTCAATGCCTTCGATACCCGAACTTTTGATAACTGACTGAATAGAATCTGAAAGGTAAACCAGTTTGTCAAAATCCTGTCCGATTATTTCCATATTAATGGCTTTACCTGTAGGAGGCCCCATATTTTCTTTTGCCACCTCAATTTCAACGCCAGGGTATTTACCTACTGTTCGTTCAGTTAACTCCCTCATTATTTTTGAGGTATTTTTGCCCTTCCGCAGGTCATAATCTGCAAATGTAATCGTTATAAGCGCTTTCTGTGGCTGAGGCCCTGAACTGAAATCATTAGGATCGCCTTTACCAACAGTGGTGAGAATAGATTCCACGATATCTTTGTCTGGTTCCAGAAATTTTGTAATATCATTCTCAAGGCTTGTAACAAAACCATCGGTGGTTTTAATATCTGTACCAATTGGCAATTCGCAAATTATGTTTATATAATTCGGGTCGTTATCGGGAAAGAACAAAACCGGCGGTTGTCTTATTCCCCATAGCACAAGCGTAAAGAAGAACAGTCCGAAAGTACCTGCAAAAAACCAAAGCGGATTTCTTCTTTTCAGGGCAAAGCGTAATGTTCTTTCATATATCTTCTCAAGTCGCGGAAGAAAATTATCCTGAAACCATAGTTGTGCCCGATGGAAAAATGCAAGGTTCAATATCCCTATTAATCCGAATATAATCAAAAGATTGGGCAGTGTTCGCCATCCTGTTAATAACAAAAGCAGTCCGACGCCAATCATGATTAATGCTACATAATATCCTTTTCGTTTATCAACCGGGGAGGCTTCTCCCTCGCGCTTGATAAATGTGGCTGAAACAACAGGTGTTATTACCAAAGCAACGAAGAGCGATGAGGTTAATACGATTATAAGCGTTATCGGCAGAATTTTCATAAACTCACCTATTATACCTGTCCACAATGCAAGAGGGAAAAATGCTGCCAGTGTGGTGAGCGTGGATGAGATAATCGGAACTGCAATTTCACCCGTAGCAAGTTTGGCTGCTTCCCAGGGTTTATACCCGTTGTCAACAAACCTGTAAATATTTTCAACAACCACAATGGCATTGTCGACCAGCATACCAAGCGCAAGTATCAGCGAGAACAGTACCATCATATTGATACGGTAGTCAATAACGCCAATTACAATAAAAGACAGGAACAGTGACATAGGAATTGCAAGACCAACAAACAAAGCATTGCGGGCCCCTAAAAAGTAATACAGCACAAGCACTACAAGTATAATTCCCAATATCATGCTGTTATTAAGGTTGTCTAACTGGCTGATGACCTCTTCAGACTGATCGTTTGTAATGGAGATTCGTAAGCCGTTGGGAATCATTTTCTCGCTCCTGGCTGTTTCAAGAACGTTCAATATTTTCTGTGTTGCCGACAAAAGGTTTTCCCCCCCTTTTTTAACTACCTGAATTGAAACAACAGGTTGCCTGTCAAGCCTTGCATAACTGCTGGGTTCGGCAAAACCATATTCAACATCTGCCACATCGCGCAAATACACTATCTTGTTACCGTCTTTTTTTACAATAACCCCTTCAAGTTCATGCGGGTCATCAACTTCGCCAGCAACCCTTATACTGCGACGCATTCCCTGAAGTAAAATTTCTCCGCCCGACATTGTAAGGTTTTCATGCGAAAGAGCGGACTGTATATCAAAAAAGGTAAGGTTAAGCGCCTCCATCTTAAACAGGTCTACATTTACCTTTACCTCTCTTTCGTTGATGCCCTCAATAAGTACCTTCGATACTTCTGAAATATTTTCAATTTCATCCTGAAGATATTCGGCATATTCCTTCAGCTCTTCAACACTGTATTCTCCCGAAAGGTTAATATTGATTATGGGAAATTCACTAAAATCAATATCAAAAACAATGGGCCCTATCACATCGTCTCCTGTCGGAAGCTCGCTTTTGGCACGGTCTACCCTGTCTTTTACACGCTGCAGGGCGTCTTCAAGATCAACATCGGTATTAAATTCAACAAAAATCATCGAAACATCCTGTGCAGAAACCGATGTGATTTCTTTCATGCCTTTCACACCGTCAACCTCTTTTTCGATGGGACGGGTAATGATGCTTTCAATATCTTCGGGCGAATTTCCGAAATACTGTGTCTGAACCATAATCTGCGGCCACACAATTTCCGGCACAAGTTCTTTTGGCAGACTGCGGTAAGAATATACACCGAAGCCAAGGATAAGAAAGATCAGTAAATAAACAGTGTTTTTATTTTTCAGGGCAAGTGTGGTAAGTTTAAATTCCCTTACTTTCTTGCTTTTCATATCTGTTGTGCTCATTCTGCTAATTCTTTAATAAATTGATACATTACTTAACTTCAACGAAGGTGCCGGTACTCACAAGGTTGTATCCTGCTGTAATTACCTTGTCTCCTTCGGCCAAACCTTCAATAATTCTTGTGGTACCTTCGTATGCCCGTCCTCGCTTTATATATTTTTTAGACGCCACAAGGTCTCCTTTTTCATTTGGTGAGGCAACATAAAGATAATCGCCGGAAATATCTCTTTTAATAACAATTGACGGAACAACAAAAGCATCTTTTGATGTAAAATCGTTTATTTTAATTGCCGATACCATATTGGGACGTATCATTTCATTCGGATTGTTAATATTCACTTCTATCCTGAAAGTACGGTTGGTCGGGTTAATCACCTTTGATGCTCTTGAAATAACAGCACTTACCATCTTATCCGACAGCGATGAAAAGGTAAGTTCTACCTGCTCACCGGGATGTACATATTCAACATATGCCTCAGAAACATCGGCTTTTATGGTAAGTTTTTGAAGATTTACAAATTCGATAACCGGTGACATGGGGCCGGCAATATCGCCAACTTTTGGGTAAATTCGGTCAACAAGTCCTTCAAACGGCGCCCTTACCTGTGCCATGCGAATCTGGGCCTCGAGCATATTCAACCGTGACTCTGCAGACTCCTTCTGGGCTTTTGCCTGAAGATACTGAATTTCTGAACCAATGCCCTGATCCCACAGGCTTTTCTGCTTTTCGTATGTGGTTTTTGCCAGTTCAAGATTGGTCTTTACTTCATTAATCGAACTCTCTGTAACATCGGTATTCAGCGACACGAGCAACTGGCCCTTTGCAACCCGCTGTCCTTCATCAACATGTATACGTGTGATCTGGCCATTCATTTCCGGACTTATTTTAGCATACTGGTTGGCTTCAACATTGCCGAACACCGTGATATAATGATTAAATACCTCGGGGTTCATCTCTTTGATCTCTACTGCAATGGTGTTTACTTTTACAGCTGAGTCAGACAGTTGTTTTTCGAGTATTTTAATAGAACTTTCGAGTTTTACAATTTTGGCTTTTTTACTTTCAATTTGCTTTTTGAGCATATCGTCTTTCGACATTCCGCAACCGGTAAGCAATGCTGCGGCAATAAGTATGGATAAAGTTTTCATGATGTTATTTTTATTTTCAGTTTTTGTTTGAAGTCATTTTGTCAATTTTAGATTTTGCAGCCACTAATTCACCCACAGCTGTGAAATAAGCCGATTGTGCCTGCAGGTACTGATTTTGTGACAGGGTAAGTTCCATGCTGCCAATAAAACCTTCTTTATACTTTATTAAATCTCTGTCAAATATTTTTTTTGTAGTTTCGATATTTGTCTTTTCTGTAACACATTTATTTAATGCATCCAGATAGTTGAACCTCGCCTGCTCAAATTCAATATGCATTCCATCAGCAGCTGTCTGCACATCAAGTTTGGTTTTTTCAAAATTCAGTTTTGCCTGCCTTATTTTCATATAATTCTGTCCGCTGGCAAAAAGTGGCACAGTAACCTGTATACCAACCATATTCTCAGGCTGAAAATCAACATAATTATCATTCAATTGCTTATGGTAAGCATAAAATGCCGAAACAGCGGGAAGCACATTCGATTTCTGTAGTTTCAGGTTTAACTGCATCAGTTTTTCCTGTGATTTAAGTACCTTAAAATCCGGAAAATTGTCAATATTAAACTCTGTGGTAACCGGATTTAAAAAATCTGGTGATTCAATATAACTGTCAAGACTTTCAGTTAAGCTTATGTTCGCGTTAATATCCATACCAATTGAAAATTTCAATAGTTTTTCAGCAATAAGTGACTGCCTTTCAAGACTTTTGACAATATTTCTTATTCGGCTGAGTGTAATTTCCATCTGGTCAATATCAGTTTCTTCAATAAATCCGGCTTTGAAATTTGCCTTCATTTCCATTAAAACTTTTTCAGAATTTAATAAAGTTGAATCAAGAAGCATTTTATTCTCACGAAGAATTAAAACCATGAAATAATTATTCGTAACCATTTCAATCAGGTCATTTTCAGATTTATCGAGGGCGTATTCCGAAAGTGCTTTAAATGTCTTGGTAGTTTGTAACCCTACAATATAGGCCCCGTTGAAAATAAGCTGGGTAACCATAATATCAACCGCGGTACTGTTTTTAAAATCGAATTCTGGTCCATTGGTGGCCGAAGTATCACCACCAAATCCCGAAAACAATTCGGCAATTTTTGGTTCGGTAAGAGAATGACTAAAAGCCAAAGTACCATTGGCCTGAGGTAATCCGATGGCTGTTGTTTCCCAGATTTTCTTTTTTGCAATCTCAAGATCTATTTGAGATGTAAGAATAGTTGAATTATTCTTTAATGCATATTCCTGCGCTTCTGCCAGGCTAAAAGAATATTCCGGATCGGTTTGGGCATTAATCTGGCCAATGCCCGCAAAAAATAAAAATAGAATAGAAACTCTAAGATTCATGGTTTAAAATGTTTTTAACGTTTTTATTCAGATCTGTTACAATATAATATTAAGTTCCGGTACGAAACAGATGTTTCACCGAAAGTTTAAACAACTTCAGAAACACACAAGCCGTCTTGGTTTTTAAGTTTTAATCACCAAACCTGCAAACTGTTAACCGGGATTATAAACAAACCCTGTCTGGTTTGGTTTGATAATTTGTAAAAATACCCAAAAAACGTACATCAAAAATAGGCTGAATGCTACATTGAAAAAAAAACTAATCGGTAAACGAAAGTGTTTTGTCGGTAAACAGAAATAATGTGAAGCCGGATTATTTAAATGATCTTAATCATCATTAGTTGATAACCTATATCACACATAAAACTTTGTAAAGTCTGAGTATAAAAGATAACTTAGTGGTTGTTTAAAACTGCAGGCAGATTCGGATATCAAAGCAAAAGATATTGTTCAAATGCCAGCTGACAATTTTAGTATTGTTACAAAAGTATTTAAACATTGCAGATGGTTGAAGTAATAAAATATCAAACAATACAAACTCCGCTGGTGGCAGTAAACAAAGAGGAGAATAAGTTAGATATCAAAGGGTCTTCAAACCTGCTTGATCCGGCAGGCTTTTATGAAGATTTATCCGGACTTGTCAGCAAATACATAGATGAGTTCAAAAATTACATATCACTGAACTTTTATATTGAGTACATGAACACCGCCTCTACCAAGTGGATGTTTTATCTCATGAAAAATCTGCAGGTAAAGTATTATGGAAAAAAGATCATTACCATTAACTGGTATTACGAAGAAGATGATGATATCATTCGTGAAACGGGAGAAATTCTGAAAGGGTTATTAAAAATACCTTTCAAAATAATTGAGTTTAAAGACTAATCTCCACTTATTCGGCCAACGCGAAGTCTAACTGTTTCTTCTGTATATTTGCCCTTGCAATTTCTACCTTTACATTGTCGCCAAGCTGAAATTTTTTTCCTGAATGTCTGCCTGTAATACAGTAGTTATCTTCATCGTATTCATAAAAATCATCCTGCAGGCTTCTCAGATGTATCATGCCCTCGCACTTGTTTTCGATTATTTCTACATAAATGCCCCACTCGGTCACACCCGAAATAATACCGTCAAAGAGCTGGCCTATTCTTTCGCTCATAAATTCAACCTGCTTGTATTTGACCGAAGCCCGTTCTGCTTCCACAGCCAGTTGCTCCATATCTGACGAGTGTTTGCACATTTTCTCAAAAACCTTTTTATTTTTAGATGCCCCTTTATTCATGTAATCTGCAAGCAGACGATGCACCATCATATCAGGATACCTTCTTATCGGTGAGGTAAAATGTGTATAAAACTGAAAACCAAGCCCGTAATGGCCTATATTATCGGTAGAATAGATTGCTTTTGACATAGCCCGCAGCGCGAGGTTTTCTACCAGGTCCTGTTCTTTGGTTCCTTTCACCTTATGTAAAACAGCGTTGAGCGACTCTGCCATTTTCTTTTCGTTTGAAAGATTTAATTTGTGTCCAAACCTGTTAATGAATTGGGCAAATTTCTGCAGCTTTTCGGGGTTTGGCTTGTCGTGTATCCGGTAGACAAAGGTTTTTCTTGCCTGTTTATCTTTAACATTTCCAATAAACGTGGCAACATGTTTGTTTGCCAGGAGCATAAACTCTTCAATCAGCTCATTTGCAGTGCCATACTGTCTGAAAAAAACCCTTAAAGGCCGACCCTTTTCATCTGTTTCGAATTTTACCTCATCGCGTTCAAAAGATATGGCCCCTTTCCTGAAACGTTCTTCGCGCAGTTGCTGTGCCAGGTTATGCAAAACCGGAATTTCATTTTTCATATCCCCTTCACCGGTATCAATCACCTTTTGCGCTTCTTCATAGCTAAACCTCTTGTCTGAATTGATAATTGTTCTTCCAAACCATTCTTCAAGTACTTCGGCATTGTCATTCAGTTTAAATACTGCAGAGAAGCATAATTTATCTTCGTGCGGCCTGAGCGAACAAATGTGGTTAGATAACCGTTCCGGCAACATGGGTATGGTACGGTCTACAAGATACACAGAGGTTGCCCGTTCGAGGGCTTCTTTGTCAAGCAGTGTTTCGGGCCCTACATAGTGTGTAACATCGGCGATGTGTACACCCACCTCCCAGTTTCCATCGGGAAGCTGTGAAAGCGACAATGCATCGTCAAAATCCTTGGCATCTTCGGGGTCAATGGTGAAAGTAGGAGTTTTCCTGAAATCTCTCCTTAAAGCAATTTCATTTTCTGTAATGGCATCAGAAATGGTTTCTGCATATCGAATCACATCTTCAGAAAACCGGTATGGCAAACCGAACTCGGCAAGTATGGCATGCATCTCGGTTTCGTTCTCGCCCTGGTTCCCCAAAACTTCGATGATTTCTCCGAAAGGGTTTTTAGCTTTTTCTGGCCATTCAACAATGCGGGCAATAGCTTTTTGGCCATCTTTGGCCCCTTTCAGTTTTTCAACAGGAATAAAAATATCATATGGCATCTGCCTGTTGTCGGGCGAAAGAAAAGCAAACCGGCTTGAGACTTCTACCACACCAACAAAATATTCGCGTGCCTTTTCAATAATCTCAACCACCTCCCCTTCGGGCCCCCTTGATTTTTTGGTTGCAAACAGAAATAATTTTACAATATCGCCATGTAATGCATGGTGCAGATTGTTTTGAGAAACAAATACAGGTTCCTCAATCGAATCTGATACCACATAACCATAACCGCTGGCAGAAATTTCAACCTTGCCGGTAATCTGAGCGCCCGACGATTTAATTTTATACTTCCCGGGATAAACCTCCTGTATCTGGCCTGAATTTTTAAGGTTGTTAAGTGCCTCTAAAATAATTTTTCTTTCACTGTGATCACTAATTAAAAGCTGGCTGGCTAATTGCTTGTAATTGAATGTATTTTTTGGATTTCCCCTGAAAACAGCCATAAGATTGCTGTTCAATATTTTTAAATTCAGATTTGAATTTTTCTTTCTTTTTCCCATTTACAAATGAATAATGTAACAAAGATATACTTATAAAATCGGGTAAATATCTAAAATAAAACTAAAAATTGCTTTACAACTTTTCAGATGATTATCTGCTAAATAATAATTCACTTCTAATAGTTTAAATTATAAACGATTATTTCAAAGTTTAATTCCATTCTTAATAAAATAATTTTGACTTATTATAAAATAAAGCTAAAGTCAAAATTAGAAAATCAAATGAAATCTATAATGAAAAAAATCCCAATTATTTATTTCATTTTATCTGGTATTTTTTTCACCGGGTTAAATGCTCAGGAACACAAATACAAAGCAATATTTGTTTACAATTTCACCAGGTACCTTAACCGGCCTGATGCATCAATTGCAGATGAATAAGAATAAAAATCTATGAACACAGTTTGCACACCTCGTTTTTAAGTTCACTGCCTTCAAGATAAAAGCGAATGTTTTCCATGGTCGTTTCGGCAATGTTATACATGGCCTCCCTCGTAAAAAACCCCTGGTGAGAGGTGATGATTACGTTATTAAAAGTAAGCAACCGTGCAAGCACATCGTCGGTGAGTACCCTGTCGGAAAGGTCTTCGAAGAAATACCGGCTCTCTTCTTCATATACATCCAAACCCGCGCTGCCTACTTTACCCGATTTTAATGCTTCAATAAGGTGGGTTGTATTGATAAGTTTGCCCCTTCCGGTATTGATTACCATCACGCCTTTCTTCATTTTTCCGATGGTATGCCTGTTGATGATATACTCTGTTTCTTTGGTCAGCGGACAGTTTAGTGAGATAATATCCGACCGGCTGAACAATTCATCAAGCCCGACATAATTAAAATTGTTCTTTGCGGCAAAATCATTGTCGGGAAAGATATCGTATGCCAGCACATTCATTTCAAATCCCTTAAGAATTTTTATGAGCGTCTTGCCAATTTTACCTGTTCCTATTACGCCGGCAGTTTTTTTATACATATCGAAACCAAGCAACCCCTGCAGGGCAAAGTTTGAATCGCGGGTACGAAAATACGCACGGTGAATTTTCCTGTTGAGCGATAACATAAGCGCCACAGAGTGCTCTGCAATGGCATTAGGAGAATAAGCCGGCACCCTTACAATTCTTAAACGATCGTGTGCAGCCTTCAGGTCAATATTGTTGTAACCAGAGCATCTCAAAGCAATTAGTTTTATACCGTATTCAACAAGTCTGTCAATCATTGCCGAAGTAATCATATCATTTACAAACACAATCACAATGTCAAAACCCTGGGCAAGCACGATATTATCAGGTGTAAGGTGATATTTAAAATATCTTATATCGTATCCGTATTTTTTGTTTAGTTCATCGAAAGACTCTTTGTCATAAGGTTTTGTGTCGAAGAAAGCAATTTTTGGAATCATATTTCAGTATACATTTATTGTTATTTTAATAACATTTATATAGATAAAAGGTTCAACAAATTAATAATTTCAATTAACTTTAATAGCTACAGGCAAATTTATGTTAAACGTGTTTAAAAAATATAAAATCGGTCTGGTATTAAGCGGTGGTGCTGCCAGGGGTTTTGCACACCTGGGGGTATTAAAAGCGTTGGACGAACTAAATATTAAACCCGGGATTATTTCGGGGGTCAGCGCCGGTGCCATTGCCGGTGCGTTTTATGCAGACGGGTTTAAACCCGAAGATATCCTTGAAATCTTAACCCGGAAAAAAGTATTCGATTATTTCAAAATCACTATCCCGCGTAAAGGGCTTTTTAAAGTAGCCGGACTGCAGGAAGTGCTTGAAAAAAACCTGAAAGCAAAAAATATTGAAGATTTAAAAATACCGCTTATCATCGCGGTTACCAATATGGGAAAGGGCATTCCCGAATACATCGGCAAGGGTAATCTTGCAGAAATGGTTATTGCATCATCAAGCATTCCCGTACTGATCGAAAGCCGGAAAATAAACGGTGCATTTTATGCCGATGGAGGCATTATGGACAATCTGCCTGTAGCCCCGCTGCTAAAAAAATGCAAAAGGCTTATTGGTGTGCATGTTAATCCGGTTGGTAAACTTGATACCATAAACGGATTGGGCCAGGTGGCCGAACGGTCATTTCACCTGGCCATTGCAGCTGCCATTGAAATAAAGAAAAAAAATTTCGATAATTTAATCGAACCAGAGGAACTGAAGAAATATGGTTTTTTTGACATTAATAAAGGAAAGGAAATTTTCGAAATCGGGTATTCTGAAGCATTAAAAGTTTTTAGCAAAAAATCCTGACCCTATTTCCTGTTAGTCTATTTTAACTTATTCTTTTTCTCTTTGTTCATATTGTTTAATTCATTTACCTTTCCCCTCAGTAATTCTATTTCGCGGTGCATCTCTCTTTCGCGAACCTGAAAATTCTCTTGGGTAGCCCTCATCTCTTCTATGGTCTGCCTCATCTCTTCTTCCTGCGCATGCAGTTCTTCGCTCTGCTCCTGTGTTTTTACCAACATTTCGTTGATCAGGTTATTTGATTTAACCGAAGAAATAACCGACGCAATACTTTCAGACAATTTTACTATAAATTCAATCTTATACTGTTCCAGTTTTTCTATCGAAATAATCTCGATAACACCTACAGATTCGTTATCCTGAACAAGGGGAATAATTAAAAGATACCTGAGCACTGTAGCTCCTAATCCGGAATTGAGCTTGGCATAAGATTCGGGCAGGTCATCTTTTTCAATGATTTCCCTTTGTTGACAACTTGTACCTATAAGGCCCTCACCAGGTAAAAAAGTTACCTTCTCCAGTTTATCTTCATTATATGCATAGTAACCGTATAGTTTAATTTGTGTCTGGTCATCACCATTATTTTCAGAAATATAGATTCCCCCCTGCTGTGAACCGGTATATTTTGCTATCTGCGATATAAGCAAGCGCGATAGTGCTTTCAGGTCGTTTTTTTCTTTGTTCAGAATTGAAGAAAAAGTTGCTAATCCTTCATTTGTCCATCGGTTGATCTCCTCGGCCTTTTCTTTTTCTTCTACGGCTTTTTTCTGGTTTTCGATCTCTTGCTTGCGTTTATTAATTTCGGCCTCGCCTTCTTTCAGTTTTGCTTCAAGTATCTGCTTATCGATTTTTAATTGGCGTTCCCTTTGCCTTATGAAATATATCGCCATTAGGGCCGTGAAAACGATAATCAATGTATAAAACCACCATCTTTTCCAGAATGCGGGTATTACCTCTATATTTAGTTGAACTTCATTTTCTGACCATAGCCCGTTGTTATTCGAGGCTTTTAACCTGAATGTGTAAGCACCGCCCTGAAGGTTTGAATAAGTGGCAAACCTGACAGAGGCATTGGTTTCAATCCACTCTTCATCCTGGCCTTCGAGTTTATAGGCAAAACGGTTATTCTCAGGCGAAACAAAGTGTAACCCGTTAAATCGCAAGGTAAATGATTTTATTTTGTGGTGAATTCTTATTGATTTTGTCTCTTCAACAGGTTTGCTAATAAGTATCCTCCCATACACTTTTTCATTTACCCTTACCGTCTTATTGCCAACTTCAAGGGCAGTAATATGAACCCGTGGAGGATATGGATTGGTGATCACTTTCTCAGGATAAAATGAGTTAAACCCGTTGATTCCGCCAAAAAAAATCTCACCCTCAGGACTTACAGCTTTTGAATTATATAAAAACTCAATACTTTGAAGGTTATCAGATTTTGTAAACACTCTTGCTACAATGGTATCCTGATTATTAATGATATTCTGAAGCTGAACGATCCCTTTGTCGGTACTCAGCCACAAATTACCAGACTGGTCATCGGCTGCCTCATAATATTTCAGTTCTGGCAATCCTTCCTTACCCGACAATACTTTTATTTCCTGAAAATTGAGATCACACCTTGCAATGTCTCTATTATCGATGTCAAACCAGATATACCCTTTTTTGTCAATATGAATAAAGTTCACCGAAGAGATAGATACACCTGAAATCTGGGTGATTACTTCAAATTTCTTGTCTATTAGGTCTAGTACAATCAACTTGTTGGCACCTACGATAAGCTTATTTTTAAAACTTTTTAAGGCATCAATCTGAGAATTTATTTCGGGTGCGTTTACATAACCATCTAATTCGGGTGATATTTTTACATAGTCTTTTGTATCTGTATTATAAAGATAAAGTCCGTTATTTGCTCCTATCCAGAGAAAATTATCATCCAACGGGTCTAAATAAATTTTGTAAATCCTGTTAAGCGGGAAACCATCAGGATTTTTTTCTGATCGCAGGTAATGGGTGAATTTTTTATTTTTCGTATTATAATAACTAAATCCACCGCCATAAGTGGCAAACCATATATTGTTGTCTGCGTCTACCTTAATGTCTTTTATGTTGTTGCTTAGCGGTGTATTGTAATTATAAGGATCATGTACCAGCCACTCGAATTTACCTGTTTCCCTGTCAAGGTAATTCAAGCCCCCTTTTTCTGTTCCTATCCAGATATTCCCGTTTTGGTTTATTGCAATCGAATATACATTTTTATCATTAAGAAAATATGTACTTTGTATGGGAGAATAATCATATCTTACAAATCCCGAAGTATTTAAGTTTGTATAGCTAACACCTCCGGCGTGTGTTGCTACCCAAAGATCTTCCTGGTTGTTAAGATACAGGTTATGAATAGAATTATGTGATAACCTTGAAATCGGATGACTGATATGGGCATAGAAGGCAAATTTTTCATTGAATTCATCAAATAAATAAAGACCTGCGTTAGTCCCTATCCAGAAATTTCCTCTGCCATCTTTTAGCAAACCTCTTACCCTGCCGCTTTCTTTAATATCAGTATCAGGCATATATGTTTTAAACTGTTGCTTTTCTGGAATATATTTTGAAAAACCATTATTAGAATAACCTATCCAAATATTCCCCCCAGGATCCTGATAAATCCTTTCAATTAAATTCTCACCAAGTGAACCTGGCTGATCATCTGCAAGAAAATGGGTTATTTTATTCTTACCTGTCTCTATAAAAACCAAACCTTGTTCCCGATAACCTAGCCAGAGATTGTAATTTTTGTCAAACATCAATCTTATGGGTTCGGCATCAGGCAAAGATTCTGATATTTTTGAATCAAAAACATTGTAATTGAATTTTTTGGTTTCCGGATCGTAATTTATAACCTTATTGGAATTGTTAAACCAGAGTTTTCCGTGCTGGTCTTCCAAAATATCACATGAACCGGTCATAATAACCTTATTTTCATCATCTACCACTATATCAAACTCATCTGAAATGACATTATATACACAAATTCCATTTTCACTGGCTACCCAGATAGTGCCAAGTTTATCTGTAAGCATCTTCCTTACATAATTAAAGTTCTTTTTTGAAGAATCTGCAGTATAATAATTGTAGTTTTTAATTGTATGGCCATCGAATTTAGATAATCCGGTCCTGGTCCCAAACCACATAAATCCGTAATTATCCTGATATATTGACACTACGCGGTTATTAACCAGTCCTTCATCAACCGTAATATATTTAAACCTGTACTGATTATACAGATGTTGCTTTTCCTGAGAGTTAGAAAAAGAACACAAGAGTATAAAACTTAAAATAAGAAAATTCCTGTAAATCATTCTCTGTTTAAACATGCCAGCCATAATTATCTCCTCATCAAAAAAATCTAAGATATTAAACGGTTAATTCATAAAAAGGTTTTCTGATAAATATCATGATAAAACAGGATTTAAGAGACTACTTCAAAAAATTGAAATTTAATATGCTATTGTTTTGATAGTTTATCGTTGTTCACAAAAAAATTTATTTGTACTTTAACAAAAAATAAAGTAAAATGAACCAAATAACGCGAAGGACGTTTTTAAAGAATTCCGCCGCTGCAGGAGGTATGGTTTTAATCACACCCTGCCTTGGCAGTAGCGTGTTTGCTCAATCTAATTCGACACAAATGGGATATTTTGAAAATGAATTTGGCATTGATGATAACCTGTGTCAGATGCTGCTCGACAGAGCCTTATCAAAGGGCGGAGATTTTGCCGACCTGTATTTTGAACATACCATCGAGAGCTGGCTTTCACTTGAGGATGGTAAGGTCAACCGCTCTTATGGCAATATTTTACTGGGAGTGGGAATAAGAACTGTGAAAGGCGATCAGGTAGGATATGGTTTCACCCAGGAATTAACAAAAGAATCAATGCTTTCGGCAGCTGCCACCGCTGCTTCTATTGTGAATGAACCGTTCAAAGCTGCATCAGTTGGTTTTAGCACCCTTCAAACATCCAATTACTATCCGTTTGATGCCGCTACAATTGATATACCATTAAAATCTAAACTACCCATCGTAAAGGCAATCAACGAAAAATGTTTTACACTTTCAAACCTGATTGTTAAAGTAAATGCAGGGTTTCACGACAGCATTAAGAGAATACTGGTTTATACAAGCGATGGTGTTAAAGCCGAAGATATTTTACCCAGAAACTACCTGTATGCCTCAGCAGTGGCTGAAAAAAATGGCCGTACCGAACAATCATGGTATAATTTCGGGGGCAGAAGAGATTTTTCTTTCTATTCAGTTGACCTTGCAGAAAAATTGGCGGAAGCTGTGGTATCAAGAACTGTAAAACTTTTCGATGCCATTCAGCCCCCTGCTGGTGAAATGCCGGTTGTTCTCGGGCCGGGTGTTACCGGAATTCTGCTTCACGAAGCGATTGGTCACGGGATGGAAGCCGATTTCAACCGTAAAAAAATATCAACATATTCAACTTTGCTTGGTAAAAAAGTTGCCCAGCCTTTTGTTACCATCATTGACGATGGCACCAATCCCCAACAGCTTGGTTCAATAAATGTGGATGATGAAGGCACACCGGGTAAAAAAACCGTTCTTGTTGAAAACGGTATACTCACTAGTTACCTGCACGACAAAATATCGGCAAAGCATTACGGAGTAGAACCTACAGGAAACGGAAGACGGCAAAGCTTTGAACACTATCCTCAACCCAGAATGAGAAACACTTATATGCTCGGTGGTAATGAAACTCCCGAAGATGTGATAAAAGCAGCAAAAAATGGTATCTACATAGAAGATGTAAGCAATGGCCAGGTAAAAATCGGCGAAGGAGATTTTGCCTTTTACGTGTCGCAAGGCCGTATGATCGAAGACGGTAAACTTACAGCGCCTATAAAAGATGTAAATATTATGGGCAATGGCCCGAAAATGCTGGAAAATATAACCATGGTTGCCAACGACATGCAACTGCACGAAGGAGGGGCAGGCGCCTGTGGCAAAGGCGGTCAGAGTGTACCTGTATCATTCGGTATGCCTACCTGCCTGGTAAAATCAATGACTGTAGGCGGCACCCAACAGAAAGGAGGTGTATCATGAACCGCGAAGTGTACGATTTGTGCAGATGGGCAATAGAAACTGCAAAAAAATATGGGGCAAACGACTCCAGGGCCCGGATGTCAAGAAGAAGATTTATAGAAATAAAATATCGCGACCGAAAACCCGAAGTGGTTAAAGAAGCCACAACCCGAAGCCTTAACCTGAATATATATATTGGCGGGAAATTCTCATCACAAAGCACTCCCGACCTTCGGAAAGATGCGCTGGAAAGTTTTATTAAAAAAGCTGTTGAGAATACCCGTTTTATAGAGGACGATCCCGCAAGGTCGCTTACCGATCCGAAATATTATGCCGGAAGAATAGAAAAAAACCTTCATTTGGCCGACCCGGCTCATACCGAACTTACACCTGAAAAACAACACGTTATTGCAAAAACCATAGAAAATGCCTGTCTTGAAAAAGCAGGAGACAAGGTTATTTCTGTTGAAGCCGGCACAAATAAAAGCGATTGGGAAGAGATTGTACTTACAAGCAATGGCTTTGAAGGCACTGTTCAAAAAAGCGATTGCTGGGCTGGCGCTTCAGCAACTGTTGCGGACGAAGGCGAACGAAAACCCAATGGATATTATTGGGTCGGAGCCAGGTCGCTCGCAGATATGCCCTCGCTCGAATATATTGGTGAAGAAGCAGCCCGAAGAACGCTTGATCTGCTCGGAGGAAAGAAAATAAAAACAGAAACTTTACCGGTAATTGTTGAAAACCGCGTGGTTGGAAATATTTTGCACGGTTTCCTCAGCGGGCTTTACGGCAGCAATATACAGCAAAAAAGATCTTTTCTTGCCGATAAAAAAGGAGAACAGGTGGCCGGAAGGTTATTTACCATAATTGACGATCCCTTTATAGAAAAAGGATTTGGAAGCAGACTGTATGACGGAGACGGATTTCCTGCAAAAAGAAGAACCCTTGTCAATGAAGGAAAAATCGAAGAATTTCTTATTGACTGGTATTACAGCCGTAAACTCAATTGCGAACCTACTTCCGGCGGTACCGCCAACCTGATCATCCCGCCTGGTGAAAAATCTGTTGAAATGCTCATGAAAGAACTTAGACGAGGCATTTTAATCACAGGCTTTATAGGTGGTAATTCAAATTCTGCCACCGGGGATTTTTCAATTGGTATCATCGGAAAGCTGTTTGAAAACGGTATTCCTGTTCAGTCTGTTGCCGAAATGAACATGGCAGATAACCATCTGAATTTTTGGAATAAGCTTGCTGCCGTGGGCAACGACCCCTGGAAATACAGCGACTGGCTTACCCCCAGCCTGGTGTTTAACGATGTGGTGGTGGCGGGTATCTGATAAGTTATGCCCTTGCAGCGTTTGCTTATTCAACAACAATTTATACATCAAATGAAAACGATTTGGAAGATAACACCTTTTCTGTTTGTGTTTCTTATTGTGGCTATCTGTGGTAAAGCACAAAGTCTGGTTCTGGAAAATATCCGGTGTATCACAGCCGATACAGTATTTTTTACCAAACCAGTCTGGAGCCCTGATGGAAAACAATTATTGCTTACCGGACAAAACAACAGGGGACTGTTTCTGTATGATACGGTCAAAAAATCTATCGAACATGTAAACAATAACATCAGGATGAAAAATAAGCCAGTATGGCTGAACAGTGGCGAAATTGCTTATTCCGAAAGAAACAAAATCAGCTATATCAGCCGTTTCAAAACCACAGCAACAGATACAGCAAAAATATTGTTAGTTGTTAATACCCGAAAGCAAAAAGTTGAATCAGTATCTTTCACTGGCGATGCAAAGAGAGATATTACGCCCGATAAAGGTTTGTATTACAATCCTGTAGTCTCTCCCGATGGTAAAAAAACAGTCATTCATCTCGGATCTCAAATGTACCTGTATGCCACCGATGGCAGCGGGATGATTAAAAAATTGGGCACTGGTCTCGCTAGTTCATGGTCTGCTGATAGCGAATATGTATTCTATTTTCTCGATACCAGCATTGACGGTCATCAGACAACCAATTCCGAATTATATGTGGTGAATATTCTAACAAATGCTCATCAACCGCTTACCCAAACCAACGATATGATAGAGATGTGGCCCGATGTTTCACCCGATGGAAAAAATATTGCTTTTGCCGACCAGAAAACCGGACTAATTTTTACTGCCACGATTAAAACCAGCTGTGAATGAGAGCTGTTTTTATGTTACTGTTATTTTTAAGCTCCGTTATATCTGTTCACAGCCAGGTGATTTGCATTGACCCCGGCCACGGTTATGGTCCCAATGGCGAAAACTTCGACAAGAGAACACAGGAAGAGATTCTGACCAATTGTGCGGTGGGGTTAAAACTCCGTGACCTTTTAGAAAGTATGGGGTATTCCGTTATCATGACCCGTACGCACAGCGACAGCGGTAGCTGGATGTCGCTGGCACAAAGGACAGAGCTGGCAGATGCATACGATTCAGATCGTCTGTTGAGCATACACTGTAATGGCGGGGGAGGAACCGGCACCGAGACATTCTGGTGTTACCGCAATACACCAAACCAAACAATTGACAGCACCTTTTCACGCATTGTACAGGACTACATGGCTGAAACAGGCCAGTGGCGCAGCCGCCGCAGCACCGAAGATTTTCCATATCTGGGATTTCACCTTGGAATCTTACAGGGCTATACCCCCGGTTGCCTCAACGAGATAGGCTTTGTAGACACACCCGCCGATCTTGAAAAATTGCTGGATGACAACTGGCGGAATGTTTTCGCGGACGCATATGCCGAAGCAATAGTTGAAAGTTTTAACAGAGACTATAACAGCTTAATAATATTTGATAATAAAACACCCATACTTTATCCTAATCCGGTTAATGATATTTTAAATATAAATTTGGGAATCACGGTGTCTGTAACAATGTCCATCAAGATTTTCAATAGTTCGGGAACATTAATACTAATAATGCCGGCAAAAAATATAATTGATGTCTCCTGGCTGAATCGCGGGATATATTTTCTACATATAACTTATGATGATATAATAAACTGTTATAAATTCATCAAAGTAAAATAATTTGCTTGATGACAATTACATGGCTTTGCATCACAGAAATACGAGAATCAAATGTTCGAAAATGAACTGATTTGCGGAACCTGGTTGCTAAGTCGCTACCTGATCAAACAATTCAGCAGAGTTGCCATTGCCCTGTTTATCAATATATTGTTGCACAGCTTCAGGAAGTTTAACACCCCTTAAATCTGCTTCCGAAGCTTTTTTGAAAGACAAATCCAATCCTGCCTTTTTTGCAACCACCATACCATAAACCACATTGGTAACATTACCACCAGCAAGGCTATGTGCTTCAAGAGTTTTTATATCAACTTGTAAATCTGCCATGTGCAGCATAACCATCCCGTAAACAAGTTCTCTTACCGGAGACCTTCGCAATTTCATAATTGTAAGTTCAATAAAAGACAACTTAACGCCAGACACCCTGGCCATCATCCATAAACCAGCCGGTATAAAAAACAATACCAGCAAAACAATAACCAATATTCCGATATAAAAATAGACGCTCATAAAAACAGTTATTAGGTTTTCGGTTTAAAGATAATTATTTAATAACATCACTCATTGTTCCGGGGTTTTATCATTCCAAAACAATGATACAGAAAAATGTAAATTTAAACTGCAACTTTGAATTTGCAAAGTAAATAGAAAAGCTATGATTAAACGGATATTCAGAATATTTTCCCCAAACTTACAGCCGCCTGCCTGGTTATTTTTGATACATAAAACCAGGAAAAATTAGTGCACAGAATAAACCGAGGTAGAAAAAATTCTTCCTGATTTTGAAGTTTTTAAAATAATATTCATAAATTGGTCTTAATAACAACACAAAAGTTAATCAAATAAAATCTATGAGACATTATTTTTGTATAGGACTTCAATATACTTTTCCATGAAAAAAATCTAATAACTGATAAGATGATATATTTATCTCTTTCAAACTGAAATCCAGAATGGATAATATTAATTGAATAACTTTTATTTTTTTCAATGTACCGAAAAGACTACATCCTTCGAATGATAGAAATGTTTGGCGAAATGCTCAGGGGCATTTTGGGTATGATCCGGAAAAAAAATTATGAGGAAGCCTCACTGGCTATTGAAAATGCTTATACTGAACTGCTACGTCAAAATTCGGCAGATATCTTACAAATAAGTGATGAGAAACTAACTGATGTACTGCAGGATGAATACAATTATAATCAGCAACAGATTGAAATAATCGCGGAATTGCTGTTTGCAGAGGCTGAACTGAATTATAATCAGAAAAAATATGCAGACAGCTTACAAAAATTCGGGAAATCCTTAACGATTTTTAAATATCTCGACCAGTTACAAAAAACATATTCTGTTGAACGACAACACAAAATTCAGGAGGTATGCGTACCCTTTCATGTTACGACCAATTCCTCTGTATGGCCTTTGCTCAGATTACCTATCGCGAGAGTCTTCGCGACACCGTGACCTGCTTGCAGGCTCTGGCGGTCAAACGCTTTCACGCAGGAATTCGTG
>JAWOHT010000156.1:0-18747 GCA_046485045.1 Bacteroidales bacterium
TTTTTATGTTGTATCTAAATTCAGAAGAAAAAATGAAAGATCATTAGTTTTATAAACATTATACTCCATATAAGTATTGCAAAAATTGAATATCCGGTGAAAATAAAAACGAGGGATACATTTCGGGATTTTCAGGTATTCATGGTTCAAATTGCCATTGTTACTGTTTTATTGCGAATAAGTTAGTGCAGGCTAACCCTGTCAGGGTTTAAAACCCTGACAGGGTTAAACGCTTAACCAAACGACATTGGTGATAAATATACTGTTGAAATTTAAGCATCACCCCGTTTTTCCTAATGCTCATTGGCACATATTCAGCACGGTTACAGATATATTAATCAATGAACATAGTATGGTCAAATATCTTTTCATATTTTCTGAATTTTAAAAGTCCTCAAGATGTCATTGTCCATTTTGCAAATAACCAGATACATGCCTGAATGAATTCCTGTCATATCAATAGTTTTAATATCATACCCTGATTTTTCCATTAATTTTTTACCTGATAGGGAAATTACTTTTACTTCGGTTATCTTCAAATCTTCTGACTTTATTTCAAGCACACTCTTTACAGGATTTGGATAAAAATCAATACGCTCCCTATTATCGTAAGATACAACACCAACATTAATTCCGCCAAACCAGAAATCATCCAGCATCCAGCCTTCATTTTGATCGTCTACTGAATCAGTTACTATGGTAAACCTCAACAAGAAAGTATTTCCTCTGCTTTCTTCATTAGCAGTAAATACAAACGTTGTTCTTATAAATTCTTCCTGAAGTCCTGTAAATCCTGGCAAATTATTGTATGACATAATTGTATCTTCAGAAGAGTATAAATTTTGAACAAAATCTAAATTATCTTGAATGATGGTATCGAATAATAAATTTTGCCAAGTAATTCCATTATCATAAGACGTTTCTATTATTCCTCCATCTTTGGTTTTCTCAAAATCGTATTTATGCGAAAATGATATTTGATAAAAATCTCCATAACCATAGATTAGTTTAAACTGAAATGATGAGTAAATATTATTTTTATAATACCGGTTTGTATCACTGACAATTGCGTGTTTATTGAAATCTGATGACGGTAAAAACAGAATCTGTTTATTAGGTTCCATAATATGCCAAATTTTACTGGTGTCTGTTTTAATATATTTAAATTCAGCCGTATCCTCAAAACTAATGGTTGATTGCGGCCAACCCATATAGAGCAATTCCTGTGCATTACAAATAGAAATACTTAATAGAATTGTAAAAAATGTTAATCTTTTCATATTTGATTTTTTTAATTTATAAAGTAAGAATGATTATGATTTAATTCCTGATGACTTAAGTTAATAGCAATATTTAAACTAGCTATATTGGCTTTCCGAAATGAAAGCCATCACAGTTTTATATATATGAATTAAGTATAGGCAACTAAAACTAAGTCAATCAGGAACTAAAAAGAAATTTCAGATTGATTTTTTCCATATTGTGCGAATTTAAGAAGTTAATAATTCAGGTAATATATTGATAGCGCGCTCTTTCAGAAAAAATGCCTGCCCCTCTAAAAAACAAACCTTCATGTTACCGGACAAACGATATTTGGCATTTTGAAAGTGTAAAT
Organism: Bacteroidales bacterium; assembly: GCA_046485045.1. Classification (GTDB taxonomy): domain Bacteria; phylum Bacteroidota; class Bacteroidia; order Bacteroidales; family UBA10428; genus JAFGPL01. Next base: position 1,616 of record JAWOHT010000156.1, read on the forward strand.
GTAAAAAAACGAAATGACAAAATATTTGAATTTTTTTATGCTTAAGAATTTCGGGAGGTTAGCCACGAATGCACGAATGAGGTTTTGGTGTATTTGTGACTTTAATGTTCGTTATGCATTTATTGAAGACTCAACATTGGCATTGTTACAGATTTTTGCGAATATGCCCCAGGCTAACCCTGTCAGGGTTTAAAACCCTGCCAGGTTAAACGCTTAATCAAACGACATTGGTGAGAAATATACTGTTGAAATCTAAGCCATCACCCCGTTTTTCCTAACGCTCATTGGCACATATTCAGCACGGTTACAGATATTTTTGTAGGCAGGACGGATAATTCTTCTTGATGTAAAAGTGATTTCTTCGATGCGGTGCGCGCACCATCCTGCAATACGCGATACGGCAAATATAGGGGTGTAAAGCTCAGGCGGTATGCCGATACATTTATAAACAAAACCTGAGTAAAAGTCCACATTGGGGCTTACCACCTTGTTGCTGCCATCTTTAAACGCTGTAAACACCTCGGGCGCCAGTTCCTCAATATTTTCGTATAACCTGTATTCATCCTGCATTTTCTTTTCGGAGGCCAGCTCTTTGGCCTTTTCTTTAAGTAAAACGGCACGCGGATCTGAAAGCGTGTATATGGCATGGCCTATACCATAGATTTTTCCGGAACCGTCCCCTGCTTTTTTTTGTAATATTTTCATCAGATATTGGGAAACCTCTTTCTTGTCGTCCCAGTTTTTTACACTCTTTTTTATGTCATCCATCATCTGCATTACCTGCTGGTTGGCGCCGCCGTGAAGAAAACCTTTCAGGCTGCCAATGGCTGCAGCAATTGCCGAATAGGTATCAGTTCCCGATGAACTTACTACACGCGTGGTAAAAGAAGAGTTGTTGCCGCCGCCATGTTCGGCATGCAGAACAAGGTTCAGGTCGAGTATATCGGCCTCGAGTTTGCTGTATTTTTCTCCTTTCAGCATATACAGGAAATTTTCGGCAGTGCTGAGCGACGGGTCCGGGTGCCTTATCTCAAGCGCCTTGCGCTGGTAGTTGTGAATAAACCCAAAGTACGAATATGCAATAATGGCAGGGAATTTTGCTATAAGGTTAACAGATTGTTTAAGAATATTGTAATGAGAATAGTCTTCGCTGTTATCGTCAGTGGTATACAGGGCAAGGACAGACCTCGCGAGCATATTCATAATATTCCTTCCTCTGAGCGACAGTATCATATTCTTGGTAAAATAAGAGGGTAAATCCCTGAGCGCTGCAATCGCCGATGCAAACTGTGACAGCTCATCCCTGTCGGGCAACCTTCCGGCAAGCAAAAGAAACACGGTTTCATCAAACCCGTGTCTCCCTTCCGATTGAAAGCCTTTCACGATATCTTCAACACTTATGCCCCTGTAAAAGAGTTTGCCGGGAGTAGGAATAACCTTGTCGCCCTCTTTCACATAACCCACCACATCGCCGATGTTGGTGAGGCCCACCAGCACACCCGAACCGTCCTGATTCCTTAAACCTCTTTTTACATTGAATTTGTCGAACAGTTCTTTTTCTATCTGCGAAGAATCTGCTGAAAGCTGATCGAGACGCCTGAAAATTTTTTCCATACCGAAAATTTTAAATTATGCTCTGATTTGCCCGTTACCCAGCACAATATATTTTGGGGCAGTGAGGTCTTTCAACCCCATAGGCCCGCGCACGTGCAATTTCTGGTTGCTGATACCCATTTCGGCCCCCAGCCCGAACTCATTGCCATCGCTGAAACGGGTAGATGCATTGATAAAACATGCTGCCGAATCAACTTCGGTAATAAACTTCATGCCGGTACTATAGCTGTCTGTAACAATAGCATCGGAATGATTTGAACTATATGTGTTTATATGATCAATGGCTTCTTCTGCCGATTCAACAACCTTTACAGAAAGAATAAGCGCCAGGTATTCGGTTCCCCAGTCTTCATCGGCGGCATCTTTTATTTCGGGCAGAAAAGCCCGTGTTTTATTACAGCCCCTGAGTTCCACACCGGCTTTGTCAAACTCTTTTTTCATTTCTGGTAAAAACTTTCCGGCAATGGCCTTGTGCACGAGCATGGTCTCCATGGCATTGCACACCCCCGGGCGCTGGACTTTCGCGTTGTAACATATGTCAACTGCCATAGGTATGCTGGCAAATTCATCAACATAGGTATGGCATATACCAAGGTCGTGACGTACAACAGGAACGAGCGAATTTTCTTCAACAAACCTGATGAGCTGCAACCCGCCGCGCGGAATAATGATATCAACATATTCCCTCATCCTGACAAGGTGCAGCACAGATTCACGCTCGGTATTTTCGATCACTTCCACGGCACCTTCGGGCAATCCGGCTTTTTTCATGGCCTTCTTTATTAAAGAAGTGATGCATATATTCGAATGAATGGCATCGGAGCCCCCGCGAAGGATTACACTGTTACCCGATTTGATGGTAAGTGCGGCCACCTCGATGCAGACATTCGGCCTTGACTCGAACACGATGCCTATTACCCCGATGGGAACCCTCATCTGGCCAACCTTCAGACCGTTTGGCAGCGAATTCATGTTGAAAATTTCGCCAACAGGGTCTTTCAGAGATATTACGTCGTTCAGCACTTTTATCATCCCGTCAATGCGGGCATCGTTCAGTGCAAGCCTGTCGAGAAAGGCCTGCGAGAGCTCTTTTATTCTGCCATTTTCGAGGTCTTTTTCATTCTCACTTTTGATCAGTTGCCTGTTTTGTTCAAGCTCTTCGGCAATATATTTTAAGGCCAGGTTTTTTACTGCAGTATTTAGTTTTGCAAGTTCGCGCGAAGCGTTACGAGCATTTCTTCCTTTTTCAAGAATTAATTCCTTCATTGTTAATTGGTATTGAAAATGTTGGCATTTTTCGGCAAAAAGTGCGTGCCCACATCTTTGCCGTCTAAAATATCAAAAATAATCTCTGGCGTTGATCCGTTGGTGATAATAAGGTCAATGTTTTTCTCATAGCATATCTTGGCTGCTGCAAATTTGGTGATCATCCCGCCTGTACTAAACGAGGTGCCTGCCCCGTTGGCAAGCTTTTCAAGTTCGGGGGTGATTTTTGTAACCGTGTGAATGATTTGCGCAGTATTGTCAACCCTCGGATCGGCGGAATAGAGGCCGTCAATGTCCGACAACATAATGAGCATATCGGCTTCTATCAGCTCAGCCACGATAGCCGAAAGGGTATCGTTATCCCCAAATTCGATTTCATAGGTGGAGATGGTATCGTTTTCGTTGATAATCGGAATGATCTCCATCTCGAGGAGTTTTTCGAGCGTGCCACGGGCGTTATGCTGCCGCATGGGCAGTGTCACCACATCTTTGGTAAGCAAAACCTGAGCGACAGTCTGGTTATAATCGTCGAAAAACTTCTGGTATATCTTTATCAATTCTGCCTGACCGATGGCAGCGAGGGCCTGCTTTTTTGCAAGCTCCGAAGGCTTTTCACTCAGCCCAAGCCTTCCCGCCCCTACAGCGATAGCCCCGGAGGAAACAAGCGTGACCTGCAGACCCCTTCTGCGAATGGCGCTTAAAACATATGCAAGTTTTTCGATACGCTGAAAATTAAGCCTGCCGTTTGGATAAGAAAGCGAAGATGTGCCTACTTTAATAACTATCCTTTTCTTTTCTTTCAATTTGTCCCTGTAATTTGTCATTTCTTAACCCTTTTCTGCCTGTTCAGAAATTTAAAACATCTATCGAAGCAGGAAATTCTTCTTCTGTATTTGTATCCTCAGGTAATGAGGCAATAATTTCATCGAGTTTGTCATACAACAGGTATTCATCGGTGATAACCGTTTTTTCTGAACCCCTCGTAAGAATCATGAATTTACCGTTGGCATCGAGCTTTATAAGGATGATATCTGCCCGTGCTATTCTCGATACATTAAGCGCCAGTGGATAGTTGTCATCCAGTTCAATATCGGTCGTAGACACCGGGTCGTTTTCATTGATAATGGGTATGATATTCATCTCAAGCAGCGTATCAAATGTATTCCTTGCATTCTCCATCCGGTTCTGGTTTTCCATTATGTCGCTGACAAGCAATACCTGTGCTACAATCTGGTTATACTCGTCGAAAGAGGCCTGGTAAAACCTTATTAATTCGGCCTGGCCTATGGCGGCAGTCACCTGCATATCTATAAGGCCCGAAGGCTGCTTCTCAAGTTTCAGCTTCTCTGTTCCAAGAGCTATGGCCCCTGATGTAATAACAAGGATATGTTTGCCACTGTTGCGCAGGTTCGACAGGATCATTGCCAGACGGTCCATTTTTCTTGGGTTCAGCCTGCCATCTTTGTTTGACAAAGTAGATATTTCTATTCTTACTACAATTTTTGGTTGCCTCTTGTTCATTTACCTTCCCATGTTAACAATTTCTGTATGGCCTGCTCACCCGCTTCAAAATGAAACGATGCCAGAACAGATTCCATTTTTTCTTTGATCATATCATTGCATAAATTGCCAATGCTTCCTTCGTGGGTGTGTTTTATCTCACGCGACGGCTGATATGACCCGTTCAGCACTTCCTTCCCGATTTTTTCATACGCCTGCCTGAAAGGTACTCCTTTTAGCACCTCCCTGTTTACATCCTCAACGGTGTAGAGGAATTTATATTTTTCATCTTCGAGTACCGTATTGTTCACGATAAGTTTGCCGCAAATGAACGCGGCAATGCCGAGGCACTCTTTCATCTGTTCAAAAGAGGGGAAAAAAGACTCTTTGATAATCTGAAAATCGCGAAAATAACCCGAAGGCAGGTTATTGGATATGATAAGTATTTCGTTGGCCAGGGCCTGTACCTTGTTGCATTTGGCCCTCAGCAATTCAAATACATCGGGGTTTTTTTTATGGGGCATAATGCTTGAACCGGTGGTAAATTCATCGGGCAGACTTACAAAACCGAAGTTCTGGCTCATAAAGAGGCACACGTCAGCAGCCATTTTCGAGATCGTAGAAGCCACCGATGCCAGGGCGCTGGCTACCGTTCGTTCTACTTTTCCCCGTCCCATCTGGGCATACACTACATTATAATTCATCCTTTCAAACCCAAGCAGGTCGGTGGTCAATTGCCTGTTGAGTGGAAACGAGCTGCCATATCCGGCAGCCGATCCTAAAGGATTCTGGTTGTTGATTTTATAGGCAGCCAACATTAACTGCAAGTCATCTGTAAGGCTCTCTGCATAGGCGCCAAACCACAGGCCGAAAGATGAGGGCATGGCAACCTGAAGATGGGTGTATCCCGGTATTATTACATCTTTATGTTTTTCGCTCAGGTTAATCAATACTTCAAACAGATGGTGAACAGATTTAACAATTTCGGTTAGTTCATAGCGTACAAACAATTTGATGTCAAGAAGCACCTGGTCGTTCCGTGAACGCCCGCTATGCACCTTTTTGCCGGTATCACCAAGATTTTTGGTAAGTAAAAGCTCCACCTGCGAATGCACATCTTCAACCCCGCTTTCGATACTGAATTTACCCTCCCCGATATCTTTGTATATATCGTGGAGTGCTGGTAACAGCATTTTCAATTCACCGGCAGAAAGAAGCCCGATGCTTTCGAGCATAATAATATGGGCTATTGTACCAAGGATATCATAACGTGCAAGGTATAAATCCATTTCCTGGTCTTTTCCTGCCGTAAACGCTTCTATCAGTTTATTGATGCTTATCCCTTTGTCCCAGAGTTTCATTTTTAAAAAAAGATGAATGATACTTATTTTTTTCTGCGCATAATGGCATTATGGGCCATCAAACGAATGGCATTAATCTTTATAAACCCGGCGCTGTCTTTCTGGTCAAAACCGCCTTCAATGTCCATACTTGAAAGTTCTTTGTTATAAAGCGAGCTTGGAGATTCACGCCCGTCAATAATCACATTTCCTTTATACAGGGTGAGATAAACAACTCCGTCAATCAGCTCCTGGCTTTTATTAATGGCAGCCATCAGAAAATCCATTTCGGGGCTGAACCAGAAACCGTTATAGACCAGTTCGCTGAATACCGGAGACAGCATGTTACGTAACCTCATCACCTCACGGTCCATTGCAATGCCTTCAATGTCCATGTGCGCCTTATAAAGAATGGTGCCGCCGGGAGTTTCATAAACACCCCTCGACTTAATGCCCACAAACCTGTTTTCAACCATATCGAGCAACCCAATACCATTCTGTCCGCCGACAAGATTGAGATAATTAAAGAGCTCGAGCGGTTTGACAAATACTTTTTTATCATCGGGGTTCACTACCTTCACCGGAATACCATCTTTGAAATGTATTTCAATATGCGTCTCTTTATCTGGCGCTTTTTGCGGCGACAACATTTTGGTAAGCATATCGCTTTCGGGCTTGTATTTGGGGTCTTCGAGAACACCGGCCTCATGGCTGATGTGCATTAAGTTATCGTCTTCGCTGTAAGGCTTCGACAAGCTTGCCTTTACAGGTATGTTGTTCACTTTTGCATAGTTAAGCATATCGGTACGTCCTTTGAATGTATCGAGAAACTCCTGCATTTTCCATGGTGCAAGAACCTTTATCTTTGGATTAAGGGCATAAAACCCGAGTTCAAACCTTACCTGGTCATTCCCTTTTCCGGTGGCCCCGTGCGAAACATATTCCGCATTTTCCTTTTCTGCTGTTTCGATATGGTGCTTTGCAATCAAAGGTCTGGCAAGGGCAGTGCCGAGAAGGTACCTGTTTTCATAAACCGCGTTGGCCTTAATGGCAGGAAAGATATAATCGGTTACAAACTCTTCTTTAAGGTCTTTTATGTACACTTTAGCTGCCCCGATTTTCTCAGCTTTTTCTTTTACTTCATCAAAATTATCATCCTGTCCTACATCAGCTACGTATGCAATTACTTCGTGCCCCCTGTCAATAAGCCATTTTAATATTACAGATGTATCAAGCCCCCCGCTGTATGCCAGAACAACCTTTTCTTTTTTCATGTTATTTATAATTAATTAATTGGTTACAAATAAAAAAGTTGACCACTCTTTTGTGTTTACCTAAAATCATACCTGTGAAAAGAGTTATACAGAAATGGTCAATCTGGTAATTTTATATCTTATTCCTTAGCTCCGGGATAATCAAAATAAGTGAATTGATGATATCGTTCTCAGTAATCCCTTCTTTGGGAATAATCAATATCGTATCATCACCGGCAATCGTGCCTATGATTTCAAACGGGCGTGCCCTGTCAATCAAAGAAGCAATGCTGCTGGCATACCCGGGCAGGGTTTTAATTACCCCAAGCTTGTTTGCAAATTCAATCGAAATAAAACCCTGTGCTGCATAATTTTCTGCTATTTCATTCGATACCTGATGATGGTCGGGCAGCTCGTAAAAATATCCTTTGTCAGGATCTGCAATTTTATTAACTTTGAGAAATTTTAAATCTCTTGAAAGGGTGGCCTGGGTATAATGAAGCCCCTCTTTTTCAAGTAATAAAACCAATTCTTCCTGACTTGACACTTTGTTCTTCGAAATGATGTTCTTTATCGCGAGCAGCCTGTCTGTTTTATTTCCCATGATGTATACTTATTCAATACAAGTGCAAACTTATACATATTTTGTTATATTCACAATAAAATAAACCAAAATTTGTACTTTTGCCAAAAATAATAATCCCTTAATAAATCAAATTTCTATATGGACAAAACAATCAAAAAAGTGATTTTGCTCGGCTCCGGGGCCTTAAAGATTGGTGAAGCGGGAGAATTTGACTACTCGGGCTCACAGGCCCTAAAAGCATTAAAAGAAGAAGGGATTTTTACTGTACTTATCAACCCAAACATAGCTACCGTGCAGACATCGGAAGGTATTGCCGATAAAATTTATTTCCTGCCGGTTACCCCATTTTTTGTTGAAGAGATTATTGTTAAAGAACAACCAGACGGGATACTTCTGTCATTTGGTGGCCAGACAGCCCTGAATTGCGGAATAGAACTTTACAAAAACGGAGCGCTTGAGAGAAATAATGTAAGGGTGCTTGGCACACCGGTTCAGGCAATCATGGACACAGAAGACCGGGACCTTTTTGTAAAAAAACTCAACCAAATCGATGTAAAAACCATCGAAAGTGTAGCGACCACTAATATTGATGATGCAGTGGCCGCGGCAGATAAGCTGGGTTACCCGATCATTATCAGGGCAGCTTATACCCTTGGCGGACAGGGAAGCGGATTCTGCAACAATAGAGAAGAACTGATAAAAAGGGCAGAAAATGCTTTCTCATATAGCAACCAGATACTGGTTGAAAAGTCGCTTAAAGGATGGAAAGAAGTAGAATATGAAGTGGTGCGCGACCAGTATGATAACTGCATTACCGTGTGTAATATGGAAAACTTCGATCCGCTGGGGATACATACCGGAGAAAGCATTGTTGTTGCTCCTTCTCAAACGCTTACAAACTCTGAATACCACTCTTTGAGACAGCTTGCCATAAAAATCATCAGGCATATCGGCATTGTAGGTGAATGTAACATACAGTATGCGCTCGACCCGTTTTCTGAAGATTACCGGGTGATTGAAGTCAATGCACGGCTTTCAAGGTCGAGTGCCCTTGCCTCGAAAGCTACCGGGTACCCGCTGGCTTTTGTCGCGGCAAAATTAAGCATAGGATACGGGCTGCACGAAATAAAAAACTCTATTACCAAAACCACCTCTGCATTTTTCGAACCAGCGCTCGACTATATTGTATGCAAAATACCACGATGGGACCTAAACAAATTTATCGGAGTTTCAAAGCAGATTGGCAGCAGCATGAAAAGCGTGGGCGAGGTAATGTCTATCGGCAGGACCTTTGAAGAAGCTATACAGAAAGGTTTGCGCATGATCGGACAGGGAATGCATGGTTTCATCGGAAACCGTGACCTTGAATTCAAAGATATTGAAAAAGAACTTTCCGAACCTACCGATATGCGTATTTTCGTTATTGCCAGTGCATTTGAAAAAGGATTTTCCATTGAACAGATTTATCAGCTTACAAAAATTGACCCATGGTTCCTGAACAAACTGAAAAATATCTTCCAACTGAAAAACAAACTTGAAGAGTTCAATAAGCTGGAGGAAATTCCTGTGGATATTTTTAAAAAAGCCAAAATTCTGGGTTTTTCAGATTTTCAGGTTGCCCGGTTTGTGCTTAAAAGTGTGAATGAACACATCGAAGAAGGACTGATGCGTGTAAGAAACAGCAGAAAAAAACTCGGCATAATACCCTATGTTAAGCAAATTGACACCCTGGCCGCAGAATATCCGGCAATGACCAATTACCTTTATTTAACTTATAGCGCCTCCGCACATGACATTGAGTTTGCCAATGATCAAAAATCGGTAGTGGTACTGGGTTCAGGGGCCTATCGTATTGGCAGCAGTGTTGAGTTTGACTGGTGCGGTGTAAATGCCCTTAACACCATCAATAAAGTAGGCTACCGTTCAGTAATGATCAATTACAACCCCGAAACAGTGAGCACCGACTACGATGTCTGCGACCGGCTCTATTTCGATGAACTGTCTTTTGAACGCGTGCTTGATATTATCGAGCTCGAACAGCCCAAAGGGGTAATCATCTCTACCGGCGGACAGATACCCAACAATCTTGCCATGCGCCTTGGTAACGCTAAAATAAATGTGCTTGGTACTTCACCGATATCAATTGACAATGCTGAAAACCGCCACAAATTTTCAATGCTCTGCGACCAGTTGAACATAGACCAGCCTCGCTGGAAAGAGCTCACCAATATCAAAGAAATTAATGAGTTTGTTGATATTGTCGGCTTTCCGGTGCTTATCAGGCCCAGCTACGTACTCTCCGGTGCAGCAATGAACGTGGTTTCCAACAAAGACGAGATGGAGCATTTTCTCAGCCTTGCAGCAATGGTTTCAAAACAGTATCCGGTGGTAGTATCAGAATTTATTCAGCAGGCTAAAGAGATTGAAATTGATGCCGTGGCCAAAGACGGGGAATTATGGGCATATGCTATTAGTGAACATGTTGAATTTGCCGGTGTTCACTCCGGAGATGCCACCATGGTGTTCCCGGCACAAAAGATATACTTTGAAACCATGCGCCGTATCAAGCGTATTTCGAAGAAAATTGCAAAGGCTTTAAATATCAATGGCCCTTTCAATATTCAATTCCTGGCAAAAGATAACGATATAAAGGTAATTGAATGCAACCTCAGGGCTTCGCGCAGTTTTCCTTTTGTTTCAAAAGTACTTAAGGTTAATTTTATTGAAATAGCCACCAAAATAATGCTGGGACAGGAAGTTGAAAAACTTGGCAAATCGGTTTTTGACCTCGATTACATGGGAATTAAGGCCCCCCAGTTTTCGTTCTCACGGTTACAAAAAGCCGATCCTATACTCGGGGTTGATATGGCTTCAACAGGTGAAGTGGGCTGTATCGGGGAAAATTTTTATGAAGCAATCTTAAAAAGCATGCTTTCTGTTGGTTATAACATTCCTAAGAAGAATATACTGCTCTCTACCGGACCAATGCGTTCGAAAATAGAACTGGTAAACAGTTGCCGCCTGCTTAAGGAAAAAGGATATAACCTTTACGGCACCAAAGGCACCGCCCAGTTTCTCAACCAGAACAATATTGAGTGCACAATCCTTCACTGGCCCGATGAAGATGCAAAACCCAATACACTTGATTACCTGAAAGGCAGAAAAATTGACCTGGTCATTAATATTCCAAAAGACCTTACATCTACCGAATTAAGTAATGATTACACAATAAGAAGAAGTGCAGTGGACTATAACATACCTTTAATAACCAATGCAAGGCTCGCGAGCGCTTTTCTAACTGCCATATGCAAATTGTCAATAAACGACATTGCCATCAAAAGTTGGGATGAATACCGGTAACTTACATCTAATCTGGTGATTTCAATCAATAAGGAAGGTTTCAGATGAGTACAAGACTTCTGGATATAGCAAAACAACTTCTGTCTATCGCACAGTCGGGATTAACTTTTTCGGAAAACAAATATGACCTCGACCGTTACAGACAGATCAAAGAAACAGGGCTTAACCTGATGGAACAGGCTTCTGGCATCCCGTTCGAAAAACTTGCTGTACTCTTTTCTTCCGAGAAAGGTTACCAGACCCCAAAAGTAGATGTCAGAGGGGTTGTGTTCAGGGAAGATAAAATTCTGATGGTGCGCGAAACCATCGACGGGCTGTGGTCAGTGCCTGGCGGATGGGCAGATGTTGGGCTCACCCCGTTTGAAATAGCCAAAAAAGAAGTTTTCGAAGAGTCGGGCTTAATAGTTCATCCCGAAAGGTTGCTGGCGGTGCTCGATAAAAGGTCACACGCCCACCCGCCAGATATTTTTCATATTTATAAGATTTTTATCTTATGTTCTGAAATCGGCGGAAAAATGGCAAATGGCCTCGAAACCAGCGAAGTCGGATTCTATGGTTTGAATGAACTGCCCCCCCTGTCGCTTACGCGTATTACCAAAGAACAGATTGAGATGATGTTTGACTTTAAAATCAATCCCGAAAAACCGGCCATCTGTGATTAATTTTAAAACATTGGTGAAAAAACAGGTATGAAAAAGACAATCATTTTATTAATGGGAATTATTTGCCTCTTTATCCTAATCGGTTGTTCTACTTCGTTAGAAACGGGAGAGTTATACAGCTTAACCGAAATCAGGAAATATGCAAAGAACGGACAGGTGGTGAAATCTAAAGGAGTGCTGACCGAAAGAAATGCCAAACGCGAATTTATTGTTCAGGATGATGAAACTGCTATAAAAATTGACCTGGCGAAATTTAAAAAAGAATCAAAATACATGAAGAAAAATACAAAGGTTGTATTCAGCGGTACTTATAGAAAGAAACTTTTCGGTGAACCAAAAATTGAAGTTGAATCACTACAGGTTGTTGAAGATTTCAGGTAAATGAACGGTTAAGAACCTGATTATTAAATCTAAAACAATCCGTGCAGTTCTGCGTTCACTTTATCAATCACAATGCTCAAATCCTCCGGTTTGTCTGAGAAGTTATTGGTGTCAACATCAATAATCGTTATATTGCTTAGCTTATAAGATTCAGCCCATGCTTCATACCTTTCATTCAACCGTTTGAGGTAATCAAGCCTGATGTTTTCTTCATATTTACGCCCTCTTTTCTGAATCTGCCTCACTAAGGTTGGCACAGATGCGCGTAAATATATAATCAGGTCGGGGGGCTGAATAAGCGAACTCATGAGCGTAAATAGCGTAAAGTAATTTTCAAAATCACGGGTTGACATCAGTCCCATCGAATGAAGGTTGGGTGCAAAAATATAAGCGTCTTCGTAAATGGTCCGGTCCTGAATGAGGGCTTTGCCCGACTTCCTGAGCGATAACATCTGGTTAAACCTGCTGTTAAGAAAATAAATCTGCAGGTTGAAAGACCACCGCTGCATGTCAAGGTAAAAATCATTCAGGTAAGGATTGTCATCAATATCTTCAAAATGGGCATCCCAGCCAAAGTGCTTTGATAATTGCCGGGTGAGTGTGGTCTTTCCCGATCCGATATTGCCTGCAACTGCAATGTGCTTACTTTTTTCCATAATGGGTTTTCACGAATATACTCTCAAAAATAATCTTTAACTTGATAATACGATTAAAAAATAAAAGGAAAGTTATTTTTTTATTTTCCCTGTTTCTTCACCAAGCTTTAACAGTTCATCCACATAAAGTCTGTCATTGAAAAGACGGGGCACTTTGTTCTGTCCTCCAAGTTTACCTTTTTTTTCAAGCCATTGGTAAAACAATCCTTTTGGCATTTTTCTAACCACAGGGCTGTCAAGCGTGATATTTTTATACCTTTTGGCCTCATAGTCAGAGTTTAACGACATCAAAGCATGATCGAGCATGGTAGCAAAATAATCAAGATTTTCAGGTTCTTTTTCAAATTCTATCAGCCATTCATGGGTGCCTTTTTTGTCGCTGCCCATAAATATAGGGGCAGCAGTATAATCAGTAATCAAAGCGCCGGTCTTCTCACAGGCAATTTTAAGAGCGTTTTCTGCATTGTCAATAATAATCTCTTCTCCAAATGCATTCATAAAATGCTTTGTTCTGCCGGTAATAATAATTTTATGCGGATCTAAAGAGGTGAATTTTACTGTATCTCCTATGATATACCTCCATAAACCACCATTTGTTGATATTACGATGGCATAATTCTGCCCTTTTATTACATTGCCAACTGTATGAACTTCAGGATTTTTACTTTCGATTTGTTCCAAAGGAATAAATTCAAAAAAAATATTATAATCAAGCATTAAAAGCATTCCCGGGTCTGCCGCATCGTCCTGAATGGCAAAAAACCCTTCAGAAGCATTGTAAGATTCCTGGTAATGCATATTGGACGTGGGAATAATCTTCTCGAACTGCTCACGGTAAGGCGTAAAATTTACCCCGCCGTGTAAAAAAAGCTCTATGTTAGGCCAAATATCCAGTATATTCTTTTTGCCTGTGTATTCCAAAATATATTTCAACATGACCAGGTTCCATGAAGGCACTCCTGCAATACTTGTAACATTCTCATCAACTGTTTCTTCGGCTATTTTTTCAAGTTTTTCCTCCCACTTGTCAAGAAGCGCAACCTCAGAGCTTGGGGTACGTACAAACTCAATCCAGAAAGGTGAGTTTTCAAGCAGTATGGCAGACAAATCACCGTAAGAGGATTGGGTGTCATAGTTGTCAATCTTATGACTTCCGCCCAGTGTAAGTCCCTTACCCGAAAAAAGTTTAGATTCGGGATTATTCTGCATATAGATGGCAAGAACATCTCTTGCACCCCTGAAATGACAATCTTCGAGACAATCTTTGCTTATTGGTATAAACTTACTTTTATCACTTGTGGTTCCGGATGATTTTGCAAACCATTTGATCTCACCTGGCCATAAAATATCTTTTTCGCCGTTCCGAATCCGGCTTACATATGTTTTTACATCGTCATAGGTCTGGAGTGGTACTCTTTTTTGAAACTCTTCCACAGAATCTATGGATGCATAATCATATTTTCTGCCCCATTCTGTATCGGTAGCTCTCATTAGTAGTTTTGAAAGCATCTCTTGCTGAATGTCAAACGGGAATTTTTTGAAAAGATCAATCTGGTAGATTCTTTTAACATTAAGCCAGTTTACAATAGAAGTTATAATTGGCATATATCATTGATTTGTTTAAACAAATATATTGATATTGCAGCAACTTGCAAGGCAGCGTATTAAAACTTTCCAGCTTCCTTCAACTTTCCAAAAGTTTCGAACTTTTGGAAAGTTTAATAAAAAAATCTTAGTCTATTAGCTTCTCAAATTTAATTTTTAATACAAATCGCTGCATGTGTGAAGAATTCTATATTCCACGAGAATTCAAAATGACAAAAAATAATTTAAACAAAGAGATTTTATCAAAAATTTAAATTAACACCGTAAACTTTTGAATCACCTGTATTTAATAAATGTATATTTTGTCGTGTTTATCCATTACTAAGATTTTATAGTGTTATTCCAATTTTCGGTTAAAGCGTGCTTCCTTCAACTTTCCAAAAGTTCGAAACTTTTGGAAAGTTTACTAAAAAAATCTTAGTCTATTACTATTTTTCCTTATTCAGATATTTAAAAATCTCCATAATCAGAATCATCGGTATTGCCAGTACCAATACCTGAAACCATTCTGCAGGAGTAATGGGTTCAACCCGCAGAATGTTCTGCATAAAAGGTATCTGCATGCTGAGAATATGTATCCCCTGTGCAATCAACACTCCAAAAACCAATATTATATTCCGTTTTAAAGGTACCCGGAAGACCGAAATGGTCTCTGACCTGCAATTAAAAGCATGAAAGTTTTGCATGAACACCATCAGCAGCAACACGATATTGCGGGCATGCACCTCATTCATCTCTTGATACCTGATCAGCCAGAACCATAATCCGAAAGCCACAGCGCCCATTGCCAGGCCCGAGACGATGGTTTGCTTTATCATCAACGGATTGAAAATCTTTTCATTGGTTTTTCGGGGCTTTCGGAGCATGGCGCCAGGTTCACCGCCCTCAAAGGCAAGTGCAACATCCTGAATTCCATTGGTCACCAGGTTAAGCCAGAGCAGTTGAACGGCAAGAAGCGGAAGCGGCAGTCCGGCCAGAATTGAAACGATAAAAAAAATGACTTCTGCTGCACCGGTGGAAATGAGGAGATAGATTACTTTTCTCACATTGTCATATGCAAACCGGCCTTCTTCAACACCCGATACGATGGATGAGAAATTATCATCAATCACTATCATGGAACCTATTTCTTTGGCTACATCGGTGCCAGAACCCATGGCTACGCCAATATTGGCGCGTTTAAGTGCGGGAGCGTCATTTACCCCGTCGCCGGTTACGGCAACAAACTCGCCTTTTCGTATCAGCGTATCAACAATCTCCAATTTTTGTGTTGGAGAAACCCGTGCAAATACCGATGCTGAAGAGACTAGTTTTTCGAAACCGGGGCTGTCGGAGGCGCCCGATTCGGCCAGCATCTGCCCTGTTACAACCTCCTGGTTCCCGGTTGTAATTTCAAGTTCCTGTGCTATGGTTTTGGCAGTTGAAGGATGGTCTCCGGTAATCATAATCACCTTAATTCCGGCTTTCTTACACTTCAGCACCGATTCTTTGGCTTCAGGCCTCAGCGGGTCAATAAAACATACAAGGCCATAAAAGACAAGATTGGTGATATTGGTATCTTCATAGTATTCTTTCTTCTTAAAATCCCTGAATTCACCCCCTGCGAAAGCCAGTAACCTGTATCCTTTAGATGCCATCTCTTCGACCTGTTTCATAACATGGCCTTTATCAATATCTTTCACTTTTTCGCCAACTGCCATAGCAGAACAGAAACCGAGGATGGTTTCAACAGCGCCTTTGGCCGCGATATGCGTTTCCCCGTTTTTATCAAAAAATACAGCCGAAAACTTTCGTTCAGATTCATAAGATATTTTATCCACTAATTTATAGTCGGCAAGTATGTTATCCGGACCTATTCCCAGTTTATAGCTCATCCCCAGAAGGGCTACGTCCATGGCATCACCGTAATAGGTCCATTTTCCGTTTTCACTGTTGAGTGAACCCTCATTTGCCAGTACACCGGTTTTATTGATGGAATAAACCAGGGAGTTATAGTTATAATCAATTTCTTTATCAGGAATAGCATCATCGAAAACTTTGCCGTTGCCATTATACCCTTCACCATCGATAGAAAAACTTTTGCCATCCGGGAGGATGATTTTTTTTGCAGTCTGTTCATTTACGGTAAGCGTGCCGGTCTTGTCGCTTGCAATAACCGTGCAGCTTCCCAGGCTTTCAACAGCAGTAAGTTTGCGGACAATCACGTTTCGTTTCGACATTCTTTTGGTGGCTATGGAGAGTGCAACGGTCAGTGCAACCGGAAGGCCTTCGGGAATGGCCGATACAGCCAGCGCCACCACAAAGAAAAAGATAGACGCGAAGTCCATCCCATTTATCCTGAGTATTACAGCAAGAATAACACTTATTGCAATAATAAAGATGCTGATTTGTTTGATGAATTTTTCCATACGCAATACCAGCGGCGGTTTTGCCGATACAGATTCTGTAACATCTTTTGCAATTTGTCCTACCTGGGTATGAATTCCGGTAGTTACCACCACACCCATTCCCCTGCCCGACATCACTGTAGACCCGGCAAAAGCCATGTTGGTACGTTCGCTTACAGCCAGATCAGGCCTCAGGGTTCCTCTGTTTTTTTTAGCCGCAATTGATTCTCCTGTAAGAAAACTTTCATCAACCGAAAGATTGGATGTCTCGAGCAAACGTATATCGGCAGGCACCTTTAAACCCGATTCGAGCATAATGATATCGCCCGGCACTAATACTTCCGAATCAAGTTCTGTCTCTTTGCCATCTCGCTTAACCCGGGCTTTGATTTTTATCATGCTTTGCAGACCGGCAGCGCTTTTTTCGGCATTATATTCCTGGTACGTTCCTAACCCGCTGTTGATAAAAATAACCAGAAAGATAAATATGGCATCTTTTGCCTCGCCGATAGCAACCGATGC
>JAWOHT010000238.1:0-11773 GCA_046485045.1 Bacteroidales bacterium
GAAATACTGCCAAGGTAGAACGCGATAACCTGTTGCAGTATATTGCCCCGCAAGACCTGAAAGCCTTTGGACTGATACCCGAAATTATCGGCAGACTGCCCGTACTTACGTACCTGCACCCGCTTGATCGTACTGCCTTGCGCAATATCCTTACCGAACCTAAAAATGCCATTATTAAACAATATTTAAAATTATTTAAAATTGATGGCATTGAACTTGAGTTCGAAAAAGATGTACTTGAGTACATTGTAGACAAAGCCATAGAATATAAGCTCGGGGCACGCGGGTTGCGCTCTATCTGCGAACATATCATGATAGACGCTATGTTTGAACTTCCTTCGGGTGCAACAAAAATAATGGTTGTGTCAAAAAAATATGCCGAAGAAAAACTTGAAAAAGTGAATATAAAAAGATTAAAAGTTGCCTGATATACCGCATTCATCTTCATTTTCCAACCTTGTATTGATATTACTTCCTGACAATAATCGGAATTTTTTGAGAAAATAATTTGAGTTAGAATTTTTTTTTCTTAGCTTTCTGACTGTTTTTCTATTTATCCGGTATTATTCATGTAATGAATAATCCGGACGGATGTTCTTTGAGCTGAAGTTCCTATATCATATTATAGCCATGAAAAAACTAATTCAATCCTCAGTTCTTTTATTTTGTTACTGTCAGATCGTTTGCGCACAGGTAAGCCTCAATCTGGTGCTTCGTACTCCAACTCCTTCTGATCTCTCCGAATGGCAAAAAGATCCTTCAATTGCTCAGCTGGTTGTAACTAATGTTTCTCAGGCAAATTTTCCTAATTCATATTTTACTGTCAGAATCATCAATGAAAAGGGTGTCGAAGTTGTCAATACACCCAAAAATAACCGGCTAATACCAAGTGTTAATATACCTTCGGGACCTGGAACAACCTTATTAAATGGCCCTCAAATACTTAATGTGAATGCCCTTGTTTACGATAGAAGTATAGGTACTATTGCACTTACTACCAATTCCATTCCTGAAGGCAATTACCAGATATGTATCAGCGTTTTCGACGAGAACAATAAAAATATCACCACAGGCGAAGAGTATTGCACAAGCTTTTTCATTCTTAGTCCCGATCCCCCTATATTAATTTCTCCGGTTGACGATGAAATTGTTACGAATGCATACCCCAACTTTTTTTGGACACCGGTAACAAACATAACTCCGGGAGTTTTGGTAAAATATAAACTGAAAATATGTCCTGTTTTTGCAGGCCAGACACCCAGGACCGCGATTGAAAGCAATCCGGTTCTTTTGGAAAAAAACGATATTTTTAATTCTTCCTACCAATACCTTCCATCCGACTTACCAATAGATTATTTCGCTTCAGCATTAAGGTATGTATGGATAGTGCAGGCATTTGACCAAAACGGTAAACCGGCTACCCGTAATCAGGGTAAAAGCGAGATTGCAACATTTCAAATTCCGGAAACCAGAACACCTGCAATGACAATTACTAACATATACCCTGCCAATAACGATACAATACCCTGGGATACACCTCACCTTATAACCCGGTTTTCACCATATACCGATAATATCCGTAATATAAATATCACTGTCAGAGTGAAAAAAGAGGGTAGCAGCATTGTCTTATCCAATACACGAAGCATCAGTTTTCCAGGCGGACCCCAAACCAGCCAGGGATTATCTTCTCAGGAAGCAGCAAGCCTGTTGATAGTAAACCTTGATAACAACCGTAATTTTCCTGAATGGATGAATTATCTGGAGCATGGAACCAAATATAACTGGAATGCAGAAGTAACTTTTACTTTCGATGATGGCACTACTCTTAATGCATCATCCGGGGAGAATTCATTCATTAAAGGATTCAGAAAACCTGCAATAACATCGCCCAAAAATGATACTTCGGTAAAAGCAGGAGTAAAAATAAATGTATCATTCCAGGTTCCAAGGCCTTCAACATTGAACTTTGTTAATAATGATGCTCTTACTAATACCGCATTTCACGGTTACAATGCCTTTGCAACTGCTACAGGTAAGTTTTCAGCAGAATTTTCCAAAACAGAGTCATTTGACTCCGTTTTTCGTTCTCAAACTATCCAAATACCTACTGAAGAGGCATATAGTTCAGGTAATAATTGCGACGACCTTTTTAATGTTATCAACAAACAGATAGAAGGGATAAGTGATACAGGACTCTACTACTGGAGGATTAATTACCTTGGAGCATCTGATGTAAAATATTATTCCAGTCCTATCAGGACATTGCGCATCACCCCTGCTACCTCGGCCGGATGTTTCGAAATGCAGGTTGAATCTCCGCCCAACAATGGAACATGGACAACCAATAAAAACCCGCGGTTTGCAGTTTCTGTCAATCCACAAATCAACAAACCGGCTATAACAGATGGAAGGATTAAGGTGTGGAAAATGATTTCAGTTTCGGAAAACTTTACCGAAGTGAAAAGCAGAAAAACTGTTCTCGACACCACCTTCACAGGAAACGACAATTCAAAAATTTATGCATATTCCACCGATATGATGGGCTATACCCGTTACGACCTGAATTTTATCAATGGCGATTCATCATCTGTAACCTTTACAGCTGATTCTGCTGCTTCTTATCTTTGGAATTTTCAGCTTAAATACCAAAAAGATTCAATACGAACTGATAAAAAATTATGTGATACCTCATTTGTAAACTCAAACGACGGTATTTTCACTGTGTCGCCCGCACCGGCCGACAGCGGCTCATGCCCTGGAGATTGTTTTTCTGCCGAACCAACAAACCGTACTCCTTCAACACAAACCTTTGCTGCCGATAGTGTTATAAAAATCGGCCAGTTTAAACTCAAATTAAAAACAGTATCAGGTACCGGTAGTTCATTATCGGGAGAGGGGTCGATTGATGTGCCATATTTCAGGGGGGATATTCTGGTTGAATTTAACGGCATTAAAGTAAACACCAATAACGAAGTGTATGAAGGTGAGGTATTTGGCAAAATTGCAGAAGATGCACCCTATACAAAACCTGAAGCGAATGACTTTGAAGGCAAAGCTTTAAGTTTTACCCACGACAAATTAAAATTCAAAACAATACATGAATACTCCAGCAGTTCTGGCCGTCTGGTTAGCGGATTAATCAGTTCAACTCCGGTGGCATTACCGATAGGTTTTGACCACGATTATGACGGATATAAAGTAGTTGCCGGTATTATAGGGATGAAGTTTACCCCAACACAGGCAGTGTTGAATGCTGCTACCTATGTAGAGTTGCCTGCATTAGGGCCTGATGTTGGTTTTGGTCTTGGCGCCAAAAATATCTGTTTTCACAAAGACGGCTATTCCGGTAATGGAAAGATTGTAATGTACCTGGCTCAGGATATAGGATACCGGGAAGAAGGCACATGGAGTTTCTTATTTAAAGCGCCAACACCAACTGATTCAGGAACATATATGATTTTCGACTGCAAACAGTTTAAGGAATTTGTTATAGCTGCCGATGTAGAATTCCCGCGCTCATGGCTGAAGCCCGTACCCGATAATGATCCGGAAAAACTGGTAAAAGCCAGCTTTAAAACCCGTGCTGCCAAAAGTGGAAACGGGTGGCAATGGTTAGCCAGCGCTAACTTAGATGAATGTGAGATAACCGGGGCTAACGGTTTTAAGATGCAGGTTCAGGAAATGGTTTTTGATTATTCATCCATACAAAATCCTACCGGGATGACTTTCCCCGCTAATTATTCAGGCACAACCACCAACGAATGGAAGGGTTTTTATATTAAGAGGGCAGCTATCACACTTCCGGATAAATTAAAAACCTTTGAAAATACCAGCCCCATTATTTCGGTAAATAATATGATTATTGACAGAACAGGGTTTACTGCTGGTTTTCGGGCCGAAAATGTCATTCAGTATCCTAAAGGAAATTTTGGCGATTGGGGAGCAAGTATCGATACTATTGGAGTTAATCTGGTAAGCAGCTCATTTCAATCGGGTTCGATTAAAGGAAGAATCAAAGTTTCAGTTATTGACTCATCATTGATTTATTCAGGTATTATATCAAGACCTGCGGGAGGAGGCAATTTAAAATACCTCTTCTCAATATATCCGAAAGATACCGTTAAGGCAGATATCTGGAAGGCCAAACTATATTTGAACCCGACATCAAGAATAGAACTGGGTGATACCTCTGGCAAATTTGTGGCACAGGCGCTATTTAACGGAAAATTTACTTTGGATGGCGATGTTGGAGGCATTTCCAAGTTAGGCTTTAAAGGAGTTACATTCGAAGGATTTAAAGTGATGACTATAAGTCCCTATATTGAAAAAGGCAACTGGAGTTTTGCAAGCCCGCAGCACAGCATGGCAGGGTTCCCGGTATCCATTAATAATCTGAATATTGTTACCGGAGACAGGGGAGGAACGATGGGTGCCGGTATCCAGTTTAATCTGAATATTGGTCTTCAGTCCGGATCAAATGCCATAAGCGGTACCACAACACTAAGTGTTTGGGGTAAGATGTCTTCAGGTTCTGGTCCGCAACGGTTTGTTTTCGATGGGATTGATCTCGATTCAATAGGTATAAACGCCGATTTGGGTACTGTGAAAATAGCAGGAGGAATAAGATTATATAATTCGCATGCTGTATTTGGAGATGGGTTCAAGGGTGCAATAAGCGCTACTTTTATTGACCAGATTGCGGTATCGGCAACTGCTCAATTTGGTGCTGTAAATAATTACCGGTACTGGTATGTTGATGCAAAAGCAATCTTCAGCACAGGTATTCCCATTTTCAGCGGAGTTGGTATTTATGGTTTTGGCGGTGGGGCATGGTATCACATGCGAAAAAGCGGAACAACAGATTTAGCGTCAACTCCATCTGCCCCGGATAACAGCGCTACAGCTGGAATAACCAACTCTGGTTACAGTTATGTTCCTGACAAGAATGTGGAATTTGGTTTTATGGCTATGGTGGTTATCGGTACACACCCATCACCCGAAGCATTTAACGGCGATGTAGGACTTGAAGCACAGTTTCTTTCAGGCGGAGGCATAGGTACCATTACAGTAACCGGAGAAGGCTATATGCTTTGCAGCGTTGCCAACCGCTCAAGCGCCAAGATTCGTGCAACCGTAAATATGGAGTATAATTTTCCGTTAAAAACTTTTCATGGAGTGTTCAACGTTACCATAAATGCCTCTCCTTTAACCGGAGGCGGTCAAATGGTTATGCATTTTTCTCCCGACCTCTGGTATATAAAAATCGGCGAACCATCAAACCGTGTTAATATAAGTCTTTCAAGTTGGCTGACAGTTGACGGCTATTTTATGGTTGGACAGAATTTACCAGCTCCGCCCCCATTACCTGCTGAAATTCAGAGTTTATTTCCAGCATGGAGCAGCAGTCCGCGAAATTCTGCAATTGAAATCGGCGATGGTTTTGCTTTTGGAGCAAGTGCCGGATTCAACACTGGCAGGCAAACCTTCCTGATTTTTTACGGAGAAATTTCAGCAATAATTGGATTTGATTTTGCACTTCTCAATTACGGAACCGGAACAAACTGTGAAGGAATGACAGGGTCTATGGGCGTAAACGGCTGGTATGCCATGGGGCAGATATACGCCTATTTAGCTGCCGCTATCGGTATTCATGTTGATTTATGGTTCGTGGAAGGCGATTTTGAAATATTAAGCCTTCGCGTAGGTGCAGCTCTTCAGGGAGCCGGACCTAATCCTACCTGGGTAAAAGGTATAGTAGGTGGACAATACCGGATACTTGGCGGTGCAATTAAAGGGAATTGCAGTTTTCAGTTTAAAAAGGGGACCGAATGTATGCCTGTAGTTGAAAGTCCCCTTTCACGTATTGACCTGATAGCAGATATAGACCCTGTTAATGGTAAAACAAATGTTGATGTGCTTTCCGAACCCCAGGTTGCCCTTAATTTTGAACTTGAAACTCCTTTTGAATTACAGGAAATGCCAACAGGTAGTGAGTCTTCAAGGATACGGATTTTCAGGATCAAATTGGATGACTTTAAATTACAGACAGTATCAGAAAACAATTTGGTTTCTGGGACAAAAGTTGTTGCACCCGATAAATTTTCTGTATATTATTCTCCGCATGAAATGCTTACGGGATATACATTTTATCGGTTTACCGCTTCGGCTTTTGGTGAAGAACATATTTCCGGAGCATGGAAACCAGCTGTTAAGAATGACGGAACATTAATTAAACAAACTGTTCAGTCAGTCTTTAAAACAGGCCCTGCTCCAAACGTTATCCCGCCAAATAATGTTGCTTACACTTATCCGGTAAGTTCTCACAACTATTTCTTACAGAATGAGTGCCGGGTTGGCATGATTCAGCTGATTTCAGGCCAGAATGACCTGTTTACTGCCAGGCCTCAGTTCGATTTAGATTTAACAGCCCGGTTCATTCCCATCGACTTTAACCTTCAACCTGTTGAGGTACCATATACTTATAATCCTGCATCGAGAAGGGTATACTTTGACATCCCGCCACTGCTGAATAATAAATCTTATTATTTACAGATTATTAAAAAAGAAACCTATCAGGGCTCAGATCCTTTGTTTAACATACAGGATATTTCAGACTTTATGGAAGGTGGAGGATATCAGACGCATACTATGGTTGAAAGGTTGATGTTTAGTTCCTCAACATCAAATTTATACATCAATCAGCGGAGAATTTCTGCAACCCGTGTTAAATCAGGTGAAAGGCTATTATATGTTTACTCCTTTAAAACAAGTAATTTCAATACATTACAGGCCAAGCTAAGTACTTTCAACTATGTCTCCACTGAGTCATCAATTCTACCGAACAATTTTGAATTGCACACTGCCAAATATGAGGGTGCAGAGCACTTTGGCCACAGTGATTTCAGACCGATAGTATGGGTAAGATCAGGTACAACCCATAAATTCGGGCCATTGGTAAAAATAATCGGACATGAAAGAACTTCGGCATGGCATAATACATTTACCAACCCGAAAATATACGGAGATATTCAATGGCTGAGAAACAAAGGTTGGTGGAGTGGTACGGTAAAATATGAACAGTACCTCAGTAACCCTTCACTTGATTTTGTTGAAGTATCTTTCAATAGTTATACATTGACTGCAAACGACATTGTCAATTTGCTTTCAGGTTCTTCCACATCTACCGGTAGTAATGTTTCCGGCTCTTCAGGCGGAACTTTTATACCCGGCGGTATAGCAGGTACATCTTTTTCCGGTTTACAAACATCAGTATTTGGAACTCAATCGGCGCCTGCCCCAAATATTACTATTAAGTATTGTCATGGAATTATTGTCCCTGCAGATTTTTTGACTTTAAGAGTCCGGGCAATCAATGTTTTATCAAATTTTTATATTGTTAAATCAAATTCTGATAAAACAAGGTTAAATACTATCATAGCAAGACCTTATCAATTAATGCTCAGAGGTAATTATCCACTGAAATATTATTATAATTATAATGGATGTCTGGGGGTAGATGATGCTGCCCCAACAATCTCAAAACCGTTTATTTATTAAAAGTCATTGTCGGTTTTATAAGTATAAATTGATAAATAAATGAAAGCAGCAACAAAAATTCAGACAAAAATCCTGAATAGCAGTATTGAAAAGATAATCCTAAGGTTACAGTTTCTTATTACATGCTTGATAATTTTTTCTTCTACATTATTTTCACAGGAACGTAAAGGGGTTATCAAATTTGGAGGTTCAGCAAATATTTCGAATAATTTTTATTCGGCAAACGGTATCGATCCGCGTCAGCCGGATAACATGTTAACGGGCATTTTTCGCGCAAATATTACCCTTTTTGACCAGATACAGCTTCCTTTTGAACTATATCTGTCAACTCAGCAAACCCGTTTTCAACAACCTTTCAACCAGTTTGGGGTGAGTCCAAGGATATCAAACTGGCTTACACTGCATGGAGGTTACTTTTCTACTCAGTTATCCGATTTATCCTTTGGTGATTTACGCATGCTGGGAGGAGGGTTTGAGTTGACTCCGGGCAACTTTCGGTTAAAAGGGTTATACGGTCGAACACGCCAGGCAACAGATGCCAGCATCGAAAATTATATGCCCGACATATACCGGCAACATGCCTATGCAGTATCAGTAGGATATGGAGATGAATCGAAAACATTTATTAACCTCAATTTTTTTCACGCAGTTGATGATTCAGGGTCGATAAAAAGCGACTCAGCAAAAGTAACACCCAACGAAAACCTTGTAAGCACGGTAAGTTTCGGGTTACGGTTAAGCCCGAAAATTCACGTAAAAGGTGAGGCCGGCTTATCTGTATTCTCTGCCAACACAGCTGCTGATAAACTGGAAAATTTCTCAGCCCCCTCATTTTTTTTTACACCTAATATATCGTCAAGAACTGACGGGGCAGCTAAACTGAACATAAATATCATGCCTTCAAATAGCTGGTCGGTAATTCTTTCTTCGCAATGGATAGGTCCGGGATTCACTACTCTGGGATATGCCCTTATGCCCAATGATGTCTTAGAGTTTACTTTATCGCCTAATGCACGATTATTTAAAAATAAACTTAATCTGCGTTCCAGGGCCGGAATCAGGATGAATAATCTTCGGGGAAACAGGTTATCAACCACCAGCAGATTTACCGGTTCATTTGCAGCCAACTGGCAGGTAAATAAAAAATTCGGACTTGATGCAAATTATAACAACAATGTGATTCAATCTGCACATGTCAACGATACATTAAGATTATCCAATATCTTCAGCTCTTATTCCCTCTCGCCAAGATTTTTATTTGATGGTTTCGGAGGGACTAACAATCTCATCTTTACCTATTCATTTCAGGATGTTTCTGATAAAAATGCTTACACTTCGGTAATTACAGATAACCGCAGTCATTCTTTATCTACTATTCATTCTTTGACATTTCTCACATCATGGTCATTTACTACCACTATCCTTTATAATTCTGCAAAACTTTCTGCTTTTAACACCCGCATTGTTCATATCAGTGAAACTGTTGGAAGAAGATTTTTCAATAATAAATTAACTCTTTCTGCCAGTACAGGTGTGAATTTCGTAAAAACCACGTCTAAAGATTCTCAACTGGTATTCAGGTTAAATGCAGCATATACATTAAATAAGTTTGGAAATCTGAGTTTCAATATTTCGAACAGCAATTATAACGGCACTGGTATAACTTCGCAATCATACAACGAATTATACGGCAGTATTCAGTACAGTATAAATTTTTAGAAACTAACTAAATCATATAGAATGAACCCCTTTTATAATCACACCCGAAATCCTAAACAAAGCACAGGAATTACTTTTATCAGCCTGATTTTTGTTTTATTGGGATTATTGTTAACCCTGATAAGCGCTGCCCAGACAGGAGATAAAACAGGTGAAGAAATTGAAGAACCAGCGCCAGGATATGCATCTATAAGTCTGATAGCCCGTGTAGACAATGACTCGGTGGTGTTACGCTGGGCTCCCTCAACCCCGGGCGGATGGATTATATCAAATAGAATCGGTTATATTGTTGAAAAAGTGATAGTTGACAAGAATATACCTTTTGATGCTTCTGATTATCAAAAACTCAATCTGTTGCCTGTTAAACCTTTAACACTTGATGAGTGGAAAGGTGTAGCTTCCCCCGAAAATATGTTTTCTGCTATTGCAGCCCAGGCTTTATATGGGAAAATTTTTATACCCCGCGCGCTGGATGAAAATAATCTGAATGTTCTGAAGAATGCTGCGGATGAATTAACTAACCGGTATTCGTTCTCACTGTTTGCCGCTGATAACGATGCAATAACTGCTACTGCCTTAGGATTAAGATGGGTTGACAGGGATATTAAAAAAGATGAAACTTATGCATACAGGGTGTATGTAGCTGAAACAACCGAAGAGTATACTTTTGACACAGCCTATATTGTAGTTGATGTTATGCCTTTTTTAAAATATCCGGCACCGGCCAATCTGCAATTTGAAAGTGGTGATGGCAGCATAAAACTATCCTGGGAAGATGTTGAACCATATGGCTTCTCAGGATTTTATGTCTATCGTTCCGAAGACGGCGGGCGTAATTACAAAAAGCTTACAAATATGCCACTTATAACCGCAACTCCAAAAGGCGCAGAGCAGGAGATACAGCCGGGATATATTGACACTCTTACTGCTAATTATACTGAATATACTTATCGTGTTTCAGGTGTAACTCCTTTTGGCGAATTAAGTGTACCTGCAGAAATAATTGCCTGGTCAAAAGACCTGACGCCACCCCCTGCACCAACAATTAATTTGCCAAGACAAATATCCGGAAGAGATGTAAAAATCAGCTGGGAGATGAATAATCCCCCTCCCGATTTAGATGGATTTGTAGTGAGCCGAAGCAACAATTCTCTTTATGGGTATGAGTTAATAACCAAAACTCCGTTACCTAAAAGTACCCGTGAATATACCGATGATCTGTCGGGATTTGATGAGGCATATTATTGTATTGGTTCTGTTGACACTGCAGGAAATATGGCATTCTCCTATCCGGTACTTGCTACGCGGATTGATACAGTACCGCCTCTGTCTCCCAAAGGATTAGCCGGCATAATTAATGAATCGGGGGTTGTAAAACTTAGCTGGAACCTGGGGCATGAATCCAACATAATCGGTTACAGGGTTCTGCGTGCCAACGACCCTACACATGAGTTTTCACAGCTTACCGGACAAATCCATCCCGATACGGTTTATACAGATTCAATCAGTATCAATACTTTAACGCGATATGTGTATTATCGTATTGCGGCGGTTAACCGACGACATCAACATTCGGACCTTTCTCCGGTTTTATCACTCAGGCGTCCCGATATCATACCTCCTGCGGAAGCTGTTTTTTCCGATCTATTTGTTACCGATACAAGCGTATGGTTGCAGTGGCATCCCAGTCCCAGTGAAGACCTTGCGAAACAGCTGCTTTTGAGGAGAAAACAAGAAGAAGAAAAATGGGGGGTAATTGACTCCTTTGCTCCGGCTTTATCATCTTATACCGATAAAAATGTTCAGAAAAACATTGTGTATGAATATACCATCATCTCAGTTGACAGTTCCGGATTGTCTTCAAAACCTGCATTTGGGGTGGTTGCCCGGCCCTACGATACTGGCAAAAGAAAACCTGTTGAGAATTTTACTGCTGAATATGTGCAAAAAGATAATGCAGTAACCTTGAAATGGAAATATACTCCCGAAACAGATGAGAAATGGTGGTATGTAATTTTTAAAGCTACAGGCGATGATAATTATAAGGAACATAAAGCTGTTGACAGCGCTGCATCTTCTTTTACCGATACACAGGTCACTAATGCAACATATAAATACGGAATTGTTGTTATGACTTCATTTGGAGGCGAATCGAAAATGGTTACCACTACAATTACAATTGACAGGTAAAAATATTTTGTATAAAGTTTTGATATTGTAAAACCAATAAATATATTTGCAAAACATAAATAAGCAATGAATCAGATAATGTATACAATATGGTGGTGGTGGCACAGTTCTCTCCAGAACACGTGAGACCATGCTATTGTTATATACCTTAAAGATATATTAAACGTTGTTCGCCGGCCGCGGCGAACAGGAGCCGGCCGCGGCGCCGCCCGCCCCGGCGACGCTGATCCTGCAATGGACGCACCAGGCCCAGTTCGCCGGCTATTACATGGCCCTGGAAAAGGGAATCTACGCCGGACACGGC
>JAWOHT010000001.1:0-5858 GCA_046485045.1 Bacteroidales bacterium
CCAGCCAGCACCAACACCGTCACCACTACGCTGGTCGACAAAGTCGTCATTATGCAGGAAAGCAATCCCGAGGCTCTGGTCAATGGCAAGAAAATACTCCTGGATGCTCCACCCCAAATTCGTCAAGGTCGCACCTTCGTTCCTATCCGCTTTATCTCTGAAGCCTTCGGAGCCATCGTGGAATGGGATGCAGCTACGCGTACCGTTACCGTGATTTACGAGAAATAAGCTTTTATAAGCTCAATTCTTAAACGAATACCAGACACTTCCTTCTAATGGGAAGTGTCTGGTATTTTTTATTAGATGAAGAACAAACCAAAAAAATATAACACGCTATATATCATAGGAAGTCTTACAGTAATTTCTTTTGTGGTATTTTGCCTTCTATACTTTTTCTTGATTCAAAAAGAAGTTATCACACTACGATCAGATACTGAAACCATAGAACAAAGTGATGATGTTTTTTCAGAGGACTTATGGCGCAAACAACTCGAACTATATTTAGATTTTCAAAAAAAAGAAAGCAAACAAGAAAAAAATACTTTACCATCTGAGAAGCAGACTAATGAAATACCACAAAAAGATATTCATAAACTTCCAGAAAAAGAAGAAATTAATAAAAATATTGAAGTGAAAGAAGCTTTTTTGTTTTCTTCGCTCACATCTAGCACTGGTTCAGTCTCAGTCTCCGGTAAAGCAACAGGGTATAATGTTAAGATTAATGGATCTACCATAGAAGTCCAAAATGGTAAATTTAGCAGCGGTGCTTCCTCAACTTTTTCTATCGTTTTTGAAAATGAAATGGAAAAAAGAGTTGTCCATGTGAGTTCTCCTCCCTATGCTACCAACATGGCTGTGCAATATTTAACCATTGGAATCGACCCTTTTACATCCTATATGACCCTTCATATTAAATTGAATTTAAAACTTCCAGGAACCATGACCGGAGAGTTGATAAACTTGTCCAGTGGCGCAGGAAGCTCTATAAGCACACAAAATGGCGAGTTTAATCTTTCAGTACCTTTAATTGAAGGCAATAATGCAATCACTGCAAGAGGATCCTGGCTAACCATAAGTTTGGATTTGCCAAGTATTAACATAAAGCTCTCCAATTGAAGATAGTATGAAATCTTATATAATTTGTTTATTCTAGATATGTAGTGCAGGAGTAAAAAAATGGATGAAGATACTTTAAACACTGAAGGTGAGATTAGTTTAAGCGATATCTGGAATATTATCAAAAGGAGATGGGTTTGGATCGTACTGATTACCGCCCTCTCAACTTTAGCCAGCTATATTCATGTCAGTCAGATTGTTCCCTTATACCGATCAACAGCCACTTTAGTTGTACAAACTCCCAGTTCCTATTCTTCCATGGCATCAAGCCCTATACCAGATTATTACTCCAGCGAACGGTGGGCTCAAACCTACGCTGAAATGCTCAAAGGTGAACCCATTCTTCAAGAAGTTTCACGTCGTACCTTACATCCCAAAATTTCCCCAGGAGAGCTTCGAGATGGCTTAAGCGTTGAAGCTGTAAAAAACACTCTTTTACTCAAAGTGAGTTTTACGTATGACATGAAAACTTATGCTAAAAAGATTACTGATACTATCTGTTCGGTATTTATCGAAAACATTAGTGAATTTTACAAATCAAACATACAAAGCTCCACCATGCGGCTTGAAAAGCAAATTGAACAAATGGAAGATGAAATCGAGATCCTCATTGTTAACGTTTCAAAATTATCGCCAGGAACTCAGGACTATGATTCGACTCGGGAAGAATTAAGCAGAAAACAGGAACTTCGCAGTTTTTTGTATCAACAATATCAATCCCAGAAAATTACCGAATCCCAAATTATGCCATCAGTAAAAATTTTCCAGGAAGGAACTCAGCCAAGCGCACCTGTCAACAAAAAGTATCAAATGACCATGGCAATAGGTTTTATTCTTGGTTTGTTTATTAGTTTACTCTTAGCTTTCTTTTTAGAATATCTTGATGATTCAATTAAAACTGAGGAAGATCTTAAAAAACTATCCAATCGACGTATTTTAGGGGTTATCCCCTGTTTTGGCACTAAAAAAGAAGGCTATTATATGGGCAATTACTCCCGATACTACATCAAGGACAAAGCTCAAGATAAGGCTTAGTTAATTTTTCTGCTTCACAAATCAAAGCTTCATTATTGCATAAGCTTTTTGCTTTGTTTAAGTAAGATATCCCTATAACAGCACATTTTTGAATAGCTTTGGTGTTCGAGTTGTATTGTCGCTTAAGTAATTCTGGTAGGGTAAGAATACCCAGGGATTCATCTTTCTTTGCTGGTTTACCAAGTTTGTTTTCAGAAGCATAAATATCCAATAAATCATCGTACAGCTGAAAAGCAAAACCATAAAGAAGCCCAAATTGAGCATACTTCGCATTCCACTGATTGTGATCTGCTAATCCGCAACATAAGCTAAACAATGAAGCTGTTTTGTACATTGCAGATTGCCTGTATTGGGCGATATTACGGTTCTTGTTGTTAATTTTTTCGAGTTCCCAGATTTCTCCCAAACACATTTGGTGAAGGGTTAAAAAAACTCTATCACGCCAAACAGGCACCAGAGCAATGCTAAGTGAAAATATAATGTTGAACATCCTGTATCCAGTGCTGATTGCTTTAGTTAGAACCAATTGATGTTGAAGGGTGGAAAAACCCCGTCTCAACGTACTTTCATCCACTATATCATCATGAATCCTTAAACAGGGAGGAGTTGGTTGATAGCGGAAAAGAATGGATTAATGAATCAGCCGGATCATTGATACAAAATGCTTTCAGCAGTATGTAAGCTTCCCCTTTTTCATAGCCTGATAAAGAAAGCTACCCTTGTCTTTTACCCTCGCAGCCAACCACGTTAATAAGAACTGAAAACCAATAAATAATAGAATAACAGTTACACCATTGTTGGTAGCAGGCATCCCTAAATTAGCCTTTTATCAAAATCTGATAATTAAGCCACCACCCCAACCATACTGGTTATTGTAATTAGCATTTCTGCAATTTCTTTTTCCTGGGCCTTTATAATTTCATCTGCCAATTTTCTTACTTTCGGGTCTTTAATATCGGGCGCCGTTTTATGTTTTACTGCGTTGCTGTTATTTATTCTGTTTGGATGAGCGTATTACGGCCCAAATTACAACGGCGACCAGAATAAGTCCTATTATCCACCACCAGCCCATTCCGAACATCGTACCATCAATTCCATGTTGCATTTTTTTCTCCTTTCTTCTTAAAAAAATAACGAGGCCATAACCCGCTCAAGTTTTGCCTTAGTGTCGCTGGGTTACATGCATGATTTTCATGATTTGATTTCTCTTCAATGTACAAAAGTACAAGACACTGTTCGTTAATATGTTACATCTTTTATTGGATGATTTACATATTTTTTTGATTTCAACCTCTTTTATTTTAATATCAGCTTGGTCAAAAATACAGAAGAGATTGGATTTTCAACGGTTTATCAATTAATCGTAATGATGGTGTGAAAGCAAAATTGCACCCTTTGGCAATGCTTTGGGCTGAATGCTGCCTCGTGTTTGAGCCTGTCCTGGTCCCTTTCGGGATATAGTGGCCCGCCTTCATTTCAATATGGCGGGTAAATGTGAGAGGCGCGGAGTTTATCCCGCATTATGCGGGAGTGGACTTAACGGCTCACCGGCCGTCTGCTCGATTATGGGCAGTTTTTATTTCTTCAATCAATTTATAAATTAAATTTTTGTAATCTTTATCAGAGTCTTTTATCTTGTCTTTTAGTAATTCTTCCAGCTCTCTTATCACCTGTTGCTCTTCATTTTCTCTAGAAATCTGAATTTCGCCATAAATATAGTTTGCCCAATTTTTTAAGTCTTCTCTATCTAACTTTGGTTCTGATAAAAAGAACGCTGCAAATTTTATCGGATATTTCGTTATATATTCAAAGCAGCTATGCCCAACTGCTTCTGAATAAAATCCGTCGGAACCATTCATTGATTTTGTAAAAACAATAAAATAAAATGATTCAGTATCCTTGTTCTTTGTGAACAAACTATCTGGAATAGATAACATTAAAATGTCATCCGCTGCTATTAATTTTTCATTGTTATAGATATCCATGTAATAATCATAATCAGACTGGTATTTTTTATAACCAATCAGTGATTCCGCATTATCGTGATTTGTATTTTCGTAGGATTCAAGACCTTTCTCAATGAATACAGTGTCTGAATTTGAATCCAAATCAGTCTTTTCATGAGATTTCTGATTACATGAAATCAAGAATATTAATCCCACAGCAAGAAATAGCCTTTGTTTCGTTTTCATGGTTTTAAAAATCGTCTGTGTCTGCTCTAAACTTGCCCACAACTTTCCTGGTATCGCCACAGTAGCGGGATTTGTTCCACTTTGCTCCATGAGGGCTAAACCGTTGCGGGCCGCGTCACTATCCACCATTACAAAACTTAATGCTGGGCAGAATGCTTCAAGCTACCACAGCGCCCGGCATTGGGTAACCTGTTAATAACCTTACCAAAGGTTGGGATATCCAACCAAAATTAGGAGAATAACCCAACCTTTATTTGGTTTATCAGCACAAATCTATTAAATATTATTATTCTGTATGGTTATACGGATTCAAAAAGGTCATTGGGTTGGTTTTATTCTGGCCTGAAGGGTTCAGCTTTTTGCCGGTATAAACTTTAAGCGTGTTTTTTCTTTACCTTCGCAGTCTGAAACCATGCCTATAAAGTACCATGCGCATTGATATTCTTACCATTTTTCCGGGGATGTTTGAAGGGCCTTTTTCGCACTCCATAATAAAGAGGGCGGTTGAGAAAGGCCTGGCCGAGATCCACCTGCACGATATTCGCAATTATTCTGTTTCCAAGCATAAAAATGTGGATGATTATCCCTTTGGGGGTGGTGCAGGCATGGTGATGATGATTGAACCCATCGACCGCTGTATAACCAAACTGAAAAGTGAGCGTCACTATGATGAGGTGATTTTCCTCAGCCCCGATGGTGAAAAGCTTACCCAGCCCATTGCCAATCACCTGTCAACCAAAGGAAACCTGATTCTGCTTTGCGGGCATTACAAGGGTGTGGATGAGCGGGTACGCGAGCATTTCATTACCCGCGAAATTTCGGTGGGCGACTATGTGCTCTCGGGCGGCGAGCTGGCTGCGGCTGTTTTAACCGACACCGTGATTCGGCTCCTACCCGGCGTGCTGGGCGATGAAACATCGGCTTTGTCCGACAGCTTTCAGGATGGACTGCTTTCGCCACCGGTATATACCCGCCCGGCTGAATACAAAGGATGGAAGGTGCCCGAGGTACTGCTTTCGGGCCACGACCGCAAGATACATGAATGGCGGCACGAGCAAGCCATCAAACGCACCAGGGAGAGAAGGCCGGATCTTTTTGGGGAGTAAAGTTCAAAGTTTATTCACTTCGCTCATGAGCTCTCCCGCAAGTGCGGGATCGGTTGGGGTTCAAGGTGGGAGAGATACTTGATTTAAGAACAAGGATTAACGATTTTTGATTTAAGAATTTTAAAAAAATTACTGCACGAACTCCCCCTTTGGAGGGCTTGTCCCGCCTCAGGCAGGAGGGCAGGGGGGAGGTAAAAATCAGTTTTTCAGAATTCATGAATGGATTTCAAAATAATTCTACAGACCATTTTTTTAATTGAAAATATTTCTCTAAATTTGCACTCCTTTTACGAACACAAGAAAAAATCTTAAATATACCGTACCGATGAACAAGATGGAATTGATCAACTTTGTGCAGGACACCCTGATTGAGCAGAAAGAATACCCTGCATTCAAAGCCGGTGACAAC
>JAWOHT010000107.1:0-8869 GCA_046485045.1 Bacteroidales bacterium
GTTTGATATTAATAAAATAGGATTCAATGTCGTTTATTTAAGATTATTCGACCCCGCTGGGGTCGAATAATCTTAAATAAACGACATTGAATCCTATTTTATTAATATCAAACGAATGGTTTTTACGTGGCTGTTAACAGAAATACGGCAGAAATAAATTCCATCAGAAAGCGCCCTGCCGTCTTGTCCGGTGCCGTCCCATTCAACCGTGTGTTTTCCGGCATCCTGCATTTCATCTGCAAGTTCGGTTATTTTTTGTCCCAAAATTGAGTATACCTCAACCTTAACATTAGATTTAGATGGAATAATGTATTCAATACAGGTATAATCTGAAAATGGGTTCGGGTAATTTTGTCCTACACGATACAATTCATCCGGTTCAGCTCTTTCGCTGATACCTGAAGGCACATCAGGGTCGTCTTCTCCCGGCGAACCGTTTAGTCCGGCAGCGCATCGCCAATATGCGGGTTGCTGGTAATTTGCTTTTGTATTTGGGTTAACCGGCACCAGCGAGCCCCCCTTTCCATCGGCACATTCCGGCCAGGGTGCATTGTCATCATACCGCAGATCGTATATTACCTCTGCGCTGTCCCTGATCAATGTCAACCTTTCACCTTTATTGTCAAGCGAGCCTGTAAACTCATCAAAAGGCAAAAACCCGTATTCATTTTCAAAAGCTGTTCTGTCTGATGCCAGCACAATAAACTCATCTGGCCCGATGGTTGTCCCGGGCGGGAAGCTATATGAAACACCATCGGTAAATGAACATGTTCCAAGATCAATGACTTCCTGGCCAATATTTTTCAGTTCGATAAACTCCAATTGTCCCTCTGTAGCATTGATATTTCCTACGGGATGGTAATTCAATTCACTGATTATTAAATTGGTAGGATTATAAACTTTTATCTCGTTGAGGGCACTCCATTCGTTATTATAAAGAGTTCTTGTTTTAATCAATAAGTATTTGTTAACGGTAAGCGGGGCGGAGTATTCAAAAGCATTCTCATTGATGTTCCATGGGGTATTATTACTGCTGTCGCCCGATAATTTTACCATGATCAGGAAATCGGAACTTGTGAGTGACCGGTTCAGGCCGTGTATGGCAAGTAAGTTGTTGCCTTCGACAAGGTTTTGCAGGTAACTGCTAACATCAATTGCTGTTGCAGCGCCAGCTTCTTTGGATATGGTTGCCGGAGAATTCCAGTTTAAAGAAGCAGGGGCATTTTCTTCAGCTATTTTGGTTTCGTTAAGAAAAGCAACAAAACCATCGTCACACATTATTTCCAGTTTGAGAGATTTCAATTCCGACAATGTCTCCGAATCAATGGTGAAGGGGATTCTTATGTAACAAGATGTGTTTGTGCCGCCATCGCTGCCATACATGCCTGAAGAAACATCCAGGCCTATGAAACTTTCATACCCGGAACCTTTTTCATAGCCGACACCTCCCGGGGAACCATTTAGTATTAACCAGGCAGAATCATCAAATCCCTGAGTTTTTTTCCAGTCATTGCCGATATCAGAAAGTGGCACAAAAACTTTTTTAGCTGAAGGGTAATCAGTTAAAATGAAGCCGGTTTTTGGTTCATTATTACCTTCATTTACTGCCAAGGGGTCTTCTCCGTTCAGTGTATAATAGATTTGTCCTTTATCAGCTTTTATTTCCAGGGCATCATCGGCTGAGATTTCACCCCCGAAAAAATCTGTATTATTGATCTTAAAATATGGTGCACCCAAATCGGGATACCATCCCTTTTGAATGAGTTGGTTTAACACGATGCCTCTTCGTGAGGGGAAATAGGTATTTAACAGGTAATCTCGCTGAGCAACCCATTCATTATTACGCGAATAAGGAACCTCCCTTTGGTTGTCGCCCCAACGGGCCGATTCGCCGACAACTGCCCTGTCTACATCATCTAAACGGTTTTGATAAATTTTTGTAATGTTATCAGGCATGAACACCCCGTTTCCGAAAAAATGCATGTGCACGCGATTGGCAAAAATATTACTGTATAATGCATTTTTGCTTAATTGCTGGTGGAGATGTGTAGGGCCTCCTGCATCATCTTTATTCGTCACGTTTGCATTCATGTCTTTCATAATATGTTCGGCATCCCATGAATGGTATCTCCAGCGGCCATTTTCAGAAAAGCTGTTATGTGTGGCATACCAGTTGTGTTGCGCCCAGTCTGTATTACCCAAGTAATAGTTAAGTAGCATGTAATCAATAAAATTCTCTATATCAAGGTACTTTTTTATCTGCTTGAATTTACCGGCAGGGTCCAGGGGGCTGTCAGCAAGTGTCAGCATATCAAGATAACTCTGGTTGGAACCATTCACCACAGAAGATTTGTTGTGTTTTAATACATCGTAATGTTCGGGTAAACCGCCAAGGTATGCACTTGCAAAATATTCATCGGGACGTTCATGAACATGATACATACCCCAGTATAAACCATTTATATACAGATGGACGTGGCGCCCCCGGGGTGCATAACCACCCATTTCGTTTTGCACATCGCATATAAACTGGTCGCGTGTGTATTGTGCAGATGTCCTTTGTTGTTCCGGTGAAGATCCTCCCCCATAGTGCCATGCATTATTAAGCCTTGCATCAAGCACCAGGGTATTGAATTCACTAATGTTATCTTCACCAAAAACCGGGTATCTTAATTTTGATGATTCATATTCGCTTTTAAATTTGAGCCTGAGCGACAGCTTATCTGATTTCCATCTGTTGACGCTGCTACCACCAACAACCATTACACCACAATTTACCTGAAAACCTGCTTCGCCATCAGGGCTTATCCATTCCGATGAAACAGCCCTTTCATCAAGTTCACCTTGTATATATATCCCACTGCCCCCGCTGCCAAACCAATCGTTACGGTCCATTACAAGAGACAGGGTGGGTATTGATTTCATGTCATCAATAATGGTAGATTTATACGGGGATTTATCCACGATGTTGGGGTCCATTTCATAATCGCCCTTGCCGGTGTGGCCCCAGTTGGCGGGAAAGCCATCAGGCAATACAGGTTGTTTGATAACATCGTTTAAAAAAATATAAGAGCAAGTTTTTATCTCTGAAGTTTTCCATTCTGTGAGTGTGGCCACAGCCCTGATACATGTTGTTGTTGAGACCGGTATAGCGGTGGTATATTCTTTCGTGCTGCCCTGGATTTTTGTAAGCGGGGTG
Organism: Bacteroidales bacterium; assembly: GCA_046485045.1. Taxonomy (GTDB): domain Bacteria; phylum Bacteroidota; class Bacteroidia; order Bacteroidales; family UBA10428; genus JAFGPL01. The sequence continues at coordinate 3,200 of JAWOHT010000107.1, forward strand.
CTTCCATCGGTGGTGTAGAATATTGTTGCACCTGGCACATTTGTAACAATATTAACCAGTATCGGACTGGAGTAAAAGCCATTTTTATAGCCAAAGAACGGCCCGTTTATTACACCTTGGTATGGATTGCTGTTTGAAATGCCGGCACTGGCTGTTTTAAAATATTTAAAAGTTTGTGAACCGTCAGGGTACAGGCCATAGGAGACACCATAGTATTGTTTTTTGTATTCAATTTTATGGATAACCTTAATCCCGTCAATATCTGTAATAACCACGTATCCGCTTTCGGAACCCAATTTAAAATTTGCATTCTCAGCCAACCCATATCCATCTGCTTTTACTACATAAAATGATTTTGCCTGTATGACAGTACTGTTTGTGAACCGCCACTTGGTAAGATTGTCAGGGTCATCCGAAAGATATTTGCCCTGCATATCAACACCTGAGTTTCCGGCATTATATACTTCGATCCAATCAGGCTCGGTGCCAGCGGGTTTGGCCATTATTTCATTGATATACAACTGCCCGGGAGACATTTGATATGTTAACAGAAATAATGCTGTGAAAACGACTACTTTAAAAAGGAACTTTTCACTTCTTAATTTCATTTCTAATTTTTCTCCAAATGAAAGTACGGGTTTTTTTTGAAATTGTTCGGGTTACGCATACTTATTCTTAAAGTAGTTTTACGACATACGGTTTGCTGTTATTAAGTGAAGCATAATTAACAAGTTAAATTAAAACTGTGAAATTTTTCACATTGAAAGCCAGTTTTTGACCTTAGTGCATTTATTATTCGTTAGGCTGGTTTTTAACCTTCTGAAAGAAAAGCCCGGTTTTTACGGCATTTACATATCCGAGAGGAGATGAATTTAGAATTGACGCCACTTTGTCAATTTGTGTAAAAAGTAAACCTAATGTGAGTTGTGGATAATTAAATAAAAATGTAAATATCTTCTTCCCTTATCAATGATTTAAATACATTTATATTTTTTATTTTTGTTAAAATGAGGAATGTTTTATCTAAATATATTGACCTTTTTTCTGGTTGTGGAGGGCTTTCCCTCGGTCTTCACAATGCAGGATGGCAAGGTTTGTTCGCTATCGAAAAAAGTCCCGATGCCTTTGAAACACTTCGATACAATCTTATTGAAAAGAAAAACCATTTCGATTGGCCAAACTGGTTACCCCAAACGAATCTGGACATAAATAGAGTTTTGTGTGATTACGAAAAAAACTTGAAAGCATTACTTGGAAAAGTTGACCTTATAGTTGGTGGGCCTCCCTGTCAGGGATTCTCAACAGCAGGTAGAAGAAAAGAGGATGATGTTCGTAACGGGCTTATAAAGTCCTATCTACGGTTTATTATGTATGTTCGTCCAAAGTTTATTTTCTTTGAAAACGTGAAAGGTTTTACCCTCAAATTTGAAAAAAACAAATCAAAAGGGATTGCATATTCACAATATGTTTTAAGAGTATTAAATTTTCTTGGTTATGAGGTAGAAGGTAGGATGATTGATTTTTCAAAGTATGGAGTACCACAAAAAAGAACACGTTTTATTCTGATTGGCATAAGACAGGATATTGCTAAGCAAAACAACTTGCAAGCAAAAATATTTTTTAATGAATTAACCAAGAATAAAAAGTATTTTTTAATCGATAAGAATTTACCTCAAACCCCCAATCTAGGTAGTGCTATATCTGATTTGTTAAAGCAAAACGGACAGGTTGAAACGCCAGATAGAAAAAATTTTTACAGCGGTACTTACTCAAACCCTAAATCAAAATATCAAAAATACTTACGTGAGGGGATACAAAAGAGTGCAATACCAAATAGTCATAGCTTTCCAAAACACAAAAGGGAAATTGAAAATAGGTTCAGACACTTTTTATCATTACAAAATAATAATAAAAACGTCTGTCTCAAGACTAAAGAGAAGTTAAATATAAACAAGCATACCATTATTCCTTTGTCAAAAAACTTACCAACTCCAACAATTACTACTTTACCTGATGATTACATTCATTATTGCGAACCACGTATTTTAACTGTTAGAGAATATGCCCGGATACAAAGTTTTCCAGATTGGTTTGAATTTAAGGGTAAATATACAACTGGGGGTAAGCAGCGCACAAAGGAAGTTCCAAGGTATACACAAATAGGAAATGCCATCCCTCCACTGTTTGGTGAACAAAGCGGGTTAATTTTAAAAAGGTTAGTAATATAATGGAGCCTGAATATTTCAGAATAAGTTCGGGTTTAAAAAACCTGATTGGGAGCGAATTGATTACTGATAATTTTGTTGCCGTATTTGAGTTGGTTAAAAATTCTTTTGATGCCAAGGCTACGGAAGTGAAAATTAGTTTTGAAGATATTCGTTCCGGTAACACCAGAATAATCATACAAGACAATGGTAAAGGAATGGATTATGACGACCTTGTTAACAAGTGGTTATTTGTAGCTTACTCAGCCAAAAGAGATGGAACAGAAGACCAAGAAGATTATAGAAACAAACTCAGACCTGATTGGTTTTATGCTGGGGCTAAAGGTGTAGGCCGGTTTTCTTGTGACAGATTAGGCCGATATCTAAATCTTATTACGATTAAGAACGAACCTAATGCAAAAATTGAGAATCTCAAAGTTGATTGGAAAAAGTTTGAAGCAGACCAGAAAAGGGAATTTATTACTATCCCTGTTGAACATAGTATTCTTCAAAACACCCTTCATAACTTAAAACATGGGACTGTCTTAGAAATTTCTGGTATTAATCCGGGTGAATGGAATCGTGAAAACCTTATAAAGCTAAAAGATAAGCTGTCTAAGCTTGTGAGACCGGATCTAAATAAATCCATCAAAGAAAAGAAATTTAAAATTATTTTAGATATTCCTGAAGAAAAAGATAACGATGAAAAGGAAATTGAGAAGGGGCGACTGAAAGGAGAAAGTGAAGGGTACTTTTATTACAACACTGTAAATGGTGAAATAAAAAACTTCATTTTTGATGAATTAGACATTCGTACAACCAAAATTGTCTCAACTATTTCCCAGGATGGCAAATATATCACAACTGAATTAATTGACCGTGAACTTTTTATATATAAAATAAAAGAACATAATAAATATGATTTACTGAAAGATATTTCAATCACTCTTTACTTTTTAAATCGTGGGGCAAAGTCAGTTTTTTCAAGGAGAATGGGGATCCAGCCTGTAGAATATGGTAGTCTCTTTGTGTATAAAAATGGTTTTCGTATTTATCCTTATGGTGAACGTGGTAATGATTCATTAGGGATTGATAACAGAGCTGTTCAGGGATATAACAGATTTATTGGTTTAAGGAACTTAATAGGTCAAGTGGATATTCAAGGTGAAAACCCTGAACTAAGGGAAGCAACAAGTAGAGATGCCGGCATGGTAAAAACCAAAGCATACTACCAATTGTCAGATGCCAGCCCATTTGCAGACAGCCTTTTATTAACCACTTTAAGGCGTCTTGAAAAATATGTTGTTGATGTTACACAATGGGGTATCAGTGATGAAAATTACGAAATTAAAGATAGTAAAGACGCTAAGGAAGGCCTTGTTAAGCTTATTTCCAACATTTATGATGACAAGACTCTTGTAAGTGTGGACTATAACAAAGACATTATTAATCTCCTTGACCAAAAAGAAGAAAAAAGCGCCAAAAAGTTATTGGCTAATTTTAAAAGGGTTGCAACTGAATCAAAAAACGAGCAGCTTTTAAAGGATGCTAAAAATCTGGAAACAAGAATTATTCAACAAGCCAAAGCTCTTGAATCTGCAACAAAAGAATTACAGGATAAGGAAAAACAAGGAAAGACTCTAAAGGATGAATTGGAGCAGCAAACAAGCGAGACCCTGTTTGCAAGAGCTGTTGTAACAACAGAAAGTAAAGAACTACTTAGTATTCAACATCATATATACAGACATTCTGCCCAGCATATTGCCAGCTTTTTAGACAACCTTATAATTGCAATTAATAACGAAACCTCTAAAGACAAATTACTTGAAATGGTTAATAAGATTGCATTTGAAAATAAGAAAATCATTACTCTTTCAAGGTTTGTAACTAAAGCAAATTTTGATACAACTACTAATAAAATAAAAGCCGACCTGGTAAAATTTGTAAACGAATATGTATCTAATGTTTATAGTGAGTATAAACATTTAGCTATGAACAACCAAAATTTGAATATTAAGTGTTTAACACCGAAAGATTTAATGTTTGAATTTATATTTAAACCTATCGAATTAATCATTATTTTGGACAACCTACTCAGTAACTCTTTCAAAGCCAAAGCAAAAATGGTTCAGTTAATTTGGGAGAAAGCAAAAGATAATGAAACAATTTTAAGAGTTATTGATGATGGTATTGGTATTCCGGATAAGAATCTTATTAAGATATTCGATTTCCGTTATACAACAACAAACGGTTCCGGCCTTGGTCTTTACCATTCCAAAGACATAATAGAGAAAATGGGAGGTAGTATCACTGTAAACAACAAAATAAAACAAGGAGTGGAATTTATTTTAAAATTTAAAAAATGAGCAATTTAAAATACCGGATACTATGGGTAGATGATAATATCGAAACCTTTATTGATTTATCAATTGACAAGGAATTTGAAGAATATCTTTTAGGATTAGGGTTTGTACCAGAAATAATAAAATTTGAAACTGCTGATAAAGTTCTTGAACATTTAAAAACAGATAAGAAATCCGATTTAATATTATCAGATTTAAACTTAGCAAATGACGAACGTGGTGACACCCTTATAAATAAAATCAGGGAAGGCGATATATTTACAGAAGTCTTGTTTTATTCAGGCAAACCCGGCTTTGAAGAAATTGCAAAGACTCTTTACCAAGATAGGGTTTCCTTTTTTAGTCTTATTGATGATGAAGGCTTTCGGAAATTCCGTGAAAAAGTTTACTTATTGATTCGGCTTACTATTTCTAAGTTGCAGGAATTAAATAACATGCGGGGTTTAGTAATGGCTGAAACAAGTGAGTTAGATAACCTTGTTGTAGATATTCTCCAAGCATTTTTTTCGAAAGAAACTGGAGAGTCTACTAAACTTAGGGAATACATAATTAAATCTATTCAAGAATCAGCTAAAGGAAATTTAAAGAAGGCTGAAAAGTTAAATAAATTAACTAATCAATCAATATTAGGCGAGAGAATTTTTGATGCAGATAAGAAAGCAAGAACAATTGGACAATTATTAGAACTTAAAGGATTACATACCAAAGAGTCATTTGCTAATTTTTATAAAAACTATAAAGAAAATGTATTAGATAAAAGAAATCTTCTGGCTCATGTAAAAAGTGATATAATTGACGGTATTGATTATTTGATTTTTTCAGATGGGAGTGGTCAGAAGATAGACCAAGAACAATGCATTAAGATACGAACAAACTTAAAAAAATATTCTGAGTTACTACGAAGAATAAGGAATGAAATAATTGGTGAAGATTTATAAAGTATAAGATAAATATTAAATACCCAACTGCAATTTGCAAGCACATTTCTGAAACCTCACCAGTAAATACTTCAACCTAAGCCTGGTCAAAAAGCTTATAAGCCCACCCACAGAAAGATTTTTTCTAAAATTTTAGATAGTACAGAGTGAAAATTATTTTTTTTT
>JAWOHT010000123.1:0-36041 GCA_046485045.1 Bacteroidales bacterium
TCCGGCGATCGATGGTGATGTCGATTTCGCACTATTCCGCGTTCTCGTTCTCCGGCCTGCGATCATCACTGCAAGCGCAGCCTCCGAGGATGCTTGAAAAAAGGATTCCGGTCCGCAGTTGGATGGTGTCGGATGTCTCCGTCCGGCGGAGGATCATGACGCCCAGGTTATCGAGCAGGGCCGTGCTGCCGGCGGTGAGTTCCTGTTGCAGCCCGAGGGCATCCCAACAAGGTCACGACCTTCGATTAAGACCCGGCAGCAACCTAATCATTCACTAATAAAACCTAAATGTCATGAAAACAAAAGTAATCGTACTGGCAGGCTTGCTTCTTGTTGCAAGCGCATCGAGCGCCCTGGCCGGCGAAAAAGACCGTAAAACCTCCACTTTGTCAGAGCTGGTGAAGAAAGAAATCGCCTATCCCGACTTTGCCCGCGAAATGAAAATCACCGGCGTGGTGGATATATACCTTGTTAATGGCGAAGAAGGCCCCGAACTGATCACCATCGGCAACGAACCCCAGCTTCATGTTTATGTGGCAGACCGCATATCGGCCATCGAAAACCAAATGGTGGAAGCCCTTGAAAAAGAAAACACCAGCCACTACCGCCTTACCTTCAGATACGTGAGGTAAATGGCGCAGAGCGCATGGCGCAGTGCAGAGGGCTCAGGCACGCAATGTAGAGACACGATGCATCGTGTCTCTACCCCCTAAAAACAATTGCAACCATGAAAACGAGGCCGTCTCGCAGTGATGCTCTGAGACGGCCTCGTTTATTTTATTATTCCAAAAGTTTATTTTTGGATTACCACTTTACGTACAAAATTTAGCTTGTCGTTTCGTAGAATAAGCAAATAAACTCCCGGAGGCAGATCAACCACATTGAAACTGGTTAATATTTTTCCTTGATCCTCTATTTTCCTGGTTTCATACAACTGTCCCTGGAGATTAGTGAAGAGAATTTCAATTTCTTTTCCACTGGTGTTGATCAATTCAATCCAGACTTCTGATCGAGCTGGGTTGGGGTAGATTTTCAAACCTGATAGACTTTCCAATTCAATGTTTGTCGGATCGAGAGTCGTAAAAGGCTCTGTTTGTCCATAAGCAACATCAAACCAGTTTCTTGCATAAGCCCGGACGTAGTAAGGTGTAAAGTACTCAAGGTTTTCCATAATACTGGTAAATTCTCCCATACCTATGCCATCCTCAGTCATTCCTTCATTGTCCTCAAGTGTTGGGTTCTCAGAAATGCTGCTCCAAACTACCCCTCTTGAAATAACCGGGGCACCGCCATCCTTTATTACATCACCTCCTGATATTGAACTACTTGAGGTAATGTCTGTTACAGGTTTTGTAACAACTCCCGGAGCAGAAATAGGATTGAATTGTACCTGATCTACCCAAGCCTTATCTTGGCCATGACTTTCGGATCCGTCTTTTGTATAGGCCCAACGAAGAATATTTTCACCTTCGTCAAGGGTGTATTCCCTGAACTGCCAATCAGTTTCACCTGAAATCATGTGTTTCTGATTGTCATTAATAAAGAATCTGAGAAAGTCAAAATATTCTTCCGAGGATACCTTCCACCAGAAGCTTATTGTCCCAGGCCCCTGAATACTTGTTTGGAACCAACTTTCCTGATTATGGGTAATTGAACCTGACTGGGCAGCATCGACCCCATCATGAGAAACTTCCGTCTGGCCAAACCAAACTGCATCACCTCCTGTTGAAAAATCTAATTCGCAATTATCCAAAGCCTCACAAAGGGGGAGCTGAGGTTCTAAGGTGGTGAAAGGTATTGGTATTCCATAGCCTACCCCGGCGCAATTAATGGCGTAAGCTCTCATATAATAGTTGGTGCCTGGATTAAGACCAGTTATAATGCTAATGAAGGTTCCAAATCCCGGACCGTCCATTGTCATACCAAGGTGGTCTGCAAGGGTTGGCATAGGATTGGTACTCCAAACCACCCCTCGCGACATTATAACTCCTGGTCCATTATCGGTTACCATACCCCCAGATATTGCAGAATTTTGGGTGATTGCACTAACAGGTAAAGTAATTACTGATGGGATAGTAAATTCCTCAAAAACGACATGAATGGTGTGATTGTTCTGGACGTTCTGGAAAGTGTATGATGAAACTGACTCCACACTTTCGCCATCCACCAGAACATCCATGATTTGATGGCAGTTTTCAGGGGTGATGGTGAAAGTCTGATCTTCGCCACATTCCACTGTAACGGTTCCTTCGGGCGCAATGCTGCCCCCCATTCCAGCTGAAGCAGTGATGGTGTAGGTTATTTTCTCGAACAGCACCTCAATGGAATGTGGACCAGTAACATTTGCAAAAGGATAGGAGGAAACGTCCCCGACACTGACCCCATCAACGAGTACGTCAAGTATTCGATAACAATCGTCAGGGGTGATGGTGAGAGTCTGATCTTCGCCACATTCCACTGTTACGTTTCCTTCGGGCGTAATGCTGCCACCCGCTGCTACAGAGGCCGAAATTGTGTAAGTCAGTTTCTGGAACAGCACCTCAATAGTGTGGTTATCATCTACATCGGAAAAAGTATATGAAGAAACTGGCCCAACACTTAGCCCATCAACCAGTACGTCAAGAATCTGATAGCACTCGCCAGGTGTGATATTGAAGGTCTGATCTTCTCCGCATTCCACTGTAACGGTTCCTTCGGGCGTAATGCTGCCACCCGTTCCAGCTGAAGCAGTAATGGTGTAGGTTTTTTTCTCGAACAGCACCTCAATGGAATGTGGACCAGAAACATTTGCAAAAGTATATGGAGAAACGTCCCCGACACTGACCCCATCAACGAGCACGTCAAGTATTCGATAACAATCGTCAGGGGTGATGGTGAAAGTCTGATCTTCTCCGCATTCCACTGTTAATGTTCCTGTTGGTGTAATGCTGCCACCCGTTCCAGCTGAAGCAGTGATGGTGTAGGTTATTTTCTCGAACAGCACCTCAATGGAATGTGGACCAGTAACATTTGCAAAAGTATAGGAGGAAACGTCCCCGACACTGACCCCATCAACAAGGACATCCTTTACCTGGTAACAATCATCAGGGTTGATGATGAAGGTCTGATCTTCCCCGCATTCTACTATTACGTTTCCGGCGGATGAAATGCTACCGCCAGTTCCTGCAGAAGCCGTGATGGTGTGTGTTTTAAGCTGGAAGTTTGCAGTCAGGGTAACATTTTCGGCAGGCATGGTATAGCTGAAGTCGGGCAATGGGCTAATTACTTCAGATCCTTTGGTCCAGTTAACAAAATCGTAGCATTCGTTTTCGGTTGCGGTAAGCGACACTTCAGTTTCAGCCGGATAATTACCACCTCCGGTAACTACACCTGCTCCCGTTGGATTTACTCCAAGGGTTAGGGTGTAAGTTGGGATTTGGGAAAAAGTAGCGTGAATGCTGTGGTTTTCTGTCACGTTCTCAAAAGTGTATGACGTTACTGCACCCACACTAAACCCATCCACCACGACATTATCCACAAAATATCCCTGGTTGGGAGTTATGGTGAAGGTTTGGCTAGCCCCGCAATTTACGGTAATTGATCCTGCTGGTGTAATACTGCCACCAGTTCCTGCAGAGGCTGTAATGGTGAAAGTCAATTCCTCGAACACAGCGTGAATTGTGTGATTTTCCTGTACATTTTGGAAAGTGTATGAGGAAACAGGACCAACGCTTTGCCCATCAACCAGGACATCGCTAACCTGGTAACAATCATTTGGAGTGATGAAAAAAGTAATATCATCTCCATTTATGACTGTTAAATCTCCTGTGGGATTAATTGTTCCGCCTCCTCCAGCAGTGGAGGTAATCGTGTGGAAAGAAACAGAAGAGGCAGGGTATTTTGCTAATATTCTATTGTTCAAATTGTACCAAGAGCCAAGAACCAAAGTATTGTTGTCAATCTGATCATGAACCCAATAGCCAGGACTCACAACTCCATCGAACCTGTTAAAGAAGTACTGTCGTTCTGAGTCAAAAAAGAATTGCCCATCTCTTTTTAACATTACCCCTTCTCTGTTTCCGTAAAAAATGCAAATGCTATCAAGAAACTGGGTAATGTTGCTGCTAAAGTGATTTAATAGGTCATTCCAGTCGGCGACTTCAGCCTGTAACCCATATTCTTCTTGAACCGCAAGGTTTAGGTCAGAGGTTTCGCTATAACGGCCAGTGGTGACCTGGTAAATGAAATTGTCCGGGCCTAATATCCAGCAGTTATTGTTCTCATCCAAAGTTGAGAACTGATATGGACCAGCCCAGCTACTTACCATTCCAGCACATACTGACTGTACATAGAATGCATAATTGGTTGAATGATCAAGGCCTGTGAGGTTGAAAGGATTTCCAACTCCTTCAACAAAAGTTCCTGTTCCCTGCTCAAAACCGGCCAATCCCCATTCAATATTCCAAAGTGAAGCTATGCCGACTTCTGTCCAATTTAGGTTTGCACTATTGTTGGTAATATTTGTAGCAGTCAGATTAGTTGGGGCAGGACACTCCTGCAAAGGCTGAAATGACATGTTTAGGGTAAATTCGGCATATTCTGGCGGAGGCCAGGTGGAAACAATGGCAAAATAGGTACCCGCTTCAATAAGCACATCAACAAAAGATCCACCTGCGGAACCTGTCCCCAGGGCAAGCCTTTGTGCAGGAAATTCAGGATTTGGACAATCCTGAACGATTATTAACCCCAGCCAACTGTTGGATGCACCAGAGACACTACCACTCAGGTAGCCTGATTCATCAATATCGAACTGGATTACAAAATCATTTCCATCCAGGTAATAGGATGACGGGTCAACCCAGGTTGACTGATAATGATTGCCGTAGGGCCCTGTTGTATTCTGGTAATTAATAATTGGCAGGTTAGCAAAATAAGGGTTGTCACAGCTTGAGCCAGGTGGCATATCTCCAGTTACTGTAATGAAAAACTCGCAGGTATTTATGCAAGGTTCCGGGTCAGGGGGAATAACCGGAATAGTGATGTATTCATAATAGGGATAATGATAGCTGATTAAATGCGTTCCAACGCCAGCAATTGCCGGATCGAAAGTGGGATTCGTTCCAAGGTTTACTCCATTGAGCACATATTCTCCGCCTGAAGGAAACCCACCACTCAATTGGAAAGCCTGGTCATCAAGTGAAACTTCAATATTCGAAGGGCAAATCACTTCAGGCAGGGGCAATACTTCCATGATAAAATTATCACAGCCTGATAAGCCAGTTCCGGGATCGGTAAAACAATAACTGATGTTGTATTGACCAAGCCCGACCACTGGATCAAAATAATAAGAAACACCATCAAAAAACACACCCTCACCAGAGAAGGTTCCCCCTGAAGGATATGATCCATTAACATGACAGAGATCATTTAATGATAGGTTAAAAGGTTGAGAGTTAATACACACTGAAAAATATTCCAGGCAAATAACAGATAAGGGTGAATTTATTGTGAAACTTAAGGGTTCAACAAGAGAGCCTTCTTCATAATAATCTCGAGACCCTGAAATATTTACAATATAAATTCCGGGAAGGTATGTTTGAGAAAATTCACCTTTATAGGTTCCTTCCTCTTCATTGTAAATTAAGAAAAAGGAAACCTCTTCATTATTGGGTTTTAGAATTTTACAAGTTAGAATCGCATCATAAATTGGGTTATTTAAAATGCTACCTTTTGCTGTGGCACTGATAAATAAAGTCTCACCTGGGTTTTCTGGAACTTCATCCAATTCTGCCTCCAAAATGAGACTCCCACCATTAACTACAAGGGTAACAGCATTGAAACTTGTTTGAAAGGCATCACCACTTTCATTTGTATAATTAACATTAGATGCCCCAAACACATATGTTCCAACTTCATTACCTTTTATTGTAAAATTCCCGGAAAAATTTTCACCAGGTTTAATTCGGTTTATGCTTCCATTCAATGAACCTGAAACCAATCCAAGTCCATTGGGCAGATTGTCATTATAACTTACAGATCTTGCAATATTTGAACCAGTATTTTCAAATGACCTATTAACTAAAACATCCTCACCAATGGTAACATTTTGTAAATTAAGTTCTTTAGTTGCAAGTATATTGGGCTCTCCTAAATAGTATTTAGTAATAAAAGTTAAATCACTTATTGTTAATTTTGTGTTATTATCTGCGTCTCCTCTAATTACAAAATGATTATTAACTTCGGGGCCGCCAACTACATTGATGTAGTTACTTCCAGTTGAGCTAATTGTTTTTGTTCCGACCGATTTTCCATTTCTGTATAAGCGAATAACTCCAGGGTTTTGAACATTATCCACATTAAAATAGATTCGGCTGTAATCATAACCTGCAGCAATATCATTTACAATGCTTTGACTTACTGAATGATTCGTGCTCCAAGCTGACTTTGAAAAACTTAAAGTAACTACAGAGCCATTAACATACCACCGGTTATTTGACTGATTATGAGTGAAGTTATCCAGACTAAACCTAAAAGTGTTTGATCCATTAATTACTGTTTCCAGAATGTTAAAATTCAAATTAAAAACCTGGCTATTGTAAGTTTGCAAAAAACTTGTTCCAGGAATGGTCACACGGACTCTTGCATTATAAGTGGACTCCCAGGGTTCTATCTGGTATATGTTCCATTCGGCCCTGTTTAATCTTGAGAACTCATCAGGTGTTAGAGTCTTTGTCAGCTCAAAAAAATCTTCCCATTCAGGGTCAGGATAATTATCCAGAAGCACATAACCAGCTGAATTGATCTGATGGCGAATATAATTAGTGCTTTGCCAGGAACCATCTATGTTTGCGATCCCGGTGTGAAGCAAAGCCTCATAATGCCCTTCTTCAAATTCAACCACACTTATGTTAATGTTTAAAATGCCAGATTGCTGGTCTTGGTAGTTGAATTTAATTTTTGCATTGTAATTTCCTGGTGACACATTTGAAGGAATGTTTACTTTGTAATTGTAAGAAAGGTTACTTTGCTGAGACAAATAAAAGGATGTTCCTCCGGTAAGTGTAATCCAGCTGGCCTGGTTTCCCAGCTTTTCAATAGTTCCTGATACTGGGGCTGAACCATCATTAAACAATTGAACTGAATAAGAAACACTGGTATTAGGATTTTGAGTAATATTTACCGTGGGATTAGATTCTCCGTTGATTAATAAATTTCCTTGCACTCCAACATAAATTGATGTTTCCTGAAAATCGTTTGATGGATTTTCATCACCGGGTAGTTCGCTTTGAATTTTAAAATTATTAGTCCCTTGGTTTGCTGTCCAGTCAAAGTAATAATTCCATGATTCCCCTGGATCAAAAGGGAAGGAGGTTGTTTTGGTTTCTGTTAAGACTCCATTTACAAAAAACTTAATGGGCTTCCCTGCTGACTGCGTATTAGTTCCAACATTTTTTAAGGTAGCCGAAACGCTCACATTCTCCCCGTGAATTGGGTTGGGTGGATTAACGACTATATTTTCAACTTCAAAATCGTTATTGTAAACAGGGTCTGGGTCACTGCCTTCGTTTATATATTTATAAGCTAATGACTTTTTCCAACCCCCACCTTGAAACAGGCTTGAGGTTGGATTCAAAACCGAGTGAGCGTAATAATAAATTGGCACATCATGTGGAATGGATCCAGAAGGAGCATTGTTTGAATAATAATCAGTATTTAAAACAAACCCCTCATTTGCAGGCCAATTAAAGTCAATCATAGTTGCAGGACCGATAATCTCATCAATAATATTGTCATCCTGGGTTCCTGTATTAAAATAACCTTGAGAACCTTGGTAGGAACTACTATTAGTTGTGAAGAGCGAGCTGCTTCTCAGTTGATTGCTGCTCATGTAGGATACTGAGTGCAATGATAATTTGTCTGGAATAAATGGATCCAGGTAAATTGTTTGCAGATTTAATTCAAGATTGTTGTTGTTTATTTGATTGCCAAGATATTGAGTAAGGGCAAGTGCCGCCCAAGTTCCCGCACTATGACATATAATTTGCACATTGGAGAGGTTTTGCAGACCGACCTGTTGTTGGAGTTTTTTTGCAATCATTAAACCATGCTGGTAACTTCGATAAGCAGCAATAATTGGGGTATACTGTAAAATCCGGCCTGATATAAAAAGAGTTGTTAGAATACGGAATTTTGCCTCATCATGATTATTATTTTTTTGGTAGATATTGTAATTCACCGTTTGTTCCTGCTTAGTAAATGGTAAAAGAATAGAGACATCTTTAACATAAGCATCATTAAACCAGTCATACTCGACGATGCTCCATGAATCATCAATTATTTCAGAAGAATTCAAGTTTCCTAATAATGTGGGCCACTTATCTCCAAGATTATAAATGTATCCATTATAACTTTCCCAAAACAACATCCAGCCATGAATTACAATTATTATGTTCTCATCATTTTGGTTAAGTGGGCGGGTACTGAATCCTCCGTTTGTTCTGTCAACAGCCATAAGCGACCGTTGATTGTAATAATAAGCTTCAAGGTCAGGCATTCGATTATTTCTATGTCTTTTGGGAATATTATTAAAAATCCCAAGATTGTCGTATGATGCTAATCCAAAGGGGTCGTTTGTCAAATTTCCAGCATTAACATCAAAAGCAGGCAGTAGTAATGCTTCATCGTAAGGTAACCCACTGTTTGGATTAGGGATTAGGGCTTGGGTTATATCAGTTTCACCTTCAATATAATCATCCCAAATAGAAACATTTAAATTATAATGCTCGGGTTCCAAATGATCTGGTATCGGGAACGAGTAAGTAATACCACCTTGCCCTTCGGGGCTCAAATGCAAAGGTTGAGGAGGTAAATAATACTCGGGCTCCCCAGTCCTTGAAAAACTCAATGAAAGATAAAATGTTTTAATACCGGAAGATAATGCGCTCGTGTTTTCAATCCAGGCAGCTACCTCGACCAATTGTCCGTATGTAACAACTGTATAGTTTCCGTTTGGTGCAACCGAGTTTACGGTGTATTCAATTATCGAGGCAGAATAACTTTCATTTTTTTCTTGTTGAGAATAAACGTTATTCATGGCCAAAGCTGAAAAAGAAAAAATCAAACAGCATTTGATAATTGATTTTATTTCTGACTTTTTCATTGTTAGAAAATTTTATGTTTTATTAACAAAACCTTCAGTTAGAACTTAATCCCATCAAAAATCTTTTTTCGCATCTTCTGGTCCTCCCTTATTAAATCAAAAGCCAAACTAATCTCATGAACCCCGTGCGTCCTGTTAGTAAAACCTGACAAAGAATAATCATAACTGTATCCAAACCTGAGATTTTGTTGGGTAAAACCAATAAGGAAAACAATGGCGTTATGATTTTTCAGGTCTTGCCTGAACCAAACACCCGCCATAACAGATGCTATTCCTGCATAAAGCCCGTAGTTAATGCGCTGGAATCTTCCCTGGCTTTGAAAAATGATATTGGGTGAAATGAAATAATCGTATCTAAGGGTATTTGCCCTTCTGTTTTTTCTTGGTTCAATATTGAAGCCGATATGGGCGGTGTATTTTATGGGTAACCGTTCTTCTCCGAACCAGCTTTCTTTGGGTCTTGTAAGGTGATGGGCTGCAAAGCCCCCATAGATGAAATCAGAATAGGCTAAAACTCCTGTTGCAAAATCAGCTGTATGCTTCCAATGGTTTTCGGGCGGGGGTTGGCTTGGGTCTGCAAATTCCAGGTTTCCCCAAAATAAATCTCTTCTCAGATACCCGGCCTGTGCCCCGAAGTTTATATGCCAGTCTCGGCTAACTTGCAAGTGGTATGCATATGTTGCTGCAATCTGGTTTTTCCAGGTCATTCCACCTTGGTAGTCACTGTTCACCATTAACCCAATTGCCCCGTATAGTTCTGGTATAAAGGCATCTCCGCTTACATTGATAAAAGAAAAGTTACTGGCTTCGTTGAGAGGATGGTTACGATAATTAAGAACTAATCGATAACCCTCACTTGTTCCGGCAAAGGCTGGGTTCAGGAAAATGGGCGATGAAAAAAACTGGGACAGGATCGCATCCTGGGAATAGGAGATGTTCACACTACTGACAATAAGAGCAGTGAGGAGATATTTCAAGATTTTACAGAAAAGAGTATAGTATTTAATCATACTCACCTGATTAAAGTTAATGCTCCCCGGTGTTCATTTTCTTTGCCTTCCTCATCCAGGAAGTAAATCCTGTAGAAATAGCTTCCCGTTGGGGCGTCTCCGTTTGCAGATTTTCCATCCCAACCGGTTTCAATTTCATTACTCTCAAAAATTTTGGATCCCCAGCGGTTAAATATAGCCAGGGAGTAATTGGAGGGTGTTATCCCAAAATTTGGTTTAAAGGTTTTGTTGGCCTCAATATGGCTTAAAGGCATAAATGCGTTGGGAATAGAAACATTTTCGGGTTTTTCATTTGTTGTAAATGAAAGGGTCAGGCCATATCCTGTTCCCCTAACATTGGTGGCGAAAGCCACAATGTAATAGGTTGTATTTGGCTGCAATCCGGTTAGAGCATCTGAAAACAGTCCAAACCCTTCACCCAAAATGATTTTATTGCCATTTTCCGTTGGATCAGTTCTTTCGCCCAAGAAAATGCCACGCTCAAAAACTCGGCTACCTCCCTGGTTTATTACCTCCCCTGAAACCAATGCAGACGAATGGGTAATATTTTCTGGTTCATATGTGCTTACTTTCGGGTAAGCCACCAGGGTTGTAAATGGTTTGACTGTTCCATAAGCCCTCCCTTCAGCATTTGTTGCATAAGCTATTGTGTAATAGGTTGTGTTAGGTAATAGTCCTTCCACTGTAATAGAGTAAGGTCCTATTCCGCTACCCATGTTAACATTCTGACCTCCTTGTGTTGGGTCAGGGTTAAGGCCCCAAATAAATCCGCGCTCAAAAACCTCAGCCCCTCCAGCATATGAAACTCTTCCTCCCAAAAGGGCGGAATTACTGTTGATTTCGTCAGGCTCAGCAGTTGAAACAATTGGCAAGTCAGTTAAGGTCAAAAACTCCCTAATCTCTCCGTATGATGTTCCTTGCAGATTTGTTGCATAGGCAACAATAGAATATTCTGTGTTTGGACTTAGGCCACTGAGGGTTGCTGAAAAGGTACCAGGCCCATTGCCAATTTGAAGTTTATTCCCGTAATTTACCGGATCAGGGTTTTTACTCCAGTATATCCCCCTGTCAATAATAGGGGCGTGCCCGTCATAAGTGACTTTTCCGGCAACGGTTGCAGCGTTGCTGGTAATGTTTATGGCTTCACCAGTAAATACTTCCGGTAGCTCGGCAAGGGTTTGAAATGTTTTTACTTCTCCGAATGAAGTTCCAGATGAATTGGTAGCAAAAGCTACTACATGGTAAGTTTTGTTAGGTTCGAGCCCCTCAAGGAGATAGTCAAATGAGCCTAAACCACTTCCAATTGAAACTTGATTTCCAGTGGCTTCAGGATTTTGTTCCAGTCCCCAAAAAACTCCACGGCTGATAATGGCTGAGCCACCATGGTTTGTAACCTTTCCTGATAGAATTGCTGAAGACGATGAAATTTCAACGGGTTCTCCAGTTACTACCAAAGGGAAGTTCGATTTTTCCTTTTCGCCAGGTTTTGTAAAAAAAGTGAAAGAAGAAAAAAAAACAAAAAAGGAAACAAGTACAAACCTGGGTAACCTCATTTTAGCTCATTAAACAAATATATATGCAGTATTTGCCCCCTAAAAATACATATGAATCGATTTAAATAAGCATTTAGTACGGATTTTTGTAGGTGGATAGTCTTTCCTGTTAGGAGGTGTGGGTTTCTTTTTAGGAATGAAAGTTCTTTAAGTATTTTTAACTAAATTTAACAACTCTTAACCTTCTCTTCAGCTCCCTGATCCTGGTAATCGAAATACAAACTCGTACTCCACCCCATCTTTTTCGAGGTAGCACTTGCGTGCCAGGCGGCGCACACGGGTGAGGTAGTTGATGCTTTGCAAATTTTTCTATTTAATTTTATTACCCCGTCCGCCTAGAATATATTGAATAGCAGTTGGTTGCAAAATTTTTTTCGATACCTGGGTAGCTCAGGTTATTATGCAGTCAATTAACATATGTTTTACCCTGGACTGATATTCTTTAACTCATAAAACAAAATGAAGTTTTTTGTATTTTTGAAAAAACCATTACAATATGGTAATCGAAAATTCTTCTGGTAAGACCTTGCCGGTAATAAAACATCCCTTTTGCCCGAAGTTTAGCACAACCTTTTTTAAAAAAGTACACCCATGAAAATTGGATACAAAGACAATTTCAAGAAAATAGTATCATCATTAATAGGATTCCCACGCATGCGGTCAATCTTAATGATTTTGATTCTTTTTTTTTCTTGTAATCATACAAAAAATGAGAAGATTGAAAATTCAGTCTGGCGTTCATTAGACCAAGAAAAGTATTCATTTGGTGATGCCTTTTGGGTTGAATATTTTGATGAAAATGCATTGGGCGAAAGCTTCTGGCAAATTGAGTTTCTGGATACAATAGCTGTTGAATACATTTCTTTTGGCTTTAATGTTTTATTCAACAGAATAATAAAATATGATTTTTATATGGACACTTTAACTTTATATTGCCCAAAGGATTATGTTTTTGATAAATTTTCTGCAGAAGGTGAATTTACAAGAGAGTATTCTGAAAAATTCCATTTAGATATTAAAAATGATACGCTTTTTCTAAATTTAATATCGTTTAAATATTGGTTAAATGGCAAGGAACATTTCAGTGATGAAAAAATTATTCATCAATTTGTCAGGCCAGCAAATAAACTCGAGTTTCCTGAGGAATTTTCCCATGCGCCAGTTACAAAACAACAAATTTTTGACATTCTGGATAATTTGTATTCTGAATCTGGTAAAAAGAAGTTATTTGAACATTTTGATAATATACCTGATAAGGAGGAGGATTTTACGAGTTATGGGATAAGGAGATCTATAATTTTGTCGGGTTTGACCAGGGTTTTTGACATTGAAAACAATCCGGTACTTCAGCAGATGTTCGATCATTATCACCCTGATGTAATAGCTGGTTGTATTATTGGACATTACATGGATTATTTGAGAGAAAAGCCGGAAACAGAATAAGTTAGATTCTCCGAATTCTGGTCAGAAGGAAAAAATGTGGTCATAATTTGAATTTTGAATGTCCCGAAAAAAGAGGAGGCTTTAAATTGGACTTTCTGAGAAAATGGATTTGTTCATAAAATAAATACCTAACCTTAAAACCAAAATCATGGAAAAGGAAAAAGTAACGAGCATTTTTTGCGGAAGTCTCAAAAAAGCAATGCAAGCTTTCATATTGCTGATCCCTTGTTTATTAATTAGCTCAAGCCTTAGCAGCCAATCAATGATGAGCGCAGATACGGAACGAGTTTCCAATGTCGGCCCTATGAAAGCCAGTCTTGTTTCGTCTTCTGTATTAAGCAATTACAGGTTTTACGATCCATTTATTATCCGCAATGTTAATCCTGCAGGCGATCAGTTTGGCTACGATACTTCAACCAATACATTATCCTTTCAAATTGACCGAATGGGGGAAACTCAATCAAGAGAGAAAAGACTTTATATCGTTTTTTACAATACAGATGTGGATTTTATAAAAGCCACCAGAATTACTTCCCGATATGACGAAACCTATATTGTTCGGAACTTCGAATTGGTGTCAACACCAGACCATTCGTTGTCGAGTGCACTACCTTCTTTTGGTGGGAAAGCACCTTTGCAATCGAAGGCTTATGATTTGGGAGTTTCAGACTGGGAGGGTTTAACCGATATTGAAGTAAAATTCAGCAAACCACTTAATGAAGACTTTCTGCTCACTATTATGACAGCAAATCCCCAGCGTGTTAGGAGGCTCAGTGAAGAACTGGTGCAATATTTTGCAGCACCAATGCGATTATTAGGCAGGGTATTGGGCGAATCACAATATTCCAATTACGTGTCTTTTGCCAACTACCATTTTGGATATAAAGGTGCCGGAGGGATGTCCTGTAATAATTTAGTCCTCTCAACAAACACATATTCCGAGAGGATCAATTTAAATAATGCAGTCAATTCTGAGATGGGATCAAGCCACATTATTGCCGACTGGAATGATTTAAAATCCATTCGTGATATTGATGCCTGGATTCGCTGCATGGGTTTGCAAAACGGACAATCATTTATTGTAACCCGAAATGGATTGTTCAGATTAAATAACGGTAGCCGGCAGTTTTTTGTTCGCTATGCTCCAAATGGAGTACCTTCAAGTTTTGCAGTCCATGATAAAATTGGAGATAAACTTTTTCTGGGCAGTTGGTATGATTTGAACCAGAAAATTCTTGTGAAGGAGAATATAAATCCAAGCAGCGGAACTGCAGGCTTCTATGAGAATTCGGTCAATTACTCAGATCTTCCGCAAGGATTAAGGCAATTACTTTTGACGCGTTCTCAAAATCTTTGTGATCCAGTAAGGAATGGCCTCTTTTTTCAAGTCAAATCTGCTTCTAGTCCAACGTTAAACCTTTATTATGCCTGGTATGTGGGTTGCCCGGATACTCGCGGGCGTGGACAAATCGTGGTTTACGACCACCGGATCAACTATGAGGTAGGGGAAAGGTTTGGCTATGAAATTACTGGCCCACCAGAAATCGAATTTATTAAAGACACTCAAAGTCATTACCCAATCTTCCGTTTTAAAACTTTAAATCGCGAAGTAGAAGATCTGAAGTTAAAGAGTCCTTATTAGTACTTTCATAGACCCACGAGTTGGAAAATCTTACAAATGTAAGGATTGGTAACCTGGTATGGATGACCGAGAATTTAAATTACCTTGTAAGGGAAAATAGTGACTATTTCAGAAACTGGTGTTACCAGCAATGCTAACAAAAAAGGACAATAAATGAAACAGGTTCAAATTATATTATTTTTTCTGCTTTTATTTTTTTCAAGCTGTGTTCAAACAAATACCGACAAACAATTTGAAAATTTTGACACATTGAAAACAAACAAAGATTCGATTGAGGATATTGAAAATCGTCCAATAATGCTGGACACAAGCCCCAGACCGACAAATGATTTTATTAATTTTACTCATTACCTCGATAGTATTGGATACATTTCAGATACCAACCGAGCAAAAATTGTATCGTATAGAGTTCTTGGAAAAGTAAAAATTGATTTCTTTTCAGGCAGACCTTTTTATAGAT
Source organism: Bacteroidales bacterium (assembly GCA_046485045.1). Lineage (GTDB taxonomy): Bacteria > Bacteroidota > Bacteroidia > Bacteroidales > UBA10428 > JAFGPL01. Next base: position 15,248 of record JAWOHT010000123.1, read on the forward strand.
TGAGTAAAAAGAATCCAGATATTTTTTTTACGGAGAATTGGTTTGAAACACAACCTTTCAAGGATTCAACAGTAAATTATAGAATCTTCGAAAATTTTGAAAATGCATTTGGATATTATTATCGTCAAAATATAAAGAGTAATTTGATTGAAGATGGAGTTATTGAAGAATGGCAGTTTTTGACTGAAGTGGAAGCAAAAGAAGCATTAGTTCAAATTAATAAAATTAAGCACATGGTTTATTTTAATACTGCGTCTTTTACATTACAACATGATAGTATCCTTTACATATTTCATACAAGAGCATCAGCATTTGACTTGACCTTGAAAAAAATTCATGAAGAGTTTGAAAAAAGTAAAAAAACAGAAAAATAATAAAGCACAGCTGGTAACAGCACCTATGCCCAATTGCCTATGAAAGAGCAGATTGAAACATCAGAGTACCGCAGAAGATTTGTAGCGGGTGACAGTGAAGAAGCACTCAAGACGGCTACTGGGCATAGCTGCAAACCGTTATGGCGATGTCAACAATAACTGCAACACTTACGTCAGGATCTATAAATGGTTCGCAGCTAATAATGTTTTTTGCCCCTCTGGTTGGCGGATTCCTACAGAGAATGACTTTGAGAAACTACTGGTGTTCTAAAAAAATGATCTGAAAGAAATTTTTACTGGGAGTATTGGCTTTGATGCCCTTGAAAAAGAAAATACCAGCCACTACCGCCTTACCTTCAAATACGTGAGATAAAGGCAGAAAGTAAAGGGCATGGGGCAAAGGGTTCATTACCCCTTGGGGTCAACAAAAAGTAGCCCTGGGTTGCCCAACGAAGCTAAGCACCCGGGGCGATCGTGGTGGCAGTTTTGCCACAGAGCTCATGGACGCGACGTAGAGACACGATGCATCATGTCTCTACCCCAAAAAAACAATTGCATCCATGAAATGAAAAAAGGCGCGAGAGCGCCTTTTTTTATAACCTCCTCAATAGCTCCCAAATTCTGGTAATCGGAATACAAAACTCGAACTCCACCCCATCTTTTTCAAGGTAGCACTTGCGGGCAAGGCGGCGCACACGCACATCGAAAAAATCACGATAGCCGCCCCGAACAAAACGGCCAGCCGCCATGATTACTCTGAATAAACTTTCCTTGGTCCTTATGTCCTTATAATTTGATGGTTTTCATATTCCTGCCACCAAATATAAGGTTTAATGAAATTTTAACCCCATAAAAAGGAAGCTTTTTCCGCCCTAGAGCAAAATCTGGAATGGTTCTAAATTAGGTTAGAAACTATTAAGAATTATTTTTACTGCTAAATAGATTTGAACCTTTCCTACAGAAAACAATATCTTTGAATAAAAAAAAAAGAACTTTTTTGTTTAATTAATGTAATTATGGCGTTTATTTGAAAGAATTCATAACTTGCATGCAATTCTCAAAATTGTCAAACTTAAATTTATCATAATAAAACTGATTGTTTTGATTCTTTTTTTCTTCGCTTTTGCTTTTCCGGGAAAAACCCAAAGTGTTTATAAAAGCACGCTGAGACTTGGTTAAATTATGCATATTGGATTTATTCATTATGAAGTTAACCAGATGAAAGGCGATTCTAGAACAATTAGACAATATGCCAGCAATGCAGCTATGAAGGCTTTGCTTTTACTGGTTTAACTGAGCCTATTTCGGGAAAGGTAGCGGGTGTTCCAATTCACAGAAGATTAACAAGGTGTATATGAGAGGGGTTTCCGAGATGCGATAAGCCAAACCCTAAGAGGAAACAATTTAACTCTTAGTTATCAAGTAAATTTTGTTGCGCTTGAAAGGTTAGCATTAATAGCAAATCAAAGTGACAGAGCACTTCCTGTTAATGAAGGCGCAAAGGAAGCATTGGATATTGTAAATAGTCTAATTAATTCAAGAAGATAGTAATAATGGCTTAAAAAGTAATTACAAAAGATCTTAACAATGAAGAAAAAAATTCTATTTTTTTTAGTGGTTGTATTCCTATTTCCTATTATCACAATCGGAAGGCATTCTTTCAATTTTAATTTGGAAGAGAAAGAAAAGTTAATTTTAAGTGAGGACTTCCATCAGTCAAAAATAAGTTATGAAAGATACTTTAACGTTTTAAGGATGTGTTTTGACAGAAGGCCAAATGAGAATTCTCTTGCCCGAGAATTTATTTTAACCAACCGGTTTATTCAGTTTTTTTCAATCGCACAACACGTTAACCTGAATTAATTTTTTGTTTAAATCTTGTCTTAAAATCTTTTGTTATGAAAATGCTTTGTTTCTCCGTTTTATTTTTTGCTTGCCTAGGTTGTTTTTCACAGAGTTTCAAACTTCTCACGGACAGCGACATTTCTGAATTCAGTTTTTTAAAAAGCCACCGATGTATAAGTCTTTCAAATTGTTTAAACATTAATTACCAAACGATTGATCAGCTAAACATTGGTGCCAACCATGGAATTACATTTGATAATTACACAGATTTCAAAAACCAATTAAAACATTTTATGGTATTTGGACCACAAGAAGTGGTTGAAACGAAAAAATACAATTATTCTTTTGGTGGGGAAGTGACAGGTACTGCAATAGGTGTTGTTGGCTTACTTCTTTTAATTATTGGTTTGAGCCTTGAAGAAACCCCAGCGATTATTGTAGGGTCAGCTATGATTTTAAGTGGATATTTAGTTTGGATTGGAGTGCTACCACCTAAAAGATGACCAAAATGAGAAAATCAATAATTTAAACATCAATCGGCAAGTTTAAAAATAACGGTGAAGTGGTCTAAAGTCTTCGGACAGGTTTTTCTTCAAAGTTAATTGTTTTGTTAAATGAGGGGGTCTGGGGGAGACTCATAACTTTCAGCAATGTTAGTTTCTTTTTTAGGCTGCCGTCAGATACCGTTCTGCAGGCGGGTTGTAGGCCAATTCGGAGTGTTCTCTTTTCATGTTGTAAAAGTTAATAAAACCTTCGCAGCATTTTTGCAAAGAAACTCCGTTTTCAGGCATTTCCAGGTAGATTTTGTCGTATTTTATGGTCCGGAAGAAACGCTCAATGAAAGCGTTATCGGTGGCTCTTCCTTTTCCATCCATTGAGATTTTCACCGTTTCAAGGCTTTTTACATACCCGATGTAGGCGTCTGAAGTGAACTGGCTACCCTGATCTGAGTTGATGATCTCGGGCCTGCCAAATCTTGCTACTGCTTGTCTAAGGGTATTTACAACCCATTCAGCCTCCATGGTATTTGACAAACTCCAGCCAACAATAAACCGGCAGTGCAAGTCCATTATGGCAACCATATACATAAATCCGCGGGGCATAGGTATGTAGGTGATATCCAAAGCCCAGACCTGATTGGCTCGTGTAATTGGCAGATTGCGCAGCAATTAGGGGTATTTGTATTTTGCTGGGTCTATTACAGTGGTTTTTGGTCTGCAGTAGATAGTTTTCAGGCGCATGATCCGCATCAGGGTGCGTACTTTGTAGCGCCCAATATCATACCCTTTTTTTTGTAACGCTTTAGCCATACGACGTGTTCCCCGGGTTGGGTCTTCAATGTACAGCTCATCCATGGTTTGCATAATAGCTAAATCACCCAAGGGGGCTGTTGAAGGGGTATAGTAAAGCGTGCTCCGGTTTATGGACAGCAACTCGCACTGCTGGCATATGATGAAATGCCTATCGGCTGAGTCAACCAATCCTTTACGCTCTGCCAGGGGGATCATATCAACTTTTTTTCTAACCAATCATTCTCAACCTTTAAATGGCCAATCTGGCGAAAAAGCTCCTGGCGCTCTTTCTCCTGATCTGACTGGGTGCGATCTTTTTGGGGATTTACGAAAACCTTCTCGGCATGCTCTTAGAACTCCTTCTTCCAAAGGGCAATCTGGTTTGGATGAAGATCATACTGCTGAGCCAGTTCACTTAAGGTGTATCGCTCTTTAATAGCCTCAAGAACCACTTTGGTTTTGAATGCTGCACTGAATTTTCTTCTGGTTTTTTTCATGACAGAAATTTAAAGGTTTATAAATTCCTGTCCAAATTTTTTAGACCACTACAGAATATAACATTGAACTTCCACCTCCTTCGGTAAGGTACCGCTAAGGAGTAAACACCAAGTGTAACACAACCCTAACAATAATAACCAAATTGTTGTGTTTTTTATAAAATTTTTCCCCAAAAAAGGTGTCCAAAAAAAATAGGATGTAGAACCCCTTTAAAGTTAATGATTTAGCAACGAAATTTCACTTCCTTTCCAGGTCTCTTCAAACCGGTCAGAATGTTTTGAAGCAAGCTCCTCTTCATTCAGGTCAGAATAGATCTGGGCAAGGTAGTAGTTTGCATAGGCATAACTTGAATTGTAATCAATTGCTTTCTTAAACCGTTCAATTGCTTCCTCGGTTTGACCTAACCGCATACTTAGAATGCCTAATTCGGTATTGAAATAGGCAAGATCATAAGGTGAACCCCAGTCTTTTATCTTATAGTTAATGTAGTGGTCGAAATAATTGCTTATTTCTTCAATTTTAGAGTTGTCCAATAAAACTTCCAAATGTTTATGGAATTTCAATATTTCATTATAATTCTGTGGGTTGATTCCATTTGCCAGAATAAGGCTGTCCATTCTGAAAAATTCATTTTGGGCCTCAGAAATATTTCCCTGTAAAATGTAGATTCGAGCCAGCAACCAATGAAGCCTGTGATTTCCTGAAACGATATCATCAACGTCGTAAAGGTTTTTTGCTTCAAGGCACAGTTCAAGCGATTGGGCAATATCTCCTTCAATGAAAAGCAGATATGCTTTATTCGTTAACCCGAGCGCCTGAGTTTGGGGTGTGGTTTGCATTCCGAAATGTGTTGATAAATTCTCCCGGGCATCTTCGAACATGCCGACTCTCTTTTGAATATAGGCAAGGCTGCTATATAAATAATCTAAAGAGGGGTCGAGCGATATTCCCTTTTTCTTAGCTTCAATTGCCTTATCACTTTCCCCCCTTGCCATTAATCCATCTCCATAGCTGTCATAAGCATTTGCCGTAAGCTCTATCTGAAGGTATTTCTCAAATAATTCCAGGGCTTTATCGTGATCCCCCATGTGCGAGTAGCAATAAGCAAGGTGATTAATAGCCGGAGCAAAATCCGGCGCTAACTCAAGGCATTTCAGATAATATTCTTTTGCATTTTCTATATCCCTTAATTGAAAAAATGTTTCGGCCAGCTCATAATACAGGTCTTTGCTGTATGGCGTGCGACTTATCAAAGTTTGATAATTTTTTACTGCTTCGAAAAGGTTACCTGAGAGCCGGTTGAAAAGTGCCAATGTTTTGATTGAATCTACTTTGCTAAGAGAGCTGCTTTTTTCAAGGATGTTCTCGGTTAGCACCCTGGCGTCAAAATCATTTCCTTCAAAAAATAATACTTCAGCAAGCCTGAGCTTGGCTAACAAAAAGTTCGGATCGCGCTGAAACGCATTTTGAAAATATCTTTTAGCATCATTTTTATTTAAACTTGCCCAGGCCTTCTCTCCGTTATAAAAATCAGAAAATGCCTCCCATTGACCAGTAAGGGAATAGTTATTGGTTCTGGTGGAATCAGTAATGAATTCGCTAATGGCGAACATGTCGCGGTGGAGAAGTTCGACCTGGTGCTGCGCTTCAAACTGCTTCTTGCGTTCCTTTTTACTCAGATTATTCCTGACCCGAACATTTATCTTATAGCTAAACCCTTTTGTTTCAAGGCTAACCTTTGCATGGATCGCCGGAATATTATTTCTGGAGAAAAAACTTTGAAAATCCGATTTATTTGTAATCAGCTTTGGACTACTTTGCAAAAGGTCATAAGTAAGCAAATATTCCAGTAATTCAGCATCAAACACGCCATCTATTGTAGAATTTTTGCTGATGTCCAAAACGATGGCATCCCTGATTTCTTGTGTTTGATTGTTTGTTAAACCAAAAAACGCTCCAGCAGTAATGATAATTAAGAAAGCAATGACTGCTGCAATTTTCCATTTTTTGTTGCTTTGCTTGGCTTTGATTTCTTGTTTTGGTTCCGTTATCGTGGGCTGAGTTACTATTTCACTGCTTATTTTGTTCAGCTCATTTTGCAACTCGATGGCGTTTTTGAAGCGGTCCTCGGGATTAGAAGACAGGCATTTTTTTATTACTTTTTTTAGATCTGGAGAAATAAATACTGAAAGGTGACTATCAAAAGCCACTTCATCATTATTAATCGAGTTTAATAGTTCGGTTTTTGTCCTTCCATAATATGGCAGGTGATTGGCCAGTTCTTCATAAAACAGGACCCCAAAACTATAAATGTCGCCTTGTATGTCGGTTTCACCTCCTTTTAGTATTTCAGGACTTAAATAATTAAGTCTTTCCTTGGAATTCAACAACTGGGCAATCCTCTGGTTTTTAAAAATTTCGCTATGAAATGATGCCAGCAGGTATCTGTTTTCATCAGACTCAATGATTGATTCTGGCCTTATGTATCCGTGGGTAATGTTTTGGTTGTGTAATTCACTTAAAGCTGAAGCTAGGCTTTTAAATTTTTGAATAATCTTTGCGATTTTTAATTCTTGCTTTCCGATAAAAGCTTCTCTTGTTTTTTTGCTTTCATAATAATCCCAAATAAAAAACAACCCGTTTTTACTAGACTTTATTTCTCTGGCCTCAAGCAAAAACTTATGAGAGATATCACGACGCAAAATTGTTTCAGGGAAATTCTCTTCAACAGGCAGGTATTCTAAAATAAATCGACGATTTGATTCATCTGCAACAACAAAACTATTTTTACTAACAATTCCAGGACCCAAGTTGAGTAAAATCTTATATCCAGCATCCATTATTTCAACGACCATATTTGTATTGAAAGAAACCATGGTCTTGCTCAGTCCCCAGAGATTTCTCATTTTCTGGATTAACCTGTATTCGCTTTCAGATAATTCATTATCCTCAAACAATGAAATAATGAGTTCAATTAGTTTTTGCTCAGCAGGTTTGATTTTTTCCAGAAAGCCTTCGGTTTTCTGCCACTTCTCATTCCTGTTAAATATCCACCCTTCAGGAAAACATCTCTTCTCAATAAAGTCTATTAACTTTCCTGGTCTGCCTTCTGAAATGGCATATAAAATATCGTTTTCCTCGGGGTTAATAAATCCTTCACCAAAGCGCTCGTTCAAAAGTTCAGCAGGAAATCCTTTGCTTAATGCAGAAATATGAAGAACAGATATTCTCCGTTCAACAACCAACTTATTGATCAGATTATAGATGTCCTCCCGCATATCACCTGTGTCTTCCTCAAGAATTATTGCCCCCCACATTGGATTGGATTGGTCAGTAAGCCGCCTGATTAATTTTAAAGAATATTCATCAATAAACTGCGATTGTTTAATGTAAATTACTAATGGTGTTTTACTTGAGGACTTATTGATGAACTTGACATAACTATTATGGATTTTTATTTCTTTTTTCTTTATTTCCTCTTCATTATCGTCATTCTTGACGGCATCAACAAATTCCTCAAGTGATCTTAATACTTCGTTAATGTTAAAAAAGGCTGTAACAATCCTAACGGCCTTAATTATTGCATTAAAAAGCTTGTCCCGGCTTTTTACGCTTTCCGCAATTCTTATGAAAGGAGCATATGGTCTGGAGTTTTCCGTACACGTGAACTCAATTATGTTTTTTTCAGGTCTGAAGTTTGGGATCAAGGAAATGATATCAACTTCTTTTGTAATTGTTTTAAAAAGTTCTTCAACCAATCTTGATTTACCAACACCCTCCTTCCCTTTAATCAGAAGGCACAAATTTGATTTTTTTCTTACAACCGTATTGTCAAACAGGTTTTTCAGGTCATCTAATTCAGACTTCCTGTTGTAAAAGGGAAATTTAGAACTCATGGCGACTCCTTTTTTGAAAACCTAATCTTAAATGCTTGTTTGGCGATTAATCCCTGCCGAAAAACCTGAAAGCAATTTGACTAACTATTGAATATCAAACTTGTTTTCATTCGGATAAAATTTTATCCGGTCGTTGTAATTGATATAAGGTCCACCGGGGTGCAATGCCCAGTAGTCCATATTTAACCATACTGAACCATCTCTTTCCCTTACAAAATTTATTGTTTGGACAGGGAAATCATTTCGGTAAAAATTTTTAATAAAAGAATGTGTTTTTTCCACCCCAAACTGAGAAATATCCAATTCGGCATAAGCGTGCCCCGATTGCTCTCCAAGAGCAAATATTATCCTTGCCCTCCCGCCAATGGCCGTCAAAAGTGAGTACATCAAAATGGCAAAATCATCGCAATCGCCGCTAAAATTTGTCCGCTCTATTGTGTTTGAGGCTGTTGAAAAAAACTCCGATCCTTTGGGGTCATTTACATAATTCCACTTATTCATAAGATCTGTAAATAAGCCGCAGGCCTGATTTATGTTAAAAGGGCCTGAGTGCCTGCCGGCAATTTTTACAGCATAGTCCCGTGTAACTGGATTCATGAAATCGCTTGCAGTAATTAAATCTTTCATAAACTTTTCGATCTGGTTGGGCTCAACCATTTCTTCCTCCGGAAGATCAGGGCCAGGGGGAGATATTTCTCTTGATGTTTGGTTGATGTAAGAGTAATAGATGTTAATGCTATCAGTAAGAAATGGCTGGGGAAGCGGGATTTTTGAAAGGTTTTTTCTCAGCATTTCTGAATTCAAACAAACCCCATCAGAGTCAACTACATATGCGTGGATTAATTTTATTTTTGATTTTGGTGAAAGGATTTGCCTGGGGGATTGTTTGTCGAAAACAAACCTAACTTTTCCCTGATTTTCATATCGCTTCAAGAATTCAAAAGTGGCCTGGTTATGTTCAATCCCAATGAGAATAACCTCGTAGCCATTGCGAAGCTTAAACTGATTACCCGATATAACTTGTGAAATGGAAAAATAATCTTTTCTTAAATCCTTTTTGCCGCAACCCAATAAAAGGCCCAAGAGTAAGAAAATTGTAAGGTGAATCGTTATTCTTCTCATCCAAAAAAGCCTCTCTTCTTATTAGAATTTGATTGAATTACCTCTTCGAGTTCTTTTATTTTCTGGTTGAATTTTTCGAAAGATGCATCCGAACGTTTCTTGTTTTCTTCTGTCAGGCTTTTTAACTGATCATTCAGCTGGGCGTTTTGGTTAAAAAGACCTAAAAGCTTGTTTCCTTCCATAAGGTCAGTAAGCTGGCTTTTATTCTTTTCCGTAATTTCATCAATGGATTTCAGTGAATACTCCCTGATTTTGACAATGTCCTCACAAAGAACTTTGGTGCTCTTCTCAATTTGATCCATGAAGACACTTGTTAACTCAGAAACTTTTATCTCACTTTGCGCATTTAATTGATCAATATTCTCCTTGTAGTTGGCATTCATTGAATTTACGCCTTGTTCAAATGAATTCAAATATTTGTCAATAGTAATCTCGTGCCGGGAAACCAGTTCTTTGGTTTTATCAGAAACCTGTTCGAGTTTTTCATTGTTTTTCTGACCGATCTCAGCCAGTTTCATAGAACCCTTGTTTGTTTCCTCAATTGATTCAAGGGTTTTCTGAAGTTTTTGATTCGTGTCCTTAAAATAAATATATTGCTGGTCAAAAGATCTTTTAAGTTCAGCAATGAATCTATCCATTTGGTTTTTAATGGTGCTGTTGGTATGCTCAACTGAGTTAAACGCTTTTTGGGACTCCCGGTTGATGTCATCAAAAGAAGATTCCATTTTAACCTCAATAAGATTGACAGCGCCTTGTATTTCTTTAAGGGTTTTCAGAAAATCATTTTTAATGTCGCTGTTGAGTTTTTTCGAGTGAGTTAGTATAAGTTCGGTGGCCTCGTCGGAGGATTCAACGATCTTTTGGAATTGCTCTCCCGTGAATTGCCTTTGTACGTCAGCGTATTTTTTCATTAAGAGATTCATTCTGTACACGGCATAAATCAGCAAAAAAAGAATGCCCCAGATAGCAATCTGCAGGAAATTAAAAAATGAGGATGTCATAACCAGTTTATTTCAAATTCTTAATAAAACTTAATCACCAGTTTGTTGCCATCAGCAATAACCCATTTGTCCTGATTCAGACGAAGCTGTCCAGGTTTAATTATTGAAATATTCCTCCCGCCGGCATCAATGTTTTCAATCTGGCAAACGGGCTTCAGATAAGAGGGGTTGGTAACAGCATTTTTAACCACTTTTTCGTTCTCTACAAGCAGGGTAAATGAGGCGTAATTTGGGTTTTGTGGATCAACCTCAAGCTGAAAAACCGAACCGTTTTCCTGGTAAGTGGTTTTTTTATCATCCCAGAAGAATCCTCCTTGGTCAGCATTTGGCATAAAATAGGAGATGGTTTTCTTTGGTGGTGGTTCTGGCATTGGGGGATTTAAACCAGGTTCCTCAATCACTCCTCCCTGGTTGTTTTTTCTTAAAGCAGCCATGTCGCGCTGAACAGTACCAAAACTGTCCTTTAAAGCTTGCATTTGCCTGTCAATACCAGAGTATCTGGATTCATTGTTGGCCTTAATGGCATTAATTCTATCCTCAAAGCCAGCAAATTTTGACTCGATTTTGCTCCTCCAAATCCGGTGGTCATTTTTTAATTCTTTAATTTTTCCTGAAGTCTTTAGAAAAAGAAAGAATAACACAAGGATAAGAAGCAGAAGTACAGCCAAAAGAATATTATTAGTGGAGAATATCGTTTTCTTTGGTTCTTTTCTCTGGTCATTGGATTCGGAATCTAAGCCAATTGAAACGTCATATGGATTTTTATTAATATCCCTGAATGTAGGAAGGTCATTAATGCCAGAGATTAACAATGGATTATCCTGATCAGGAAAATAATGGTTGACAATATTCTGGGCATCAGATAAAAAACTTGCCCAGGCTGGGCTAACATTTTCAAGTAAAATTGGTTTATTTTCTCTCCTGCCACGATACTTCCCTTTTTGTTTATCAAGTGAGTCGACCAATAAATAGATGTTCGAATCCTTCCTGTTTTGGGCTTCAATGTGTGTTTTTAGCTGATCTGGAAGGTCCTTCTCTATTCGCTGGAAATAATTTACCTGAATTGGGTCAAATTCATTCATTACTTCAGGATCAAGTTCATTGGCAAGCAAGATGATCAAGGTGTCAGCTTTTTCATAAAAAAGACGAAAGCCTTTAAGTGAATCGACAAATTGTTCCTGACCCTTTACTTTTAATGCAGGGAATATTAATAAAAAGATTAGCCCAAGGATGATGGCTCTATTTGAAGTGTTTCTTTCCATTGTTTAGTTTCCTTTAAATCTGTTTAACTCATTTTCGTCAGCGATGATCTTTGAAAAGTCATACAGGTATGCATGGAGTGGCGTAAAAAACAGAGATTCTGTTAAATACTGGTCTTTTTCCACATCCATTTTGTGGTTAATGATTGAACTCAGTACACTTTTCAGGTTGGTTTCATTTGAAAAATACGCTGCAAGTTTTTCGGTATTAAAACTTTTATCCACCCCAAAGTTGTTTGGCAAATCACATTCGAGCCACAACCTGTCAAAGAAATACTCAATAAAGCCTTTGTAGTTCTGGGCAATATCATCAATAAAAAGATTCTGTTCTCTGATGTTTTTTAAAGAATATTTCTTTTTGGCATCAAAATCACTGTTGTGAAAGATTGTTTTCTCATCGCCAACCGCAATGAAGAAATTATCCTGATCTGCCGTAGGCCTGTCAAGGATCTGCTGCAAACCTTTAATGCCCCCTATAGCAGTGGACTCTTTTGGATTGCTAAGCATGTGAAGTTTAATTTCTGGTTTCTGACTTAACCCAAATACATATTGGAAGATATAACCAACCATGCTGCTGATTCCCCTTGGCCGGTTTAAATCGTTGTTTTTGTTTGGGATTTCCAAAAGTTTTGCACCATTCCCACTTAATCCAATATAATTTGGAACGGCCTCTGGATATGATGCCTTTAAAATCTGAGCCGAGTGGTAAAAGATGGCTGCGTTGTGCAAAAGGAACAATAAGGCAAAGTCTTTGTCAAGTTTAAGTAAATCGGAAAATCCTTTTACTCCGAAAAAGAAGCTAATCAGGTCTTGAGATTTTAGCTCGTTGCTTGCAAGAATATACCTCAGGATCCTCAAAAGATCTTCTTCCTGGTTGTCCTCAAATACTTTCTCCATCACTTTTGCATAATGAACAGCAAAACCATTGTCTTTCTTAAGGCCTGCACCCGATTTGCCATGGTCGAATATTAAACCATTGTCAAACAGATTGTTTCCTGCAAACCGAAAAGAGCTGGTAAGCCGGGGTTCATTGTTTATGAAGGCCAGGATGTCGGTTGTTCCTCCCCCGATGTCAATATTTACAAAATACTTTCCAGCCCCAAACCCTTTATCATAGCTATAAAATGGAGCCCATGATTCGGTAACATTGTACAGTTTATTACTCTCAAAATTTTTGGAAAAATATTTTATATAATACTCTTTCCAATAGTTTTCGAAAAGGGTTGTTTGCTGGCTTGACATGCTTAACGGCTTAAACCAAAGAACATTTGTTCTGGCTGGGCTTATGCCTTCACTTAGAATCTTATTTCGTCCCATTAAGGCCATTTGCTCAATAAAGGCCTTGAGGCGGTTCCTGGCAGCCTGATTATGAATGTCTGTAATTTCCCATTTCAGGTTTGAGTGAGCATTGTCAAATTCATTGCGAAGACTTTCTGTTCCAAAAGCAAACGGTATATTTATGGATGAAAGAACCCTGACATTAGATTCGTTTGCTGCATCGCAATCATTATCCTGATTAATAATCGTTCGGATTGGAAAATTAAATTCTGACCCGTTGCCAACGATTGTGGGCATAAACTCATTCATCTGTAATGGTCTGAATCGCAGGTCATGTCTTGAGTTAATGTCGTATTGACTAGAACCCTTTATCTCATCACGATCCTTGATGGGTTTATGCAGCATGGTCAAATGGAAATACTTTCTTTGGGCACCTTCTGTATAGGTTGACAAAGTACCTACTCCACCTTTCACTGAAGCTGCAACATACGAGTTGCTTGTACCTATGTCGTATGCAAGGGTTGCATCCGATTCGGATAGGTTACTTATCTCGTGTAGGAGCGGAATTACGGTCCCCTGAATTTCGAGCCCGTCAACTGCCAGGTTAACGGAGAAAAAATCGAATCGGATATCTTTCAGCTCCTCATCGTTTGCACGGGATAGCTCAATGTATTTTGACACCATACCAAGACCTTCAGCCTCCCGGGTTCTGACAAAAATATCAGTAATTGGAACCTGAATCAGGTCATTCTTAATATTGTTCTCGCGGTAAAAAGTGCAGTCAACTTTTATGCTATCGTCATTAAATATGGAAATCTTATAAAGGTCATTATACTTAATGTCTTTTACTTTAAAGAATGGGTAGATCCCCAAATAAAAATGTGCGGGGATTATTGCCCCATTGGCCTCGCTGTCCAGGTTCTGCGGGTTAACCCGGTTATAAAGCCTCTCAAAACGAATTTTCGAGTTTTGGGTGGGTATGTCAAGGGTAACATGGATGGAACCGGTGGAATCCAGTTTGGTTATGGTAAGATTCCTCTTCAGGTCTTCAATAGTAAAAAATCTGAAATAATCTGGTTTAATGGGTAAAAGGACGTTTGGTGCAACCTTCCCTTCGCCACCCATCCAAAAATCTTCACTATTTACCTCGTAAGGCAGTTCGATAATATACTTTGACAGGAAGTCATTTCGAATGATATAAGGGTAAGGATAATGATCAAACCCGGGCAAAGTTCTTTTTGAATATTCATTGGGATCGTGGTCCGGAACAATTATGGTTTCATCCAAGGGTTTGCCGAATAAATACTTCCAATGTGGGTTTTTATGTGCGTCGTTCGACAACGCCAGGGGTGGCTGACTTAAAGCCTTTGAGGTTTTTATTACAAAGTCACTGTTTTTTATTTCATTTACTGAGTCAACAGCTGAAAACTGTTTGCAGCGAAATTGAATTTCAGGTAATATTGGGAGTGCCGTTTGATTCACATAAAGGATTGGGAAGGAGTTAATATCCTCCAGGTGTTCGCCGGTATTTAACTCACCAAGGTATTGAACTAGATTCCTATCGGATACCAATCCTCTGTTTATTCTGATATAGCTGTAAACAGAAGGGAAAGACTGAATTAATTTTGAATTTGACTCGAATAAAAGGTTAATGAATTTTTGAAACTCCAGATTTCTTTTGTACAGCGGTCTGGGAAATCCGAAAAACTCAATCCCTTCTTTATTTTTTAAGCCTTCAGGGAATTCGTTGGAGGTTGTGTAAAACCCGGTAAAAGGCGAGGTCCCTGCGAAAACAGTATTGTTGTATAGTAAAATATTGATCTGGTTGAATGGATTCTCAATTCCATTTTCAAGGTATCTTGGGTCTTTATTGTAATTTGAAATATATAATTGGAAAACCTCAGCAAAAATTTTCTGGCCAATCTTTGATGATTCCTGCAAAGCCCTGAGCTTACTTGTGTTCCAGGAAATAATTTTAAGTTTGGACGAAAGCTGAAGCTCTTCAAAGAAGTAAAGTAATTCAAAAACATCCAAGCATTCAGAAATTAAACGGTGAAACGTGGTTCTGCCATTTAACGCTTTTTCCTGTTTTAAAACTGAGTATTGCTCATTTACATATTTGAATGCGGTTTCAAACAAGTGCATTCTAGCAAATGGAGAAGGAATTGAGGTTACCGGTACCTCGACGTCTCCAATGTTGTCCCGAATCTGAGCAATTCTTTCCTCATTATAAGGATTATCATTAAACTGATTCCAAAGACAATCAGTTATTATTTGACCGGAGATCAGACTAAGTTTGTGTGCCATAATTTAAAACTTAAAACGTTCGTCAAAAACTTGATACATTGCCCTGGATAAAACATCCAGAAATTTCAGATCGGTTGTTGAATAATCATCTTCTTTTGCGCCTACCGCAACATCTGAAATTATCTGGTCGAATTTTATTGAATCCTTCTTTAAAAGTGAATCCTTGCGACGTGCAGGAATCTCATTAACAAGACTAAAAAGTTTGTCATTATTTAGGTCCAGAATGGGCGGATCCTTTATTTCTTCGTTGTTATCCTGAACGGTCGCATCGAGATAAAGGTTAAAAGGAGCGAACTTTCTGCCTTGTTTCTCCCATGAAAGCTCCATGAGGTAGTTGAAAAAATGCACATTGCAGAAGCTCTTTAAATGTTTAACGAACTGATTTTTGTCATAAGAATCAGGAATTCCAAGCTCATTTCTCCATGCAAGTTTTTTATTATCAATGGCTGCCTTAAGGAAATTTGATAAATACACAGAGAGGTATTTAAAGGCAACTAGTTGCTTCATTAGATGTGCATTGGTTTTTTTAAGGTGGTTCAAGTTAAACAGGTCCAAGTCTCTGTCAATTCCAAACTCAAAGTATTGTGAAGGGAAGGAAAGCTGGGTTGCTTCCTTTGCCTCCTTTTCAAAGTTAGCAAAGTGCAAAATTGCCAGGGCACTGGCAAATTCAATAAAGTTGCTTGGATTTTTCTGGCTCGGGCCACCATCGAAGTTTTCAAAGTTGCTTCTCTGGGTGTCTCCAATATAAAACAGAGCATTGATCAGGTGCCCAACATGCCTGTCGTAATATGACAAAGCGGCCTTTGTTTTGGTAATGAAGGTATCAGAGTTAATGGCGCTTTCGCCAGATTGAAATTTGGTAACATCGACCTCAAAATAGGGGAGTACGGTTACCGCTCCAATTATGCTATTGTTAATTAATCCAATGTTGTTAATTGTGCTTTGGTTGTCGCGAAACAACTTAAGCAGTAAAGGAAATCCCGCTGCTCCGGTACCTCCGAAAATGGAATTAATAATAAATATTCTGTCTCCCTGCCTAAAATCTTGAGTGAAATCTCTGAAGCCCTGGGAGTTAATAACATGTTTTAAAACAATGCTGCCAACATTGGGATTTCCCATGAAACCTTTTTCAAGCTTCATTTTCATTACATCCTTGTCAAACAATAGGTCGATCAGCAATTTTGTTTCTTTGTGTCCACTGGCATTAAGCCCATTGTAGTCGATCATGTCGCCTAAGGTGCCAAAACTGGTTCCACTGATACTTATTTCTTTGGGTTTTGAAATCTTGGTTCTGAAGAACCGGTCTTTGAACATCGAACTGGACATGTTTTGATAACAGGCAGAATGAATTCTTTCATAATCATTGTGAATTCTTCTGAATCGTTCCAGATCCCCATTATTTATATCTGTATCAATGATCATTGGCACTATTTCATCGACGTCTGAAGGCAATCCAGCCGCCAATAACATGACAAGGGATTTTAATACCCTGGTTCCAGTGCCCCCAATGGCAAACACATACATTTTAGACATGGCTGAGTAGTTTATTTGAAAACATTGAAGGGAATATACTTTGAATACTTGCTGAAATTGTTCATTAAAATGGAAACAATCAGATAAAAAATGAACCCATAAATTAATCCATTCACAATGGAAAACATCCAGATGTCAATATGAATTGCAGAAAGTTGGGTATATTCACCGATTCTGAAACCAATTATGGAAATACACAGAATCAGTATCAATATTGAGTTGATAATTCCAAACAAGAACCATTTTCCAATTCTTGAAAAACTGTCAGTTACTCTTCCCAACCACAAATAATAAATGGAAGAAACAATTAATGTTGAGAATATTAAAATCAACGCTCCTGCAAGAAACCCATAAGAAAAAACAAACAATTCATATTCTTCAGGAGTAAACCAGAAATCATAAAGGAATCCCATTTTGCTAGTTTTTTTTGGTTAGAACTATTTGAAAAAGGCTGCATTCTTCGCTTAGATATTTGTCAGAGAAGGCTTTTGAAACCAAATGGAACAAAGGCGTTTTCCCTTCGAGTTCCTCAGGACTAAGTCCAATATCGTTTCGTAAGTAAATATTTTGGATCCAGGCTGGCTCTCTGTTTGTTAACGAAATTTTGAAGGTTTGATCAGGAATTTCATTAATGCTGTTTATTTCAATCTCAATTACATGGGTGAAAGGGTTTAGCTCTTTATCCAAAGCAAGCTTTACGCGGTTGCCAACCCTCTCAAGAGAAGAAGAATATCCATCAACTTTGAATGATTTAAAACGAATAACCTCTCTTAAGTATGGCTTATCAAGGACCAAGTTTTGATTCAGGAAAGAAGTATCCTGCATGGCTGTTGAATACTTTGAAAGGTCAACTCCCAGGAGAAACTTAAAAACATCTCCAGATTTTGGCTTATGGGCCACAAATCGGTTATCACTCAATACGGCAACCTTGCCTGTTTTGTATGCCTTTATTAACTCAAAATTTGGAGAATCTTCAGGATACATTCCATAGGAGAACACATGATCGTAATCTGCAATAATATTTTTTTCTGAAAATTCACGAAGATTTTGCTGCGATCCAAATACCCAAACATAAAATGGACGATTTTTTAGTGTTATTTCCCTGCCATTAAACGGCCTGTTGTGAGTGGTCATATCATAATACCAATCGCCATCAAATTCACTATGAAATACGAAGACCATTGCTGCCAGCCAATTCTTGCTTTCAAGCGAGCTATATATTAAATCAGTTACTTCGCGCTGTTTTGCCAGATTTTCAGCTCCAACCACATCGTAAATGCAGTCAGAAATCAAAAAACTTAATTCGTTAGCTCTTGTTTCTTTGATGATTTGCGGGAAATAATTACCCAGATTAGAGTATGCCCCATGTCTGAAAAGACTGCGGTTGGTCAACCTGGAGAAAAGTTGGGAGGAAGATATCGGTTCTCTGGACATGGTTTGGACAACAATCCTTGTTTCAGCAACAGTTGATTGTAGGTCAGTGGCAAGCTTTGGAAGGACTGTTTTCAATACAAAGCCATCATCCGATTGATTTGGTGGGTTTGTAAATCCCCGCATTCCTGAAGAAGCTTCAATAAATATGGATGCTCTTTCAAAGGAGGTTGCAGAGTCTTTAAAACTGCAGAAGGTTGACGAAACATCCGCTTCAATTTTATATTCAATAGGCTTTGGGCCACAGCCCACAATTATTACATTTATTACAAGAGTCAAGAAAATATAGGAGAAAGAAATTAGTGGCTTTGAGGGCTTATTTGTATTTTTCATAAAACAGGTAATTAATTATTAAAATCTGGGCACTTATTTTTTTTAGAATCCAGGAAAACAAAGATTCTGATCAGTGAAGTTAAAATATGTTAATTCGCCGATAAATATATTAAATAAACCCACCTAAACTTGTGAATATTTGGCTGAATATAATAAATAATCATTTTTTTGTAGCAAGGTTAGGGTATCTTTTATAAAGGCTATCAATTTCTGTAGGAAACAATTTTTTATTTTGCAGAGATATAGGATGTTTTTTGGAAAGACTGTCTTTATTTTAGCAAACATGCTTCTTAATTTATTATGAAAGTCGTCAGGTTTTTTTATTGAATCAGGAAAAAATCTATTTTTGAAGATAAATTCAATCTGATTTAATTAAGAAATATGATATCCTTTCTTACTTTCTCATGCTTTGCTTTTAGCATGTTTTTTTCAAATTGCTATTTGCAAGTTCAACATTCTCCTTGGATCCATATTGACGATGGCCTGTATATTGGCCGGTTTATTGCCCAGCAGAAATCACAATATGGAAACTCGGAAATCATAGTGATAAAAATTGATCCGGAGATTTATACTTTCAGGTTGCTGAGCGCCGCAGAGATGAACCACCAGAACCTAAATACAAGGCAATGGTGCGAAAAGTACAACCTGATAGGGGCTGTCAATGCAGGTATGTTCCAGGCCGACTACAAATCGAATGTGGGCTATATGAAGAACTTTGATTACACTAATAATCGCCGAATCAGCCCCTCGTATCATTCTGTGGCAGCATTCAATCCGAAAGATAGCCTCAATCCCTCATTTCGGATTATCGATACCGACGAAATGGAAATTCAGCAGTTCATCGACCATTATCATACCGTTATTCAGAATCTCAGGTTAATAAAAAGCCCGGCTCAAAACCGTTGGTCACAGCAGGAAAAAATGTGGAGTGAAGCCGCCCTTGGTCAGGATAGGGAAGGGAATGTGCTGTTTATTTTCTCACGTTCCCCTTATTCCATGCACGACTTCAACAAAATCCTTATACAACTCCCTATTGACATTGTCAATGCCATGCATCTTGAAGGCGGCCCTGAGGCTTCTTTGTACTTCAATTTTAATGGCATCGAAATTGAAGGAGCCGGTAGCTATGAGACCAATTTTAATGAAAATGATAATAATGATTACCCTTCCACACTTCCCAATGTGATTGGGTTTGAGAAGAGGAAGCAGTAAGGATTAGTTCAATATTTAAATATCAACAATCAACCAAGAATCTCTGATAAAAGATAGTAGCATTAAGTTTTCTTAGGTTTTTTCAAAATGCTCTTCCTAAGAAGAAAACCTATGTTCAATAAATTTTTTAGCTAATTATTCACAATATTATCTTATTCATATAAATTGCAGGGAAAAAGTTGGAATGACTAATTGCTTTTATTTAATATTCATAAATGCTTCTTCCAATCAAAAGATTGAGAAATTAAGGGAATCCAAATTGTCAAAACGATGAAAAAAACACTCTTTTTTAAAGGCTTGATAACATCTTTTTTTCTGTTCATTTTCGTTTTCCAAACTTATTCTCAAACCAAGGAATGTCTGTTTTTTCCTCCGGTGCAATTCCTTCCACTCCCAGATAAGGGATTTGATGATTTGAGCGGGTATGTTTTTGATTGTGAATACTCAATCGAATTGAATTGGGAAAAACTAATGGGAAAAGATTATAGTCTTTTCGTTCATGCTGATGGCCCGCAAGGCAGTGGTCGTTTATGGAGTATCATTTTTGGGTTCTCTTCCGGGAAAGAGGATATTCCTGACAGGGGGATTTGCCTTATTAGCAGTACAACTGGTTGGCGTACATTGAGAAAGTATGAATCCCCAATATTTTGGGCTACTGATATTGATAAAGATGGAAATCCTGAAATTATTATTTGGGATAGCTTTTATTTAGACTCCGACATGTCTATTAATGTTGAAACTGGAATTATTGCATGGGTTTATAAGTATACTGAAGGAAAGGGATTTGAACTATCTATTGCCTTAAGCAAGAAACTTATTTCAACCATTTTGATTGCATATAACAGTGAAATTGAGGGAGCTGATTCAATCTTAATAAGTAGACGGCTAATGGCAGCAGCAGCACTACGTGATTTTTTGAACGACAAATGTACGTTTCCAGACAGGAGTGCCCCCAAATGATTTTTTTTGAATTTGTTTTAAGTTCCGCTTCATGCAGTTGAATCAGATGGTTTTAGTTTTGGTTGAATAATTTTTGTCAATATGTTATAAAAAATTGCAACCGAGATTAAAAATTCTAATTAATAACACTAAAAATTTGACTACTATGAAAAAAATTTCAATGATTTCTTTGCTATTATGCATTGTGACTTGCTTAAATGCTCAGCCATGCAGTAATTTTAAATCCACCTCTGGAAAGTATTCCGAACGAAACAATCTAGCAAGTGCCGTTCAATCTGAACTAGGCGGCAACTATACCGTTGCGGATTGGGCAGACCTCAAAAATATAAGTAACATCAACGCTTGGATTTCCTGCATGGGGCTGTCTGATGGGCAATCCTTTAATATTCTCGTGAACGGCAAACAGGTTTATGCTGGAGACAGACAGTATTTCTTTGCATACTTCCCGAGTGG
>JAWOHT010000241.1:0-13547 GCA_046485045.1 Bacteroidales bacterium
CACGCAAGTTGAAGAATTGATAAAAATATTCACAGGAGAGCATACACGACAGGATTTGCAAGACAAATTAAAATTGGCAAACAGAGAAAATTTTAGAAAAAACTATCTCCAATCTGCTTTAGATGAGGGATTAATCGAGTTAACTATACCCGGAAAACCAAACAGCAGCAAACAAAAATACAGATTAACAGCAAAAGGAATTTTAATGAAAGATAAATTTAGATAAGCCAACACCTTGTAGTCAAGCACATTGTCTGGTCGCTCAAAAAGCCAACGCACGACCAAAACCAACCAAAGAGCTTGCCTACCCAAACGCCTTGCAGACAGAAACGAAGTAGCAAATTGATAGAAAAATGACAGGAAAAATAAACACACACTGAGCGTCACGCTTGCGCCCTCTCTCCTCTCCTGTAGCTTCTTCACCTTGTATAGTTTGTACTTTTTTTCCCTCAATACTCAAACTCCAACTCAAACTGATTTCCTCTCCGATCTGGCGCGTCCCGCTTGTGCCCCCTCCATTATCGCGCCTTTAGCTTTTGTGTAACGCGTGCCCGCCAGCTTCAATTCTTTGCCTCAAAATTCCCGCTTATCCCCTTGAACAGGGTAGCTTTACAAAGATATTTTATAAATTACACTGTTTTTTTAATGCAGCAGCACAATGTTTTTCTAAAAACCCGTGAACGCCTATGAAACAAAACCTGAAATGGCTCTTAACGCAAGTGTATAAACAACTATGTAACAAAACCTCAACCAATGCTATACGCGAAATAGATGTACCTTTTGAACAAAAAGTACATATATTTAGATGTTTGGGTGTAAGTGTTTCGGAGAGATACCAACAATTTGATAAAAATCGTATCTTTATAAAAATAATTGTGATATGATAGATTATAAACAAATTATAACAATAGAACCTGGAAAACGTGGTGGAAAACCATGCATTAGAGGTATGAGGATAACAGTTAATGATATTCTTGGTTGGCTTGCTGCAGGTATGTCTGTTCAAGATATTTTAAATGATTTTGACGAGTTGACAGAGACAGATATATATGCTGCATTGAGTTATGCTGCTGATAGAGAAAATAAAATATATCAAATAGCAGTATGAGATTTCTTTTTGATCAAAATATCTCACACAAGATTTTAAAATTAATCCCTGATAAATATTCTGATTCTACTACTGTAAAAAAAGAGGGATTGATAAATGCTCCTGATAGAGAAATTTGGGAGTATGCAAAATCAAATGATTATATAATTGTAACACAAGACTCAGATTTTAATGATTTAAATTCCTTATATGGATTTCCACCAAAGATAATCTGGATAAGGACAGGAAATCTGAAAACGCAATCCATAGTTGACATATTGATAGATTACATAGACGACATTGTGAGATTTATTAATGACAGCAATTATGGATGTCTTGAAATATTTAGTATGAAATCAAAATAACACCAACACCCAACACACGGTCATAAAATATTGGGGGCGAGGTGGTTATACGAGCTTCTATTCCCGCATCAAAGTACGTTGTACCTTGATAATGAAGTATACCCTATGCCTCCCGTTTTACTTTTGCGCATCGCGCGCATAGTGTCTTTATCTTGCAAAGTTTGTACTTTTTTTCCCTCAATACTCAAACTCCAACTCAAACTGATTTCCTCTCCTGTTTATAACCGGTTAAAAACTATCCTCATGAACAACGCAGCTTTTTAAAATACTGATATCAGGAAAACCATCGGGGTACCTTTCTATAAACAACCCTCTGTACCCCTAAATAAAGAAACAGGTGCAACAGAAAAGTGATTTTTCTATTGCACCTGTTTACAGTTTATGAAGATGCCCTTTAATTTATCGGATGGTATACCTCACTGCCGGGAATTTTTCAAGGTTGTATTCATATTTAAACAGCACCTCTTTATCAGGTGTGGCTATCCTGGTGTAATTGTTGTTTGACAACAGGTCAGTTTCCTCGTGTAAAGTAAGATAGGGAAGGCGCATTTTTTTATAGGGGCTGGGATGATCATCGTAGTCAAACTTCACGATATATCTTTTAACAATATTCTCTCCATCATTTGAAACCACAGGGAAATAGAATTTTTTGTAAAGAATATTGTCACGGTTGTCATAAGTAAAATGGCAAACAAAATGTATATTTCCAGGCTTATTGTATTCTGTCATCCTGATTAGCCTCCTGGATTTGTCGTATTCATAAAAATAGGAGATGCCTTCGCCCATGACAACTTTTTTCACCATGTTGCCTATTTCATCGTAGGCCAGTACTTCGTGTTTACGGGATACTGATTGGCCATTCGTTTTCTCGGTGATAATTTCCACGAGCCTGCCTGAGCGGTCATACGTCAACGTCTTTCTTATTGTGGTGACCACATCAAGGCCCTCCATGTTGTAGTATTGGCGCAACATTACGCCTAAACGGTTGTTTTCGTAAATAAACTCGTCGACCATAAATGGACGGTCAGTGTTACTTACATTATCCGTAACAGGGTTTTTGAAATAATTCATTTTAATCAATTTGCCTCCATGGTCATAATCGTACTTAGTGAAAGCGTAAATTGATTGTTCGGGTTCCCCGTTGTTTGAAAACAAGTCCGTGGCAAGTCCGGGGTCATCAATAAACACGGTATCGCCAGCAGAATAGCTCGATTTGAGGGAGTCAGGGCCTGTCATTTCTACGTTTTCTTTTTCGCATGAAGCTGCCATAAATGCAAATAATGCGATGGCTGCCATCAGGGTTGTCATTTGTAATTTTTTCATGATTGTAAAATTTTTAATGAAACATTAAATTCTATTCTTTAGGGCTCCTCTAAAAACATCTTTTTCTGTCACCTCACTTACCCTCTCCTAAAGTGAAAGAAGTGAAGCAGAGTTTTTAGAGATGCCCTTTATGGATATTACAACCAAATAAAAAAACACCCTACCCGGAAAATGAAAATAATTATAGTCAAAACCGATAATCGAGGTTTACATTAAATAAAAAGCTGCCCCCAAGCACTTCATTTACCTGAAGGGTATAACTATTGGAGAGGGAACTGGCTGTTGGCCTGTCTACGAGGAAAAACTGGTTGGTCAACACGTTGTCTCTGTTATAAATGTTAAAAAGGTTTATCGCTGTTTTCAGTGTAGATTTTTTAAAGTTGAACGATTTATTTATTGCAAGGTCCATACGGTGGTAGGGTTGAAGTTGCACGCTGTTTTTGTGTGAAGACAAAGCAATATTTTCTACAGGTTCAGGCCTGTCCCAGCGTTTTCCGGATCCATATATCCAGTTTGCCGAGAAGCGCCATCCTTTCAACCGGTAAATGCCAAAAAGCTTTAGTTCGTGCAACTGGTCGTCAATGGCAGGATATTCAACCCGGTTGTTTACCTGATCTGACTGGTCTGTAGATTTTCCTATGGTATAAGCCATCCACAATTGTGCAGGGCCCATTTGTTTTTTAATCAGCCATTCAGCCCCGGTGGTTTTATTTTGGTACTGAAAAGTTTTTCTTACCTGCTGTAAATCTGATGTTTCGGAAAAGTGCAAAAGGTTTTGAACGGCTGTCATCCCGGTTGTTTTCTTACTAAACACCTCAAGGTCGATAGTAATCCCCGGCAATGGTTTCCAAACCAAACCCATAATGACATGACCGGAAAGGACAACAGGCATTGACCGGTCATCTGACATAGTCCATAAATATTGGCAGTTTCTCTGGTCAACCAGAACAATACGGTTATTAAACTGAATATGCCTGCCATAAGAAGCTTTACCGTGTAAACCCGGTATAATCTCATAAACAAGCGATAACCGGGGCTCGTGGTACCATTTTCCGGTGATATGGTAGTATGATGTCCGCAAACCATACATAAATTGCTTTACACGGTTTGCTGAATAAGTATTTTGAATGTACAGGGCAAGCGATGGACCCTTGATGTTTTCATGGCGTGCCGTATCGGTCAACACACTCCCTGAAAGATATTGATGATATTTATCGGTAAAGGCGGTTGAAACAAAGTTGGCAGAAAAGCCAAAACCAAGCTGGTTATTTTTGTTTATGTGCCATTGGTTGTTCAGGTTAATGATTTGGTCAGAAAGCACATTGCTTAGGTCTTGTTCACGATGGGTGATATTGGCAAGTTGTAGCGCTGTGTTTTCGAGCCGGAGGCTGTCAACCCGAAAGAAAGAAAAATGGTATCCCGACAAGCCCACGATAAGGTTGCTATAGTATTTGGCCGTCCATTGGCGTGCCCACCTGAAACTGGCCCCCATGTTGCCCCAGTCAGAATCTTCTAAAGCAAAACGGCCTGTCAGACGAGACTGGTAATCAACCTTGTCGTATCCCCGATAGGCGCTTATAGAAAGAACATCGAGATTTGAAGGTCTGAAAGTTAATTTGGCGGTAACATCATAAAAACAAAACAAGGTTTGGTCAGGGTCACTATTAAAATAACCGGGAGGGTCAGGGTTGTTGTTTTCCACATCGTAGCGTATGTTTTGAAACAACGAGTTGTAGAGGTTGGTTTGGAAGAGGTCGGTAAAAGACCTTCTGGCCGAGAACACCAAAGAAGACTTTTTGCCCAGGGGGGTTTCTATTAAAGCATTCGCACTTAACAAATCTATGCCGGCATCAAAAGAGGGCCCGCTCATATCGCCTGATTTACCGGTAATTTCGACGACCCCGCCAACCCTTCCTCCGAAAGAAGGGCCATAACCCCCTTTATATACCTGTATATCTTTTATTGCCTTGGAATTAAAGGCAGAAAACATCCCGAAGAAATGATCGATATGGTAAACAGGAAAACCATCATACAAAATAAGGTTTTTATCGGGGGGCAACTTCCTGACCATTAACCCCGATACTGATTCAGTTGTTCCGTCAATCCCCGGAAGCAGCTGCAACGGGAAAATCACATCGAGGGTGCTGATCGAGGGCATTTCGGATAACCGCGCAGCATTAATGGTAGTTTGGCCGGGTATAATGCCCCCGGCAATCATTTCCAGTGCCGGGTCAGTATAAATATTTACCTGGCCAATTTCTTCGTAACGGGCTTTCAGTTCTATGATTAACAAACCGGTGACATCGGCAGGGTTTATCAGTATATTTTTTGGGTTGAAACCGATATAACCCACCACAAGGGAAATGGGCGCGGCAGACCCGGTGGTAAAAGAAAAATATCCATCGCTGTTGGTTGTTGTCCCCCAATGGCCGCCCTCTATGACTAAGGTTGCATAAGGCAATCCCTCCCGGGTATCTTCCTCCCTGACAAGTCCTTTGATATGAAAAGACCTGGGTGGCGGATATTTATTGCTTAAATCCTCTGGCGGGATATCGCTTTCGGGCTTGATTACATATACATCGCCTATCAACTGGTACCAAAGCTGTGTTTTTTGAAGAATGGTTTGCAGGGCCTCGCCACAAGCCACGCTATCCACAGAACCATCGATAAGAACAGACCGCACCAGATCATGATCATACGCAAATTTAAGCTGACAACGTTCGGCTAAAGCAGATAATATCTCCGACAACGGCATGGGATGAAAGTTTTTTTGTATATCAGGGTTGCATGCTAAGGAGGCCTTACCGGTTAACAGCAGAAAAGCCAGAATGACAATGCAGTTGCGGGTAGTCATAAGCAAATACAATTTAGCAACAAATACTATTCAATATAAACACTTTTGTTGTTTTTTATCTGGTAGATTAAATTCATGGGCAGGCAAACCACATCGAGGGTTTGTATTAAATCACCTTTTTTAAAATACCCGGTATAGCGCCTATGGCTTAATCCTTCTGCATATATTTTTATATCATATTGTCTTTCAATCTCTTCAAATACTTCAACAAGCGGCGTATTGTCAAAATAAAATTCGCCTGATAACCAGGCAGATGAATTTAATGATTTTCCTTCAAGCTTTTCGTAGCTCAGGGTTTCATTTCCTGTATTAATTTTTATGCCCTTGCCGGCCTCCAGGTTAGCCATGAACCCCCCAAGCGGCACATTAACGCGTACTTCACCTGTTTTGCAGCTAACAATAAAGTGAGATTTTCTTGAATACACGTTAAACGATGTTCCCACAACGCTGATAGATCCGTTGGTTGTGGTAACCGTGAAGCTGCTTCCCGGTAAAACATTAAAAAACGCTTCCCCATCAAGATGAACAAACCTGTTTTTTATCCAACGGCTTTTTTTAAAACTTAGGGTTGAACCAGAATTAAGGGTAACCTGGGAATGATCGGGCAAAGTATAAGTCACCAATTGGGCATTGCCGGCCGATATGTTAACCTTCATAAAGAATATATAATACATTGAGGCCGAGAGAATGATAAAGGCCACAGATGCAGCTACTGATAAAAACGGTTTATTTAGCAAACGAATGGTATTGCCCTCTTTTTTTTCTTTTCCTTTTTCAAGGGCATCCACGAGCTTTTCCCATGCCGCTTCTTTTCCCATGCCGCGGGGAACAGACATATTTGAAAAGGCTTTGGAAAGATGTTGCTCAAATAGCCCTTCTTTGTTGTTTTTTTTATTGTTACCTTTCTTATCCATCATATTTTATAACTAATTTGCCCGCGCAGGGTGTCAAGGGCACTGCTCATTCTTTTTTCAACAGCTTTAACACTCAAACCCAACCTTGAAGCAATTTCATGATAAGTTAATTTTTCAACACGGTTCATTAGAAATACCAGCCTGTTATTTTCGGGCAACGAAGCCAGGGTGTTTTCGAGCAAATGTCTGAACTCTTGCTGTTCAAGATCAAAATCGGCAGGTTCAGATAATGGGTTTTTGTCTGTATCATTAATAAAATTGTACTTTATTTGGCGGTGCTTAAAATAATTTTTTATTAAGTTAGCCGCTATGGTATAAAGCAAAGCTTTTATGGTTTTATTGTTTATTTTTTGGCGCATATCCCATAATTTTAAAAAAGTATCCTGAACAATATCATCTGCGAGCTCAATATCACCAGTTTTATAATAACCAAAACGTCGGATATTCTCATAGTACAAATCAAATATTTCTTTGAACCAGTCTAATTCTTCCTTATTGTATTTTCCGGGTAATGCAACCAATTTATTCTATTTGAACCAAAAATATGCTTTTTATACCGGAATGTAACCATTATAGTTAACAAATTCAACGCGTTGAACAAATCTTTATACATTCCCGGCTCTTATTTAATCATAATACAATGGTTTAGAAAAAAACCCTACCAGGTGTAAGCAGAAATGATTGTGCTTGTTTCATTCCTGGTCACACCGACCGAAGAGAGCTCATCGAAGGTAATTGTACGAATAAGTATGTTACAAACCCTCAACCAATGCCATACGCGAAATATATGTACCTTTTGAACATAAAGTACATATATTTGGATGTTTTGTGGTGCATGCTAAGAATCCTCTTTTCATGGATAAATTTCGTATCTTTGATAAAAATCGAGATAATATGGAAACAATACGAGTTGACATACTAAACCCTAAAGCTAAATCATTACTTAAAGATTTGGCGGACTTGGATTTAATAAGGATTAAAAAGGAAAAAGTAAAATCAGAATTTAAAGAATTGCTGGATAATTTTCGGAGTAATTCTGATGATGCTCCTTCACTTGACGAAATAACTTCAGAGGTCGAGTCCGTTAGAAAAGCTCGATATGAGAAGTAAAAAAGTAATACTTGATACAAATCTTTGGATAAGTTTCCTGATTTCAAAGAAATTAAACCAGATTGATAATTTAATACTTGATGGTAAGATTAAATTGATATTTTCAAAAGAATCAATAGAGGAATTTATTACCGTAGCAAGGAGACCAAAATTTGAGAAATATTTTAATGATGGTGACATCAATTATTTATTGCGACTATTTGATTACTATGGTAAATTGATAGATGTTTCAGTTGAGATAACTGATTGTCGGGATTTTAAAGATAATTTTTTGTTAAGCCTTGCAGTAGAAAGTAAATCTGATTATTTGGTAACAGGTGATACTGATTTGCTGATAATTAAAAAGATAAAAAAGACGAAAATCCTAACTTGGACTGATTTTATTAAGGAAATTAAATAAGCACGACACCACAACAAGCGGTAATAAAACATGCCGGGGGGCAGTGGGTTTTCAGGCGTACCTTCCCCTCTACCGCAAGTTTAGCGCCAGCGTAACTTGTGGTAATCAGGCCTTAGTCATTTATCATTTTTTTATCCCCTCTCTGGTCCCAATGGCGCGCGTTTAGCTTTTGCGTAACGCGTGCATAGCTTCTTCATCTTGCATAGTTTGTACTTTTTTTTCCTCAATACTCAAACTCCAACTCAAACTGATTTCCCAACCTATGCTATACGCGAAATATATGTACCTCTTAAACAAATAGCAGATATATTTGGATGTTGTGCCCAATTTTACCAACCTAACAATTAATGGAGATTCGGGTAGATAAAATATTTTGACAATTTTATTGTTGTTTTATACAATAGTTGTATATTGCAACTGTTTTTAAAAGCTATAATAATGACTGATATTGAGAAAGTAATAGATTTTAGAGAGCATTTAAGACATTTTGAAAGAGAAATTGAAATCCAAAACAGTTCAAATTGTTGTTGTGGGGTTACTTTAACACAATGCCATACCTTGATGGAATTGGATAAACAAGATAATATTTCGTTAAAGACTTTATCAGAACGATTATTTCAAGATAAGAGCACTGTATCACGAATTGTAGAAGGTTTGGTAAACCTTGGATTAGTAGATAGAGAGATACCAAAGAATAATAGAAGAGCAGTTTTAATTAAGTTAACTAAACAAGGGATTTCAGTATGTGAAAAAATAAATACTGGCAATAATCAGTACTTTCAACAGGTATTTAATTCGCTATCGCAAGAACAATTGCAGATATTTATTGATTCTTTTAAAATAATTGTTTCAAAAATGTCTGAAGCTAATAATAAAAAATCTACTTGCTAATTTTAACCATTTCAAATACAATAACTTTAATGGATAAAGTAAAAAACGCAACAGACTTATTTAATCAGGGATACTTATGCTTTTGCAAATATGTACTTACATCATGTTGATAATCCTGAAAAAGCAATAAAGGAAATGTCTAGAATTATTAAAAAAGGAGGAAAACTTATAATCACTGATTTAGATAAACATACTTATGAATTTTTAAGAACCGAGCAGTATAATAAGTGGTTAGGATTCAATAGAAATGACATAATGAGATGGTTTGAATCAGCGGGTTTAAAAAATATTGTTTTAGATTGCGTTGGCGATAATTGTTGTGCTGATTCGCAATGCAAACAAACAGAAAGAGCAGAAATAAGTATATTTATTGGATACGGAGAGAAATAAAAACTGGGCATAATACATAGGACTTTAAGCGGCACGAAGTGCCAAGTCCCGACAATACTTATCGGGACAGGCTGAGAAGTGTCGGTCGAACTAACTTTGCATTTGTGAAATGCTCGAACTTTCTAATTTACTATGAAGTGTAAATAATCTTCTGGAATTGGAGCGAGACATGAGTAAAACGATTGCAGAATTAAATCAATACTTATGACAAAGCATAAAAACCAGATAAAGGGAATCCAATAACATCAAAGACAGAATAAACAATAACAAAAACTATATGTCAATTGGGGTTTCGATGTGGGCAACAAAGCCCGCAGCCCATAACAACAGTATCGGGGCTCGACAGGAAAGTAACCCGCAATCTCCAACTGCATATTATTTACCTCAGAACAAAGAAATTCACTGTTAAAATATAAGAAAAACAAAATCCAAACAATTTCTTGGTGTCACTCTATTCTTTTTTTGCAATCATATCTTCTACCCATTTACAGCCCTCTTCTTTGTTATTAAAAGTTTTTATCTCAAAATTGCCCAGTCTGGTAATTAAATTCTCAGTGGCAAATTGTGTAAAAATATCATTAGAAACGATGATACAATTACACACAAGACCCTTTTGAATCAAGGTTGGGAAATAGTCATTTTGAAAAAAAGTATTAAAATGGGTAAAGGTGCCAACCAGGTTTGTTATGTCCGAACAAATCCCTAAAATTTTATGTTTTTCAGCAAATTGAAGCTCTTTAGAGAATATCTCTTTGGCTTTTTCAATATGTACCCTCCCGGAAAACTCTTCAAAAAGAATTTTCTTTTCCTTGTCAAACGATACACTTCCCAGTTCATTTCGAATTATTTTTTCCATACATTACATAATTAATTTGTTTTATTAAGTTACAAAAGTATTTATTATGTTATTATCGCTTGCATTATTTTTTTTTCACACAAAAAAATTGGAAATGAAATATTACATTTATGATAAACAGCCATCTACTAACACGCGGGTTCTTCATCTTGCATAGTTTGTACTTTTTTTTCCTCAATACTCAAAATCCAACTCAAACTGATTTCCCAACCAATGCTATACGCGAAATATATGTACCTTTTGAACAAAAAGTAGAAATATTTGGATGTTTTGTGCAAGCAGGGATGACATCTTACCGATTCAGCATCTAAAAAATATTTAAAGATTCCGTGAAATAAATACTACAAATATAGTAGTAAATATAAAATTATAGTATATTTGTTTCAAAATTTGATTCATGAAAGAGATTACAAAAGCTCAAGAGGAGATTTTAAAAGCACTTTGGAAAATCAAAGAAGGTGCAGTGAGTGATGTCCTAGACACATTGGATGACCCAAAACCTGCATATAATACAGTCGCCACGGTGATAAAAGTTCTCGAGAAAAAGGAATATGTATCACATAAAACATTTGGAAAAACCAATGTTTATTACCCACTGATAAAAGAGTCCGATTATGCAAAATATTTACTTAAAGATACTGCCAAAGGATTTTTTAATGGCTCTTTGAATCAAATGGTATCCTTTTTTGTGAAAAATAAGGATTTATCACTAACCGAGTTAGAAGAATTAAAAAACATGATTGAAATAGAAATTCGTAAAAACAGATAATATGGAGGCATTTACTCGATATATTCTTATCTCAACATTTTGTTTGAGTATTTTATACTTGGCGTATTTAGTATTTCAAAAAAAAGAAACCAGATTACATCAACTAAGATATTTTTTAATATTTTCTATAACTCTATCACTTATTCTACCATTATCAACCTATCGGATTGATTTAAAAATACCTGATACCAAATACGAAATTGAAGCAATAAATCATAACCCGGTAACATCACCAATCTTTAATGATGAAACTGCGGTAATAAATCCTTCCAACAATTCACCTATTAAAGAAACAAATTGGAGCTTAGTAAACATATTGTTTGTAATCTATTTTTTGGGAGTGTCATTTTTTGGATTGGGTTTACTGGTTCAGTTTACAAGGATTCTTTATCTTTTTTGGTCTTCAAATAGGGTAAGGCATGACAATATTGTACTGCTACATTGCGATACAAGCAGTCCATTTACTTTTTTTAACTGGATTTTCATTCCAAACAGCCTTGAAAAAGAAGAAAGCAAGGAAATAATAACACATGAAAGAATTCACGCATCACAATATCATTCTATCGACTTAGTCCTGATTGAACTATTAGCGGCCGTAATGTGGTTTAATCCGTTGATATGGATGTTCAAAAATTCTGTTCAGTTAGTGCATGAATATCTTGCAGATGAAGGAGTACTCAATACCGGGACTGACAAGCTTAGGTACCAAGCACTCCTACTTAATCAAATAGCAGAAGAAAGACTCATCTGCCTTTCTTCAAGTTTTAACCATTCATTAATAAAAAAAAGAATGATTATGATGACTAAAAGTAAATTTAATCAAGGTTCAAAATTAAAAATTTTAGCCTTGATACCATTGGCAACAATTCTTTTTCTAGGAATTGCTTGCGTAAATGGGCAAAATACATCAATCTTAACAACTACAAACGATCCAATTTATAACAATGTGTTATATTTGGGAGTAGAAAATCCTGTAAAAATAAATTTTTCTACTTGTGATTCGTCTAATTTAGAACTTTCTGTAATTGGAGGTCTTGTTAAGGAAAGAAATGGGGAATTTATTATTGTACCGAAAAATGTTGATTCTGCCACTGCAATAATAACTTGCAATGAAGAAGTGATTCAAGAGTTAATCTATCAGGTAAAGAAAGTTCCTAATCCTGTAGTTATGATAGCAGGTAAAAAAAATGGAAAAATCTCAAAAGATGAACTTTTAAAACAAAAATACATTCATGCTGAAATAGAAAACTTTGAATATGATGTAATGTTCAAAGTAATTGAATTCAATCTGGTTGTTTTTGATAATGAAGGGATTGCAATTAGCGAAAAATCTAATTCAAATAAATTTACAGAAATACAAAAGAAAATTATTTCAGATTCTGGATTGGGCAGAAAGATATTTTTTGAAAATATTAAATGCGTAGGGCCATATGGTTTGGTGCCTGAATTATTTAAACTGGAATTTATAATATCTGAATAAATTGCCAGCGCATACACACAATATACGTAAGCCGGGGGATGTGGGTAATTTAAACTTTTGTACATTTACTCAAATTCGCAGCGGTTTGATAAGTTGGAGCTTTAAAATCCCGGCCTACGCATATTGTCCCAATGGCGCGCGTTTAGCTTTTGCGTAACGCGTGCATAGCTTCTTCATCTTGCATAGTTTGTACTTTTTTTCCTCAATACTCTAACTCCAACTCAAACTGATTCCCCAACCAATGCTATACGCGAAATATATGTTCCTTTTGAACAAAAAGTAGAAATATTTGGATGTAAGCAAGCGTAGAAAACTGCACGTTACATTGATAGATTTTGGTTAATATATTAACTTTGAGTAAAATTTAATAACAATGCAAGGATTGATAAAAGATAAATTAAATGATTTAAAAAAACTTTGTCAGGATTATGAAATCAAGACAATGTACGTGTTTGGATCTGTTTGTACTGATAAATTTAACGATAAAAGTGATATTGATATATTGATTTCATTCAAAGATATTTCAATTGAAAAATATACTGATAATTATTTTGAACTACATTATAAATTAGAAGAATTATTTAATCGTAAAATTGATTTATTGACTGAGAACTCTCTTTCAAACCCTTATTTCATTGAGAGCATTGAGGAGACCAAACAATTACTATATGCAGCGTGAGATTTTAAAATATTTGCTTGATATTCAAGAATCAATAAATTCAATTTATGATTATTTGGGTGATAAACGAGATTTTAATGAATACAAATCTAACAAACTTTTGCGCAGAGGGATTGAGAGAGAATTTGAGATTATTGGAGAAGCAACTAATCGGATTTTAAGCTTGATAAGAATATTGATATTTCAGACTCAAGACGCATTGTAGATATGAGAAATTGGGTAATACATGGGTATGACAAAGTTGATGATGTGATTATTTGGGGGATAGTTTCTAAGGACTTACCCAAACTAAAGAAACAAGTAAACAAATTGATTGATAAATAACGCCAGCTTACAACACGCGGCCATAAAACATGCCGGTTTACTCCCTGTGGTCGTGAAAATAGTTCAGTGGGTTTTCGGGCGTTCTGTCCCACACACTGGCGCAAG
>JAWOHT010000137.1:0-22156 GCA_046485045.1 Bacteroidales bacterium
CGGTAGAAAATTATACCAAAGAAAATCTTTAAGTGCCTTTAGGCACGAAATATTTTTCAATATTCAACCGGTACAAATATGAACCTCTCATTATAATCCCCCTGCCCGGGTGCGCGTAACTATGCTGGTATAGATGGGTGAACTAATGCAATGGGCACGCGTTACGCTAAAGCTAAACGCGCGCCAGTGGGTTTTGTCCACTGTCGCATGTTTAGCTTCGTTTTAGCGGGTTTTTAGAGATGCCCTTAAGAGAAACAGCGTCTGTTTTTAAATTTAAAAATACGGGATGTAACCGCTCTCTTCAATTACCCGCTGTCCTGCATAGGTAAGTAACCATTGATACATTTTATATGCATTGGATGATGGTTCAAGGTCTTTACGAATTACCACGAACACATCGGTGGTATATTTATACTGTTTACTTTTAAGTGTTTCATAATCCGGATACACTCCGTTTATAGCCATGAGTTTAAGGCTGTCATTGGGCGCCATAAATTGTTCGTAAAAGTAAACGGTATAGCCCAACCCGTTTTTATCAGACGATATGCGATTGATTGGCCCCATCATTCCATAGAGTATCATTTCGGGAAAATTAAGCATGGGCAAATCTTTCATAACCAGGTCGAGCATCAGCTCCTGGCTGCCTGAGTTGGGTTCCCTGGTGTAGGGGTTGATTTTGTCGCTCGTGCCGCCGACCTCGCTCCAGTAGGAAAGGTTGCCTGTGTATATGTTCTGTATCTGCGATATTGTCAAAGAGTTTACAGGATTTCGGAAATTGACGATGAAAACAAATGCATCGAGCGCTATCGGTTTGGTAAGCAGTTCAACATCCATTTGACCTGCCAGTTCAATTTCATCATCCGAAGCGCTTCGTGCAACCAGAATGATATCAGCTTTTTTATTGATAAGGTTCACAAAAGCGGTATGAGTACCTGAATGTTGTAAGCCGTCAACGATAAATTGTGCAATTTCGGGATTTTCTTCATATTCAGGCCATATCCTGAAAGTTTCATCAAACCAGGGTGTCCAGCGGTAACCTACATCCAGCAATTTACATGCTATGAGTATTTGCAACGGATGGGCTGAAGTGGAACCGTCCACCCTGGGATAATCTTCAATGGTAAGGCTGTCGAAAGTTATTACAGTATGTTCTGAATTGTCTTCACAACCTGCCGACAAAATAATTATAAGAATATACGATACAACCATGATTACTTGTAACCACCGAATTCCTGTGCCCAGACTTGTTGCTTTAATTTTATAAGCTGAAATCAATAATACTGATTTTGCTGTCATATTGAAATATTATTGTTGTTTGTAAAACCAAACCATGCAGGTTACAAATAACCTGCATGGTCCTAATAAAAACCTATGGATAAACATGTATACTTTATTAAAGATGGAATATACCGCTTGATGGTTGCGTGATAATATCTTTAAATTTTCAAAAGCCGGCAAGTCAGATATCGATCGGTTACATTCTCCTGATCAGCAAATTCTTAATGATACCTTGCGGCTTTATTGATCATCATGGCAACCATAGCTTTTTTATTTTTAAAAAATATATTAGATTTGACAGAATATCAAAGTGAACAAAAACCCGATTAATGATGAAAAAAATACCTCTGTTATTGTTGATTATTACCGTAAAACTACAAGCGCAGCAATGGATACCCGACCTTGGCAACGGAAATTACAAGAACCCAATAATTTGGTCAGATTATTCCGATCCTGATGTGATTAAAGTCGGTGATGATTTTTACATGACAGCGTCTTCATTCAATTGTGTGCCGGCATTGCCGATATTGCATTCCACCGACCTGGTAAACTGGGAACTGATCAATTACGCGGTAAAGCGGTTCCCTGATTCTTATTACGATATCGTACAGCACGGAAACGGTGTATGGGCTCCTGCATTAAGGTTTCACGATGGCTGGTATTATATATACTGGGGCGATCCCGACAGGGGGGTTTTTATGGTACGCACACAGCATCCCGCAGGTGAATGGTCACAACCAGTGCATGTAAAAAAAGCACATGGCAACATTGATGCCTGTCCCCTCTGGGACGATGACGGAAAGGTATACATGGTGCATGCTCTTGCCAATAGCAGGGCAGGCGCCAACAATATCCTTCATATTAACGAGTTGAACAGCGACGGGTCTTCAATTCTTCAGAACAGAATGATTGTTGTTAACGGTTACCCAAACCATGTTACCATTGAAGGGCCCAAGTTCTATAAAAGGAATGGTTATTATTATATTTTTGCACCGGCAGGCGGTGTGGCAACAGGTTACCAGATGGTATTCAGATCTAAAAACATATGGGGGCCTTATGAGGAAAAAATTGTATTGGCACAGGGAAATACCAACATAAATGGCCCGCACCAGGGTGGCTGGGTAGAACTTGATAACGGCGAAAACTGGTTTATTCATTTTCAGGAACTACAGCCATTTGGCAGAATAGCGCATCTTCAACCGGTAAAATGGATTAACGACTGGCCGGTGATGGGCAATGATGAAGATAAAGACGGCACAGGGGAACCGGTGATGGAGCATAAGAAGCCAAAAGTAAATAAACCTTCTGAAATTAGGATTCCTCAAACATCCGATGAATTTGAAAGCGATAAACTGTGCCTTGCCTGGCAATGGCAGGCAAATTATTTCGACCATTGGTATTCTTTAACCCAAAAGAAGGGCTCGTTGAGACTTTACGCTCATTACAATCCCAACTCCCTTTCGATGTGGATGGTGCCAAACATGCTGCTGCAAAAGCTTCCGGCCCCGGCATTTTCAGCCACTACCAAAATCAATGTTTCAAATCTTAAACATGGGGAAAAAGCCGGGTTGATCGTGATGGGACTGGATTATGCATCTCTCTTGCTGTCACCGTCAAAAACAGGATATGAACTTTCGTTTGCAACATGCTTCAGAGCAGAAATTGGATCAGATGAAAAAATACAGGAAAAGGTGCAAACAACCGGAGGGGAATTGTACCTGAAAGTAAAAGTAGACCAGTCTGGCAAGTGCAGTTTCGCTTACAGCAATAACGGAAAAGATTTTGAGGCAATTGGCAACATATTCCAGGCCAAACAAGGCAGATGGATCGGGGCCAAAGTCGGTTTGGTGGCTGTCTCAGGGCAAGAAACAGGCTTGAAAGGTTTTGCAGATTTTGAATGGTTCAGGATTGAATAGTCTGTAGCGGTTTAGAACCGGACATTTTCAGGTACTGGCAGCACAGATGGTGGTCTTATGTGATGTTATATACAAAGCATTACAGGGGATATACATTACTTTTTCAATTTATTGATTTTGGAAATCAATTCAATAAACCAGGATTTATTTTATTTTACACGTCTTAAGTCGGGCGATGAAAACGCATTTGATTATCTTTTTAATTTCTACTACCGGGGACTAATCGTGTTTGCAAATAAATACCTTGCAAACAACCATCATGCTGAGGAAATTGTTCAGGGAGTGTTTCTGAAAATCTGGCAAGACAGAAGATTTATTGAAATAAACAACTCATTTAAGTCGTACATTTTTCAATCGGTTAAGAATAAGTGCCTTGACATATTAAAACACCGGAAAGTACAAGATGAATATTCCCAAAGAATGTTGGCCGATATTGAGAAATCAAAGGATGAGACCTGGGAAACCTATGTTGAATCCGAATTATACGCCTTGCTTATTCAATCTATAGAGAATCTGCCGTCCGAGTGCAAAAAAATATTTCACTTTAGCCGAATTAAATATCTGAACAATAAAGAAATAGCCGCGAAGCTTGGTATATCTGTCAAAACAGTAGAAAATCAAATAACCAAAGCCCTGAAAATACTTCGGGTTGAATTAAAAGAATATTTATAAGCTTTATCAAAAAATCTGCATAACATTTAATAGCCTCTTTAAATGCTTTACAAACCGATAATTTCGGGTGTGTTTATCAAAAAATGCATTATTGTTTTCAATTCCTTAAAAGTATTACATGGCAAATTAACTGCCTTTCATCTACTAAAATTACTATTATAACGATTCGCTTAATATAGTTTTTTAATTTATATTAAGTTTATGCGTAAAATACCATATATGAGATACAAGAGTACGATGTTAACTGCTTTAATTATTGCCTGCGGAACCCTTCAGGTTACAGCTCAGCAATTGCTACTTAAAGGAACGGTAAAAGACAGCATTTCTAATCTGCCACTTATTGGCGCAACTGTACAATTAAGAAACACGGGTAATAACAGGGCATTGGGGGCCATAACAGATGCTTCAGGGGCATTTGAATTTACCAGTTTGAGAAGCGGAGCAGAATATGAGATGCTCATCGGTTATCTCGGATATGTTGCAGTCAGGAAAAACATTAAACTACAAGATAAAAATATAAACCTCGGCAACATCTTCTTATCAGAAAGCCATAATAGAATAAAAGAGGTTGAGATTGTTGGCCAAAGCACCCGGGCCGAGCAGATTGAAGACACCCTTCAGATATATGCCGATGCGTATAAGGTCAACCCCGATGCATCGGCTGAAGACCTGATTAAAAAAATGCCGGGCATAACGGTCGAAAACGGCCAGGTGAAAGCACAGGGCGAAAATGTGCAAAAAGTATATGTTGACGGACGCCCGTTTTTTGACCAGGACCCTACGCTTACCCTTAGAAACCTTCCGGCAGAGGTAGTATCAAAGATTCAGATATTTGATGAGCAAAGCGAACAGTCGCGCTTTACCGGGTTTAATGACGGCCAGACATCCAAAACCATTAATGTGATTACACGCAGCAACATGCGCAACGGCCAGTTTGGAAAAGTATACGGAGGTTATGGCAGCGACGATAAATATTACTCGGGTGGCAGTATCAATCTTTTTAAAGGAAACAGCCGTGTATCGTTAATCGGACTGTCGAACAACATCAATCAACAAA
Source organism: Bacteroidales bacterium (assembly GCA_046485045.1). Lineage (GTDB taxonomy): Bacteria > Bacteroidota > Bacteroidia > Bacteroidales > UBA10428 > JAFGPL01. Next base: position 4,924 of record JAWOHT010000137.1, read on the forward strand.
ATTTCTCAAGCCAGGATTTGATTGGGCTTTCAAGCAGTGGAACCCGTACAGGCAGGGGCGGTTCAAGGGGAGGAATGGCAGGTGGCGGCGGCAACATGAGACAAGGAGGCGGTGGTTCCGCTGGAGGAAGGTCTATGACGGGCGACGTCGGTAATTTTATGGTTGGTCAGCAAGCGGGTATTGCCACCACACATGCTTTGGGAATTAACTATTCTGATAAATGGGGAGAGAAAATAAATGTAACCGGAAGCTATTTTTTCAACAAATCAGAAAATGTAAAAGAAAATTTTTCAAACCAGGAGATATTTGCCACTAATTACGTCTACAGCGAAGAGCGTATAAGCACCTCTTCCAATTCAAACCACCGTTTCAACTTCAGGTTCGATTACACCATTGATTCGTCAAACAGCCTGATGATAAGGCCTAACCTGAATATACAGCAAAACAACTCAAATTCACTGGTACTGGCCCGCAATATGGAGCAAAATTTACCTGTATCGCAATCGAATAACCTAACGAACAGCAATCGCTCGGCACTGAATTTTTCAAACGATATTCTGTTTATGCACCGTTTCATGAAAGCCGGCAGGACCATCTCGCTGAATATAAATACTGGTATTAACACCCGTGATGGACAAAGCAGCAAGTTTATGGAAGACATTTATAATATGATTGCCCTGGCAGAATACGATACAATAGATCAATTAACTGTCTTACCTACCAACGGATATAACCTTTCCTCGAGAATTGCCTACACAGAGCCGGTTGGCAAATTCAGCCAGATACAGGTAAATTACAGTGCAAGAGGATCATGGAACGATTCAGACCGCAAAACTTTTAATATAAATAGCAATTCCGGCGAGTATGACCTGATTGACTCCCTGCAATCAAACATCTTTAACAGCCTTTATATTACCCACCAGTTTGGGCCGGGATATCGTTACAGGAAAGAAAAAATTATGTTTACAGCAGGAATAAATTATGAACTTGCTTTACTTAAAAACAACCAGCAATTTCCCGTGAGCGCCAGGCTCTCACAATCATTCATAAGCTTTCAGCCCAATGCCATGCTGATGTACAACCTCTCGCAGACACAAAACCTGAGACTTTTTTACCGCACCAGTTCCAATGCCCCGTCATTAGACCAATTGCAAAATGTACTGGATAATTCAGAATCATTGCAGGTATCTATTGGTAACCCCGATTTGAAACAATCATTCCAAAACAACGTATTCCTGCGCTATTCGGCAACAAATGCCCAAAAAACCTCTGTTTTCTTTGGCATGATCGGCTTCTCAAATGTGAGTAATTACATATCAAACGAAAACTATTATACCGATACCGATACCGTATTTTTGGGCTATATACCGGCAAAGAAGGGTACACAGTTCAGCAGGCCGGTTAACCTTGACGGTTATTGGAATTTAAGGTTCTTAACCACAGTCGGCTTTCCGTTTAAGCAGATTAAAAGCAATCTAAACATTAATACTTCTTATGTTTATACCAGAACACCGGGATTAATCAACGGAATAGAAACCTACTCCGATAATAATGCTTATGGCCTGGGCCTGGTGATCAGCAGTAATATAAGCACTTCGGTAGACTTTACATTATCCTCAAACAGCAGTTATAACAATGCCAGAAGCACAGCCGAAAAAAATAATAACAACAACTATTTCAGCCAGTCCACAAATTTTAGTTTAAACCTTATCTTCTTTAAAACCTTAACGTTGCAATCAGAAATCGGACAGAATTTTTACAAAGGACTTTCGATGGACTATGATGTTAATTACGTATTGTGGAATATTGGCATTGGGAAAAAACTCTTTAAAAACAACCGGGGAGAAATAAAGCTATCGGTATTTGATATTCTGAAACAAAACAACAATGTAAGCAGAAATGTAACCGAACTCTATATTGAAGATACACGGTCGAACGTACTGCAAAGATATGCCATGCTTACATTTACCTATAATTTGCGTAATTTCAGTATGAACGAGAGTATTCGACAGTAAGAAAAGCAAAAGCCTCTCTATGAGAATATAATGACCAGACTAAAAAAAAGAGTTTTCTTGCTGAAATAAAAACATCTCGCCAGAAGTGCGTAAGAAATCGTTCATATTCAGGTAATAATCGTCAGGCCGGAAGTTTTATTTTAAACCTTGTACCTTTGTTTTCTTCGCTCTTAACGCTGATTTTTCCGTGATGGTTTTCAATTATCTGTTTTGCAATTGCCAGGCCCAGCCCGTCGCCTTCTTCGTGCATTTCGGCAGCATTTCCGGCCCTGAAAAACTCTTTGAAAATATTATCCTTTTCACTTGCCGGAATCCCGATACCATTGTCTTCAACCTCAATAAGAAAATGTCCGTTTGCCCAGGCCACATGAATTGTTACCAATCCACCCCCATGGGTATATTTAACTGCATTTGACACAAGATTGGCAAGGGCTTCGCCGATAGAAAACCTGTTGCCCCTGAATTTATGGCCACTTTCATCAATATGAACCTCAACAGAAAGACTCTTTTTATCGATGTTTTCTTTGTTTAACAGCAAAATTTCATCAATGACTTCTTTAAGTGAGAATTCTGTAACCTCGCTCTCTTTGTTCAATCTTAACCTGGTTATTCTTAGCAGGTTTTTGATGAATTCGGTAAGCAATTCTGAACGTTTGAGTGCCGTTGACGTAAAGTCTTTTGATTTCCGGGGATCTGTGACCATCAGAGCAGCATCGAGACTGTTCTTGATGGCAGCAATATGGCCTTTTATATCGTGCGAAACCCTGTACACATATTCATCCTTGATTTTGTCTTTCTCTTCGAGCTGAATATTGGCCAGCCGGTATGAGTTTTCAGCTTCCTTTAACCTTGCAACAATAGCACTTGTAATATATACTACAATATACGATGTTGTAACAAATACAAAGCCGGTTCCTCCCAGATAAGCTGGTTGATTATAGTAACTATATTCTAAGAAACCAGATAAAGGGTAATGCGGAATAATGGCAAAATATTCAAGAAATACCAGTAAAGCAACCAGAAACAACGCATAAGTAGTAAGCAGATAGGCTGTTCTTTTTGGCAACAGGATACTGGCTATCATCATATGAAAAATGTAATAGATAATAAAAGGGTTCCCGGCCCCGCCGGAAAAGTGAAGAATACAGGTTAATAAAAAAAGATCGGTAACAATCTGGAAAATAATAATGGTCTGTTCATTGATGCCTTTTTCAGTTCCGTTTTTTATTCGCTGATCAAGAAAAAGATAAACTATGTTTAGCGAAAAAAGAACAAAGGCTACCAGGTAGATTTCACTTTTTCTTACAGGCAAATGAAAAAGTTCGGCAGAAACATAGGTTGCTGCTACAACACAGATAACTGCAATCCACCTGAGGTTTACCAGCCAACCTGCCTTTTTACCGGCAATTCTTGTAATAATGCGTGGCACAATTGTAGCTTAAATTTATTGGTCAAGTATGGCCTTTATCTCATGAATTAACTTTTTGGGCTGCACAGGTTTGCTGTGAAAACCAGCTACCTGGATACACACCGACACATTGCTTTTGTCTGATTTAAAATCAATGACTACTTCGCCGGTAACAGCCCTTAATACCAAGACATCGAGATTGCTATAACCGTACTTTTCCCTCATCTCTCTGGCAATTTCAGCAGCAGCAAAAGAACACGACAAAGCTTCGATACTTGACACAATAATGATTGGAATCTTCTTAAGTTCCGGGTCTTTGTCAATTTCGGCTGCGAATTCAAAACCTTCCTGCTCGCTCTTCATTTTCACATCGAGCAGCACAATGTCGGGTTTGTTTTTGCCCCTGAGTTCACTTAATGCTTCATTTTTACCAGATGCTGCTGAAACCAGAAATTCTGTTGCCAGCAGTGCCTCCATCGAGGCCCTGATGTCTTTATCATCGTCAACAATTAAGACTCGGTGCATAATTTACAGATTTTAGGATTATTATGTAAATATGTTTCATTTAGAATAATATTCCAAATTTGTCTTATGTTTTTCAAAACATTATCTTCGCGGCTAATTAAAATTTCAAGCACGATGTGGGTTTTTTTCGCGTTGTCTTCGGCGCTTTTTCTCGGGATGTACGATATCTTCAGAAAGGTTTCGCTGAAGGACAACCCAGTTATTCCGGTTCTTTTTCTTGCCAGCGCCACAGGTGCTTTTATTTTTTTGATCCCGGTGATTCTTTCTTTTTCCGGTTATATCCCCGAAGACAATTTGTTTTATGTACCGCCGGTAACCTGGAAAATGCATGGATTGTTTTTTATTAAATCGGTTTTGGTGGGTTCATCATGGTTTCTGGCGTACACCGCCATAAGTATGCTACCCCTTACAATTGTAATACCAATACGGTCAACCGGGCCTGTGTGGACATTGGTTGGCGCCATGCTGATATATTCTGAAAAATTCAGCCAACTGCAGTGGATTGGAATACTTACCGTACTGTTTTTTTTCTACCTTTTCTCTCTTGCCGGTAAACACGAAGGCATAAATTTTCGCAAAAACAAGTGGATATTTTATATTGTTGCAGCCACGCTTCTTGGTTCGGCAAGCAGCCTTTACGATAAATACCTCCTGGCCAATTACAGTCGTATGGCCATGCAGTCTTGGTTTTCAATATATATGGTTATAGTGCTGCTGCCATTTGTGTTTTTTATCTGGTTTCCGAAAAGAAAACAAAATAAATCATTCAGGTTAAGCCCTTATATCTTTCTGATAGGAATTTTTCTATCGGTCTCGGATTTTCTTTATTTCTATGCGCTCTCGTATCCCGAATCTCTTTTGGCCGTTGTATCTGTGATGCGCCGTAGCAGTGTTATCATATCTTTTATTTCGGGGGCATTGCTTTTTCATGAAGGAAATATGCGAAAAAAAGCCATTGCACTGGCGGGTATTCTCATAGGGGTAATACTTCTGGTTGCAGGAACCATCTGACATTCGTAAACAAGCACTAATGAGCGCCTGATTTGTCCAGATACTTTTCAGGAAAATCATTGTGCATAATTTCTGAATTTGAAAAACCAGCATCCAGAGCTTTTCTGAGGTTGGTTTTTACCTCTGTTTCATTGCCTGTTTTCATTTCATACAAAGCAGAAAAATAGAACATTTCAGGATTTTCTGGTTCCAATATCCGGTAAATCGGAAGGATTTTGCCGGCCGTGATTAAATCTTCTGCCCTTAACGCATTATTAGTTAACGAAAAACATACAATCCCCAAAAATGCTTTAATTCTTCTGTAGGCATTTCGCATCATGTAGTCTTTGTTTTCTGAAATCTGTTTTTCAATATCTGCCAGTTCGATTGTCCACCATGTTTTATCCCTTACTTTTAGCGCATTGAAATAAGCGTCTCTCACCTTAAATTCAAACTGCAGGCTTTTCTGAAGCCCTGCCAATTGGTTTTTCAACTCCATATTCTGCGTAATTAAAGCAAGTTGTTGCCTGAAATACTTCTGTAAGGGTAAATCTTTAATATTTAAAGCATTCTCATATACCAAAGATGCATTGATCAGCAGATTTTGCTTCAAAAGCGAATCTCCTGTTATTTTATACCTGTCAGAAAGGTTCTTAAGTTGCCTCTTGTTATCAATGCAATGGTTGTTTTTATCTGAATTGTTTAAAATCAGGCTTCCCAATCCCCTGGAAATATCGTCGGCAGATGGCCATTGATGCATTTCCCCGGCAAGTTCGAGATGAAGGGTAGAAGGTTTGCTTTCTTTATTCAGAATATAAATTGCTGCCTCTGGAAAGTTGAAATCTGCGATGCCTGTGAAAGCATACACGTTGGTCTTTATTTCAGAAAGCTGGTCTGACGTGCCTAATGCCCCGCAAGCCAATACCCCGTCAACACTATGAGATTGGGCAAATGTAAGCGCCATACGCGCACCTCCGGAGAAACCGGCTATATACATATTTCCCCCGGCAGTGAATTTTTGTGTTGCATCAACAATTAGCATTTCCAGGGCCTGTACATATCCCGAATAATTGTTCCTGATAAGATGTGATGCCACCAGTATGCATTTATACTTTTCGGCAAAGGGTATAAAATGTTTTATTGCAAAATTTCCCGAGCCTTGAGGATCCAGTACCAGCACCAAAGGCATGTTATTGCAATGCCCGTTACGAGAAGGAATATACACTGAATATTTATGGATACTGTTGGCATTACAGGCTTCAATTCCCGCAAAAGATTTCTTCTCTTCTGTAATACCGGTTTTGCAATTTAAGATGATTATCATCCCTAAAAACAACAAAATAGCCGAAGGTATGCTTATTGCATTTTTCATATTCCGGAGCTAAAATGGTGGTGTTACTTTTACTTACCAGTAATTAAACCCGATTTCTGATATAAGACATCTGTCTTATCCCTTGTTACAAGAAATCCCTTTGACGACTTTTCAAGCAAAGGTTTAACAGATTCAAAAAACAGGTTGACCTGTTCTGTGTCATCGACAATCTCAACAATCACGGGGAGTTTTTCTGTAAGTTCCCACAATTTGGAACTGTGAACCACGCTGCTCGCCCCATAGCCCATTACACCACGCAGCACTGTAGTTCCCGAAAGGCCAGCCTCCTTTGCCCGGTATACTATGATTTCATACAATGGTTTACCCTCAAATTTGTCTGTTGAGCTTGCATATATCCGCAATACCGAAACATCATTACTTTTTATCATAATTAGAAGAGTTTGGTAAACATATGGCCTAAAAAAACGGCTATAAAACCAAAAAACACACTGAATCCGGTGTATAACAAAACCTGGAAATACTGGCCATCGCGCATAAGACTGAAGTTTTCAGCTGCAAAGGTAGAAAAAGTTGTAAACCCGCCACACAATCCAACCATCAGGAACAATCGCCATTCCGGCGACATCCATGTGCTTTTTTCGGCTATACCAACGATAAGTCCGATTAGCAGGCAACCGCTGATATTCACAACAAAAGTACCTAATGGAAAATTCGAATGGAAATTATCCTGCACTAACCTGGAAACAAGGTATCGCGAGATACTCCCTATAAAACCTCCTGTACCTATTATTAATGCATATTTTAACATGAATATTAATAATCATTCAGGAAACTTATAAACCATTGAATTGATATTCATACCGGCGCCAACCGAAGTAAAAACAGCAATACTTCCGCGATCAAGATGATGCCCGTTAATCTTTCCTGTCATTATCAGGTTTAACAACGTAGGTACAGTGGCCACCGATGAATTACCCAGATAAGAGATTGTCATGGGCATGATAAGCTCCGGGTCTTTGATTTCTTTATAAAGCCTGAACAACCTCTTCACAATGGCATCGTCCATCTTCGCGTTGGCCTGGTGAATGAGAATTTTCTTTACATTTTCAAGCAATACACCTGCTATATCAAGGCTCTCTTTCACCACCTGGGGAACAGTTTTAAGGGCGTACTCGTAAATTTTGCGCCCGTTCATTTTTATAAACAGCTCGTTGATTTTATAGGCAGGGTTGTTTGATTTCCCCATATAAAGGTTGTAGGCATGCCCTTCGGTATCGGTACGAAAAGCATGCGACAGGATACCTACCGGTTTATCGCTCTCTACTGCTTCGAGAATGGTAGCACCGGCGCCATCGGAATAGATCATGCTGTCGCGGTCGTAAGGATCGCTTAGCCTCGACAGGGTATCGGCACCAATAACCAATGCCCTTTTGGCATCGCCCGATTTAAGGAAATAATTTGCCTGTATCATGCCCTGTAACCAGCCTGGACAACCAAAGGTAATATCGTAAGCTATGGTGCGGTGGTTTTTGATGCCAAGCTTTTCTTTCACCCTCGAGGCAAGGCTGGGAAGTATATCTGTCTGTATGCTTTTATGCCCTACATCACCAAAATTATGGGCTACAATAATATAATCAAGTGATTCTTTATCTGTTCCTGAAGATTCAAGTGCATCAAGCGCTGCGAGGTAAGCAAGGTCTGATGCAACCTGATTGTCTTTAACATATCTGCGCTCTTTTATTTCAGTAATCTCTTCGAATTTCTGAATGATCTCACTTGCAGGCAGATCAATTTTATTACCTTGAGGATCAAAAAATTCATTGTTTAAAAAATCATCGTTTTTAACAATTTTTGCAGGAATATAACTTCCGGTACCAGCAATAATTGAATAAATTCTCTTCGTCATAACACTTTAATCTGATTAGATGCGTTAGCAATTATTTATTTTAAAATTCCATTTCCGGCGAAGTTAAAAGTAATTTCAAATACTTTCAAGAAATACTTTTTTTTAGTTAAAATATCTGCCGATGGTACCAAACAAGATGTTCAAATTCAATGGCTTTGCAAGGTAATCATCGCAACCTGCCATAATACATTTATCCTTCTCACCCTCCATAGCAAACGATGTTTGCGCGATTACAGGCAACTTACTGTTAATTTTTTTAATCTCCTTTGTTGCCTGGTATCCATCCATACCCGGCATTTGAATATCCATAAGCACCAGGTCTATGTTATTGGACTTCACAAGGTCAATTGCCTCATAGCCATTAATGGCCCTGACAACGCGCACTTTGGTCCTGCACAATGCAGACTCAAGAACTTTAAAATTAAGTTCCTCGTCTTCTGCTACGAGTATTGTTTTCCCGTCCCAGTCGTATTCAAAAAATGAAACCGTTGTTTTTGCAGGCAGGGGCATGGTTTCAGAAAAAGCATTAACAGAAATTTCATCGGCAGGGATTGTAAGATAAAAAGTTGTACCCTTGTTCAGCTCCGATTCAAGCCATATCTTTCCTCGCATAAGTTCAACCAGGTTTTTCGTGATTGCAAGCCCCAGGCCTGTACCTCCGAATTGCTTTTCGGTAGAGTTGCTTATTTGTGAAAACCGTTCAAAGATATAATCGAATTTCGAACTATGAATTCCGATCCCTGTGTCTCTTATATAAAACAAAATGTTTAACCCGGAAACTTCAAAACCAAATTCAACATTGCCTTCGCGGGTATATTTAAGGGCATTTTCAAGCAGGTTGCTGAGTATCTGTTTCAAACGGTAAGGATCGGTACATATACTTACACTATTTTTGTAGCATGAAGGATTCAGGATCAGTTCAATACATTCTTTGTTTTTCTTCTTCCTGAGTTCGTGAAAAATATTGTACAGCTCAATGCAGAGAGTCGTAATGTTGCAATCTCTCTTTTTTATGGTCAGTTCCTTCGACTCAATCTTGGCAATATCAATAATGTCATCAATAAGGTGAAGCAGGCTTTCGCCGGCTGTAGTGATATAATTTGCATATTCGTCTCTCTTGTCTAAAGAGATACTCTTATCTTTTAGAAAATTGGTAAATGCAATGATGGCATTCATGGGGGTACGCAGCTCATGCGACATGTTTGCCAGAAAGGCCGATTTAAGCCTGTCTGATTCCTCTGCAATCCTGCGTTCGTGCATCTCAATATCTAATTCGCGGGTTCTTTGTTTAACAAGTTCTTCGAGGTTTTCTTTATGCCTGTTAAGCTCTTTTTCGGCAATAATCTTCTGATGATAGGCCAGTGCGCTGAATACAAGAAGGATTAACAGGACAAACGATCCGGCAATGAAAATCTTTTTTTGTCTGCGCTGTTGGGCAAGTTCCATACTTTTTCTTGTAAGCTGGTTGTCCATGAGGCCAAGTTTATAAATCGCCTCCACTTCGGTTATTCTATTTCTCGCATCAGCCGAATTAATAGAATCTTTCAGGTTATCATATAAAATATAATATTCAAGTGAATGTTTGTAATCTCCGGTTTTGCCATACAAATTCGAAATGGCCTCATAATTGGTCATTATTCCCTGTATATGCCCAATGCTTTCAGATAAACCAATGCTTCTGTTATAATAATCAAGGGCACGGGTATGATCATTCAAATCATTATACGAAGTACCAATATTATGAAGCGCATAAATCTTTCCTATGAGAAAGTTATCTTTTGCAAACTCATCAAGCGATTTAAGGTAATATTCAAGGGCCTTAACATATTTACCCTGTTTCTGGTAAACAAGCCCCAGATTACTTAATGAGATTCCAATGCCTTCATGGTCATTGAGTTCTTTGTATATTCTGTATGATTTATTGATGAATTCAAGGGCAAGATCCAAATTGTTATCATGAATATGGAACAATCCGATGTTTTGGGTCAATCCGGCAATATCTGCCTTTTGGTCCAACCTTTCATTAATATGCAAAGATTTTAAATAATACTCCAGGGCCAGCGAGTCGTTATTGAGGTCATCATGAACAAGGCCTAAATTCTGGTACACATTCGCCTCAAGCTTCACATTTCCTGAGGATGTAAAACTCTTTAGCGCTTTCTGGTAATTCTTGACAGACTGTTCATAATTGCCCTGGTAATACTCTGCAAGCCCGAGATAATAGTTCAGATAGGCAATTTTATCTTCGGCCCGGTATAATTCATATATTTCCAGTGCACGTATCATGAACTCTTTTGACAGCGGATAATCTTCGGTTTTAAGTTTGCATATGCCCATCTTATTCAGCGACAATGCCACCAGGGTGTCCAGTTTCATCTGTTCTGCAATAGCGTAAGAACCAGAGTAATAATTATAAGCAATGGCAGGAGAATCGGCAATATAATAATCCCCGAGTTTATTCCTCAGCCTGTACTGATAGGTAGTATTTTCATCGCTAAGCAAATCTTTCAGGCTGTCTGACGGATTGGTGATACTGCCGTATAATTCTGATACAGAAATAGATAAAAGAGAAAATAGTATTAAAAGGTGTTTCTTCATATTGAACCCGAAAATTAATAAATATTCAAAGATATATTGTGCAATAAAATGTTTCATTTTTTAACACAACAGATTTAATCATAAAAAAAGCCTGTCGTTTGCTTTTATCCGACAGGCTTTGTGGTTATCAACTTATTTCTCATCTAAATCAGCACAACGGGTACAACCATTTTAACTTTTACAGTCTTGCCGTTTTGCTTTCCGGGACTCCATTTACTACAGGTTTTTATTACCCGTATAAGCTCCTCTCTTATCTTCTGTTCTACCTGGGTAATCACCCTTATATCTTTTAAGCTGCCGTTGGTATCTACATAAAATTCAATAAGTACTTTTGATGCCGGCGCTGTTGACCCGGCTGGCAATTTAAAATTTTCCCGGATGAACCTCACAAATTCGTTTATACCACCCGGGTATAAGGGCATTTCTTCAGCAACAAATAAGACCTCCTCCGGCATTGCAATACCTGATGTACCTGATTTATACTCCATATCATGTAAATCAAGTTCTGCCTCCTCAGCATTCATCTTGCTGGATGTAGTTTTTGCATACCTTGCAGGAGAAGCTCCCACAGCATAATTACTTACACCCTGTGGCAACGGCAATGGTTGTTTTACCGTGATTATGTTCCTGCCATCGTTCCTTATCTCTGTATCTACAGCGATAAAAGAGGTATAGTTGGTCAACAGGTTGTATTTCAGGCCCAGGCTTGTAATCTGACTTTCAAGTTCGCTGTTTTTGTCAACCTGCGTATAATCGTCAAGCAACCTTATTTTTTCACGCGCCCATAAATATTTCAATGAACTGTTACCCGGCAATGGCTTAAATGAATTCACAGAGATTAATGAGCTGAAATCGCTGCCTGCTGACAGACCTGTGATTTTGATAGTGCCACCTGCATCGCCCTTGTATTTTCCAGCAACGATCAACGGTTTTTCAGCAAATACGTCGGGATATGAAGATGGCTGTATATCGTAAGCATCGAAACCCTGGAATGCTATCTTTATGTTGGTTAGTACCGGCGAACTGATATATTTCCTGAACCTTTCGGCTGTTTTGCCGGCATCTTTCTCGCTTGTAATAACAAAAGGTTCCCCGTTTCCAACATGAGACATACCTTCGATAAGATAACGGTTTACAGAGCTTCCGATACCGAAAGAGAAGAAATTGGCTTTTCCAAGATTATCTCTTATGAGGTCAAAAGCCTCTTTCTCAACCGAAATATATCCGTCGGTGACAATCACTACAGTACGCGATGATGATTCTCCTCCCTCCAGGGCCAATGCCCTTTTCAACGCCGGCAGCAACTCTGTTCCTCCCCCGCCCTGCTGTTTATCAATAAGGTCAATCGCGTTTTTGATATTGACAGGAGAGGCAGTGACCGATTTTTGAAACAAAACTTCTGATGAACCTGCAAACAGCAACACATTAAAACGGTCTGTACTTTTAAGGCCATGCAGCAGGTTCTTCATAAGCGCTTTTGATACATCGAGCGGAAAACCGTACATCGAACCGGAAACATCTACAATAAAAATATATTCGCGAGGCGGCAGCATATCTGCAGTCACAGCCTGTGGCGGCTGTACCATGGCAAGAAAATAGTTTTCATCAACATCTTCGAAAAGTAAAACACCGGTATGAATTTTATTCCCTGATAACTTATACTGGAGTATAAAATCGCGGTTGCCCTGAAAAGCTTCCGTATCTTTTAAGGTAATGTTTACACGCGATTTGTCCAGATAATCAACCCCGATCTCGTGCGATACACATTTTATTGCCGAAACAGGCATTCCCGCGTTAATGGTTACTTTCAGACCGAAAGTGTAATTCGGGGTTTCTCCTTCTTTAAGATAGGGATTTGAAACCCATGTATCTTCCGGTTCTTGCTGTTCAGTCTGGTTGCTGTATCTCGGGCCAACCACAGTTGGAAAAACAAAACGGTAAACAGCGCTCTCGGGGATAATCAGTTCGGTATATTTCATCTCTGTTTCGATAATATCGCCCGGCAGAATATTTGCCACCTGCATCTGGAACACGTTGGGGCGCACCTGCTCAAGCAGTGAAGCAGTTTTACCCTGGCTTTTTGCCTCCTGGTATATCTGGCGTGCCAGGTTTTTTTCCTGTATAACTGCATTGATCTCACGTTCGCCAATCATCATTTTCATGGCATAAACAGCAGCCCTTGATGATGCCGGAAATACATAAATTGCTTCAAGCACATTTTTACCCTCATTTTTATAGACCTGCTTAATGGTAACATCGGCTATAACACCTGCAATATTTACCGTAACATCGGTTGACTTAAGCGGCATGCGGTCGGTACCCCGATCATCGCTTTGCACATAAAAATACGGCGACAGTGTTTTGTCTCCTTCTGTTTTTTCCTGACCTTTTAAACAACTGCCTGTGAAAAGCAGTAACACAATTGTTACAAGTACATTCGCACTTAACAACGACAACGATTTTAACTGATTTGATTTCATGATTTCAGATTTTATGGATAAACAACTTAATTACTGATTCTAAATACGACTGGTATGGTATATGACACACTAACGGGCATTCCCCTCTGTTTGCCGGGTGTCCATCCGGGTGATGCTTTAAGTGCTTTAATCACTTCATCGTCTAAAAGCCTGTCTACACCCCTGAGAATTTTTATATCTTCAATTTTACCATACTTATTAACTACAAAACTTGCATAAACCCTTCCCTGAATATTCATTCGAAGCGCTTCTTCGGGAAAGATAACAGTAGATTGAATATATCGTACAAAATCATCAAGAGTGCCATTCATAAATAATGGCTTATCTTCGCAACGCCAGAAAGGAAATACTTCTGGTTTTTCGACTATCTCAGGTGGTTTTACTCCACCCCACTCAGGAATTTCAGTAGGGGTAAAAACATAACCTTCGACATCTTCGTTGTTGCCCTTGATTATTAACTCAAAAATTTCCGGGGGCTTAACTTCGGGAGGAAGCTCCTGTTTAGTAAAAGTGTTGATAACATCCTCATCGTCCCAGTTATTGTAATCTGTGACAAGGATTAAAGCACTTTGCTGATTTTTGGTGCCCCACTCAAATGCCAACAGGGCAATTGCCAATGAGACAATGAGCCCTAACTCGAAGAATAGAAATTTTTTATTCTCCAGATTTACTTTTTTTACTTTTTTTGGTTTCATGGCTAATGGTATTAATTTGATTGAAACTCATACATAAGATGCAGGCATCTTAAAAATTCCATAAAATCTGAAATCATTTTTTTCATTTTTTAAGTTGTTTATCTATACTTATGAATGCAATGAACATGCCAAAACCCCTGAAATAAGAGATATAATAAGATCGGCAGGTTAAAAAATTGGTGATTTATGAATGTTGTTATACTTTTACATATGATTACCATATACCATTGCAATATTGTTTATTAAATTCGGGCACCGGGCCACTGTATACCGGAAATTGTTGGATGAAGAGCTGATTGATCGGATTGTACAACAGCAAGATAAGAAAGCAACAGAAACGTTGTTTGACAGGTATGTGCACCTGCTCTACGGTATTTGTATAAAATACCTGACAGACCGCGATGATGCAAAAGATGCCGTGATGGAAATATTTCAGGATACTATTGAAAAGCTTCGAATTACTGAAATAAGAAACTTCAAAGCATGGGTTTATACAGTTACCAAAAACCACTGCCTGATGCGGCTGCGAAAAACCAAAACGCAAACTGATTTTAATACCAACATTGCTGAATTTTTTTATTCAGAAATTATGGAATCTGACGAAGGTTTGAATCTAATTAATGAAGAACAGGAGACCGGACGTGAAGAGAACCTGAAAACAGCATTGACAAAACTGAAAAAAGAACAGGAGCAGTGCGTAAGGTTGATGTACCTTGAAAACAAGTCGTACAAAGAGATTGCTGAAATTACCGGTTATACGATGAATGAGGTAAAAAGCTATATCCAGAACGGGAAAAGAAACCTGAAGGTGATTATAACCAACAACAATGGCAAAAAAAATTAACATAGCGCTGTTCAATATCAACGGATGCCTTACGCACGAGGCAATGGTTGCATACATTCAAAAAAGCCTTGATGGTAATGATTTGAAGAAAGTGAAACAGCACATTGAGGGTTGTCCGCTTTGCAGCGATGCAGCAGAAGGAATTAGTGGAGTAACCCCTGCTGGGCTGAAAGAAGATATCATTCAGCTGCAATCGCGCTTCAGAGAGAAAACTGCATCAACAGGAAAACTGCACCGGTTGCGTTACCTGTCGTATGCAGCGGCTGCAGCCTCAATCTTAATCATCGTAAGTGTATTACTCATGTACAGGCAGTTAATCGCTCCGGGGAAAGGCAATATTGCTTATGACCAATCCAAAGAAAAAGCCAAGGAAGAAATCCAAAATAAATCCGAAGCGTTAGCGCCAGAAGCAGAGGAAGTAGAAGTAAGCAAACCTGTACCAGAAAAGGAACCGAAACCAGTAATCGCTATACCTGTAACAATAGAAGCTGATAATCTTGAATATGAGGCCAAAGCAGATATTGTAATTGCTGAAACCGCTGAAGCTGATGCAACTGTAAAAGTAAAAGATACCCCTGAAACTGTTTCAACCGCTTCGGGAATGCCTTCCGCACCATCGAAATTATCGTTGGCCCAAAGTGAAGATGTTTCAGAAGAAGATAGCTATAACCGAAGCCGTAAAAGTGAATTAGTCAATGCAAACAAGGCTGCGGATTACAATGCCAAAAAAATGATGTCTCAGCCCGGCAGTAAGGATATTGTTTACACTTTTGCAGACAAAATGCCGAGTTTCGAAGGGGGCGGCCCGGAAAAGTTTTACAGTTATCTTATTGACACTTTGAGAAAGAACGAATTGTTCATTACATCGGGATTTAAAGAAAATATACTCATGAACTATTCAATAGATACCTCTGGCCGGGTTGTTGACATAAAGTTATTGAACATTGAAGATATGAAACTGCAAAAGGAAATTATCAATATTATAAAAGATTCGCCCCGATGGCTGCCCGGAATGCAGAACAGCAGAAGGGTAAATGTGTCGTATGCTACGTCGCTAAAGACAAATCCCTGAGATTTATCATTTCTGAATAAATGCCCGCCTAAACCTGCGCTTTACTTTCTGATGTGTTTTTTATTTACCTTGTTTGTTTTTCGTTTCTCTACCATCCGGTACTTTTTGTTGCGCGGCAGTTCATCTTTCTTCGGCATCATCAGGTTTCTTCTTTCTGCAACTTCTTTTGACGAACTGCAACCGGGAATGTAGATTACAGAGAACAATAAAAAAATGATGAAGGCAAATTGCTTTGAAATAATGGTTTTCATAATTTGTATTGTTTAAAATGTACTAAGCAGATCAAATAGCAACTCTTTATACGCCCTATTTGATCAAGGGTTATAAAACCGGCTTGTTTTTTATTTTAACATAACTTACCATTTTTAAAAGCACATTCGCCCAATAAAAAATACATCTGTTAATATATTTTTAACCGAAATGTTAGAATTTGATATGATTTTTCTTAATTTAAGCCTTTGAATATCAATTTCATTCTTTTTAATGTCTACTTTTCCATTTTATAAGCAACACGATGCAATGGACTGTGGCCCAAGCTGCCTGAGGATGATTGCAAAATATTACGGTAAAAATTTTTCGCTCGAATACCTTAGAGAGAGGAGTTATTTAACCAGGGAAGGCGTATCGATGCTGGGTATCAGCGAAGCTGCAGAATCTATCGGCATGCATACTATCGGGGCAAGAATAACATTCGACCAGATAAAAAATGATGTTCCGCTTCCGTGTATTGTTCACTGGCAGCAAAACCATTTTATCGTGGTATATAAGATCAAAAAAGGCACGGTTTACATTGCCGATCCTGCATACGGTCTTAGCACTCTTACGAAAGAAGAGTTTACCAGGGGATGGATAAGCACCGTTAAAGACGGCGAAGAGAAAGGGCTAACACTACTTATTGAAACAACGCCCGATTTTTATAAACAGAAAGACGATTCAATAAATAAGGCAGGTTTTGGTTTCCTACTTTCATACCTATCGAAAAGAAGTATTCGCCATGGGCCAGATCCAGCGCGCGATTGATATTGCTCACAACTCCGAGATTCACTGCATTACGGTGCAAACGCGCGTGCCGATGCTTCTTCACAAAGTCTTCAATAACTTCGACGCTGTTGTCGGTTGAGCAATCGTCAACGACAATGATTTCCTGCGGTTGAAGGGATTGGCGCACAATTGAGTCAAGACACCGCGGCAGGTAATTGGCGTGATTGTAGTTCGGCACAACGACCGAAAGTGTCGGTAATTTCATTGGTGGCTCCAGTAAAACAGGGGGGACGAACCGGAAAGCGAAATGTGACACCGCCCCTCCGCCAGCGCCGCTTGCGCTTCCGCCAACCGTTCCGGGGAATCCACCGCACAACGATAGCCAG
>JAWOHT010000154.1:0-5366 GCA_046485045.1 Bacteroidales bacterium
CACTCTTTTGAGCAATATATTTCCATCCACATTCCCTTTTACCATGCTTGTATCCTTTTCAATAATCCGCGAAATGTCATCAAGCTTAAAATTCTTTATTTCTACATTCACATCATCATTGAATTTATTGTGAACCGAAGCTATATTTAACTGGCTTAAATTGTTGCTCATAAAAAAGTGATGGATCAAAAAACCATCTTTCCCGAATTCGATATAATTATCAGCAGCAATGTCCCATCCGTTATTCATCAGATAGAAATCTTTCGGATCGAGCTCAAACCTGTAATTGGTTTTATTTCTGGTAATTTGCGAACGTATTACCAGCTTTTTATCCTGATTATCGGCTATTGAAGATACATTGGCGAACAGCTTATTATTTTCGAGCTTTCCATCAATCAGTAAGTTATCTAAATTTAATAGTGCGTTCGAAACATTGCTGCCCGATATTTTATAAGTTAATGCATCCCGATCTGAATTTACAATCACCTCCAGGTTATTGATTTCTGTTGCTCCATAAACTATTTTTCTCATGGTGGCATTTAACTTCAGTTCGTTTTTCTGTCGGTCGAAACTTCCCTGAATTATACCGGGCTCGAACTCTTTGAGTTGTGGCAACAGTACCTGCGAAAGAACAGGATGATTGTGCAACTGTATTTTAAAAGTAAAATCAGTTGCAATTTTCTCATCAGACGCATTGGTTTTCGCACCAGTACTATCCGAAAATTGGAAATAATTACCGATGAAATCGCTAAGTTCCGCCGGAATGCCGGCAGGAGAAATATTTCCCGAATATTTAATACCAACCAGGGCACTGCTGATGTTTAGTTCGCTTTTGTCCGGCTCATTTATCGAGGCAATTATTAAGGAATCGAGCGTATATGATTTCTCTCCGCTGGCAACTACCATGTTCGAAATTCTGGCTGTGCCACTCATTTTGTTCACAGTGTCGCCCTTTAAATCGGCTGCTGCTGTAAGGCCTATGCGAATATCGTCTTTCGTGAAATTAAGCTTTTGAAGGTCGGCTCCCTGCACATTCAACCGGAATTTAAATTGTTCCTGATTTGGTTTTATATTTACCAGACCATCAAACTCAACGATTGCATTTACGTCATTCAGGTTCACTTTGCCTTCAAATTCCTGCCCTCGGACAGTACCATCTACAATAAGGTTGTGATATATATACTTATTCAGATAAATCGCTGAAACCTGAGCATCGATTTCTGCTTTTATTGTGTTTTTATCGAGCCCATGCCCTTTTGTTTGAGCTGTTAGCGTAACAGGTCCAAACATCGCTGTATCATTCAGCAGGCGGCCCAAATCGAAGTCGGTTATGCTAATAGTACTCGTGAAACATTCATTTTTATCAATCGTTGCAAAGATATTGGCAGATCCAAAGCTGCTGCCCAATTCCATGGTTGATTCAAAAGAATCCATAGCCCCTTGAAAAGCAAGCTTTAATGCCAGATTTTCCGGGAGTTCGATGCTTACAGGAATTGTAGGCCCGGCCATCATTACCATATCGCGCCTGGTGGTATGTAGTTTCAGATTGGGGAAATGAAAATATGCAGTTGCTGCATCAGGCAAACCGATAATACTGAAATTGGTTTCTAAAAGAGTTCCAACCCCGGTTTTGATAACCATATTTTTACCTTTCAGATTGTTCAACTTTCCATGTACAATGCCCGAAATGGTGGTAATATTTGTTTTATTTCTGAAGAATGGTTGCTTTATTAGTTGAGGAACGAAATAAAGAATATCAGCATTATTAATGCTTACTTCTTCGAGTTCCAGATTCAGCATAAGTAACGGGAGGGAGTCTTTTAATAATTTTAACGAACTGTATTGTATGTTCAGATCGGCAGCAATTGATGAATGAGTTGTTTCTGCTTTCAGTTTTTTTAGAGTAACGGAATGCTGATCCATGCTGAATTTAGTTTCTAACTTCTTAATTGAGAATTGATTCTGATCAATAGCACTGAATTTTTTTATCGTTATTTGAGTCGTATCCGGGGAATAAAGTATGTCTGTTGCTTCAAAATTTAAATTACTTAATTGTAAGTGACTGGCATCAAAAGAGTTTTTTACTTCAGCTTTCTTTGTTTCATCAGTGTAGGCTATATCAGAATTATTGATTTTTATATTTTTGCCCGTTATTATTGGCAAAATTCCTTCAGATTTTTTAGGAGCTGCATTTGCCGGCTTTTTCATCTGAACATATGCTTTCAGGCTTTCAATCTGCAATTCATCAATACTATAAATAGATTTCGCAATATCGGTTTTATCCATTTTTAATTCCAGGTCCCTTAGAACCGCTGTTACCTTCAATCCGCCAAAGTTATCATCATAACGAAACCTGATATTTTTCAGACTTACTTTATTAATGCTGAAAGTCCACTTGGATGGTGATTTAGGGTTTGTTTTTGTAATTGTGGTTGTATCACTGAAAGCTTTCAGCAAAAAGTTGTAATTGAAAAGCGAATCGGTACCCATGCGGTGAAGATTGATATTTGTTTTTTTTAATGTGAACGAACTTATAGATATCTTGTTGGATATTAAATCGTAAAGTGCAATATTTACTTTTACATGACCAACAAAAAGTAAGGTGTCTTTTTGAATATCCTCCAGATATAGACCTTCAATAACAACTGATTTTGGAAAAGAAATACTGATGTGCTTTAATTCAACGCGTGTATGCGTTTTGTTACTTATAAAAGAAGTTGCAAAGTGTACAATTTTGTTTTGAATTGCGGGAATATGGATTAGTGCAGCAATTATTATAAATAAAAGCACTAAGATAACTGCCACCGATATGATAGCCTTTAAAGTTTTTTTAATAATTGTTTTTACTTTACTCAATTATTATGGTTTTATGTCTTGCCTCTTGCGTATATTTCTAAAAGAATGGAATCTTTTATAAAGTTTGTTTTACAATACCAATGAATTTAGGTATAACAAAGTTGATGATCAATAAGATAATAAGTGTTACAGTATTTATATAAAGAGTTATATAATTCGCACATTTTTGGCTTTCGAAAATTGTATCTTCTTTTATTTTATTGATGGGCATTCCCATGGTGCCAAAGATGTCTCGGAAAAAACTAAAAAAAAAGCCGGTTCCATTTATTTTTAGAACAGGCTTTTTTTAGATATGTGAATTGGCTTTATTTCGAACCAATTATATTACATCTCTTTTGACAATCAATTGAATGGTCAAGATGTTTACGCAAGCCAGGCAGTGAAACTGTTGCCCAATTTTTAATGTCAGTATTGTAGTTGTCTGTGGAAGCATTTTCGAAAACTTTAATTGCATCTTTGTGGCTGCTTACCATCATATCGGCATACGCTTTGTCAAAATCATTACCTGATTCTTCATTTAATTTTTTGTAAGCGTCCTTTGCGTTGTCAGTTGGTGATGTTGGAATGGAAATCATTTTGCTTTTAGCAAGCACTGTTAAATCATTTAATGACTTACTGTGGGCATCTTCCATCATTTTTCCCAATTCCTTAACATACGTTGTTCTTCCGATTTGCTGGGCCAGTTTTCCTAACTGAATTTGTTCCAGATTAATTTCGGCAGCGTTGACAAGAAACTGTGCATCTTTTTCCTGCTTGTTGTTATCAAATTTTGCATCGTTGTGTTCTTCGGCAACATCTTTGGTGTTCTCCGGTTTTTGGCTGTTGCTGCATGAAGCAATTAGTAAAACAGTGGTAACAAACGTTACATGAAGCAATGCTACTTTAATATACCTGATCTTTTTCATGTTGATTTAAATTAAATTGTTTATATATTACTGAACAGTTTTGGTGAGCAGTATTTTTAATTATTTTTTTTTCGTGGTGCTATCAGGGACCATTTCCATGTTTTTATCTTTATTTGTTTTCGCAGGAACCATGTTGCCCGACATATCCATGTGTTGTCCTTCTTTCATTGTCGTTTTGGTGCCGTCTTTTTTAATACAAGTCCCATTGCTCATTATTTTTGTTCCGTTGCTCATGGTCATGTCCTTGTCTAAGACTGTCGTTTTTCCGTTTTTCACCATCATCATTTTTCCATTTTGCATCATTACTCCATCGGGATATGGATTGCCAACCGGATTGTTTTGCATGTTTTGATTTTGGTTGTTGCTAATGTCCAGCGAACTCATTTTTCTGTTTGTTGAATCGGTTTGTGTGTAAGCACAAGCGGCAATTGCAACTGCTGTAAATAATAAGATTAGTTTTTTCATGTTGATTTTGATTTAAATTATTATTTGAAATTTCTATGGAACTATTTGTTCTTCTAATTAAGTATTACAAAGTTGATAAACATAAAAACGAATAGTTTTACACATTTTTAGAAATTTGTTGCATGATTCACACATTCCTCATGATTTCAATTTTAATACAGTGGCCAACACGGGCACTGGAGGATACAATTTTTATTGATCAACAAACATAGCATGGCTTTTGGGTTTCATTTTATAGCCATAACGTTGGGTAAATACCCATGTAAACTCCGCTCCAAAAAACAAGATAAGACAGCTATACGTAACCCACAACAGAATGATAATGACAGATCCGGCTGCTCCGTAAACATTGACTGGGCTTGAGAAGCCAAAATAAAAACTGAGTAGTGCCTTGCCTAAGGTAAACAATATAGCCGTGATAAATGCTCCAACCCATACACTTCTCCAACCTATATGCACATCGGGCAAATATTTAAATATCAGGGCAAAAAGAACAGACACTACTCCCAATGAAACCAATATTTCGCCCATTAAAAAAAAATGATAAGCCACATCAGGAAACCATTTGGCAAGATATCCCTCCAATGAGTTAAGCAGGGCAGATACAACAAAACTTACAAGAAGCAGAAACCCGATGACCAATACAAATCCAAAACTTTTGGTACGATCAATAAGATACCTGACAAATTCGCTTTTGGGATCAGATTTCAGGTTCCATATCCTGTTGATAGAAATCTGCAGATGAAAAAAAACACCTGTTGCCCCAAATACAAGCCCACCAATACCAAGAATGGCCGAGAACCACGTTGTTTGGCTTTCGCTGGCTTTTGCAAAAATAGCTTTGATTGTATCTGCAGTTGAAGCCCCCAGGGCAGATTCAATTTGCCCGTAAATCTCTCCTTCTACAATTTCGTTTTTCCAAAAAAAATCGAGCATGCTGAATGTGATCACAAGCAAACCGGGCAAAGACAATAAGGCATAGTATGCTACCACAGCGCTCATACGCCAGGGATCATCATTAGTCCAGTTTATTGCTGTTTCCTTAATCAGAGATGGTATATGTCTAAACTTGAAACGAGACTCTTTTGTGGTTTTTACAATAGCCATAAATTTATCGTTTATAGGTTCAACTTCTAAAAT
>JAWOHT010000208.1:0-7724 GCA_046485045.1 Bacteroidales bacterium
TTTTGTTGTATTAAAAAATGTATTACTTTTGTCGAACGAACATTCGGTTTTAAGATGAAAGAAACCAGACAAACAATTCTACAGAAGGCATTTATTATATTCCTTGAAAAAGGATATCATGGAACAAGTATTACCGATATTCAAAATCAACTTGATATAGGTAGGGCAACTTTGTATCATCATTTCACCAATAAGGAGGAACTTTTTTTTGCAATAATTGATGAATTATTTATGTCAATGGGTAATGATGTACAAAAAGAAGATACTTCTGAAATGACCATAAAGGAACTCATTAACCATCTCAGAAAAAAATTGTACGATGAAGTTGCATGGCTAAAAAACAAACAAATTGGATTAGTTGATTTTTTTATTCTGTCAGCAGAAGCCTTACGTTTAAAACCTGACTATCATGAAATATCAGAAAAATTACATGAGAAAGCTGTAAATATTTGGTCGCAAGCAATTAGGAATAGTATTAAGAAGGGCGAAGTAAAAGAAACCATTGATATTACGCAAACTGCCAAATTGTTTATTTATGTGAAACATGGAATTGGAGTACTCTCAAACAGAAAAAATTTAGAGCAAAGTATAACTGAAACCCAGAACGGATATGAAAGCATTTATCAACTCATTAAGAAATAAGTTTTTGTCATTAATAATACCATTTGCGATACATGTCTTTATTCCAATTCACTATGCAAATGCAGGTATTTGTTACCTGAACATTAGTTGCAATGATTTATTTATTAATGAAACTAAGTTGACTGACACAGTAATAAAAAAGAACAATATGGATACAATTGTTAAATTACAAAAGCACATGACATTTGTGCATGAAGTGGATATTAAAACATCCCCTGACAAAATATGGGATTTTCTCATCAGTATCGAAAAAAAATATTCAGCATGGCATCCAAAAGACCACATTATGTTTCAATGGACTAACGGAGCTCCATTTGAAGCTGGGGCAACGTTTTATGCTGAACAGTATATGATGGGAGAAAAAATTAAATACAAAGGAAAAATCACAGAATGTATTCCGGGTGAAAAAATTACCATGACATTTTCGTTTCCTCTTTCACTAATTACCGAAAAAATTGAAATGATAATTGAAAAACATGGAACAAATTCAACATTCAAACACATAACTTACATGAAATTCAAATTTTTGTCTCGTACAATATTCAAAAAACAAAATATCAAGATGTTATATGACATGGATACCCATATTAGAACTGAGGGGGGGAATATGAAAAATATTCTTGAAAATGTAAATTAAGACCTGATGACAATGCACGAACGCACAACACTCGGTATAAAACTATCAGACCCCCGATGGCGCGCGTTTATCTTTTGCGTAACGCGTGCCGCCCAACCCCAAGCGTTTCGCTTGTGCCGCCTGCCTTGTTTAGGCTAAGATTTTCCGACCCCGGCCGGAGTCAAATTAATTTCCTTAATTAAACGACATTGATACTTGATTACCAAATTTGCCATTTTATCGTTCTTAGAAGCCACTTCTCAAAATGAGGAGTTTTCTTAGAAACACTATCTATCTATCTATCTATCTATTTCTAATTCAATTTTATATTCAGGTATTACCTCAGGCTGATTGATTTCGAGAAATTCTTTTGTACCTGCAAAATCAGGAACCACCTCTTTATCAAGATAACCAATGTAAGGCGCATCTTTACGCATGGGTAAAAAGTAGAAATACATTTCCTTTTCTTTTAAAACCGGAAGATAACGTTTTAGAGCTATCTGCCAGGGCTCACTGGTGTAAAGATTATCTGTTGCCAATTCGCCATTTAACATGCACACAGCCCTGTCGCCACGATAATCGAATTTTACAAATACATCTGCAATCTTTGTCAAGTCGAGCTTTCGGGCATCAAGCACAAAATGACGATCATCAAATTGGGTTAATTTGAGTTCAGGTATTACTTTTTCAACACTTAAATTCCAGGAGGAGAATAATTTATCGGAATCTTTTAATTGAGAAACTTTTGCTGAGGCTGATTTAATATGTTTAATTTTAGGATAGATGCTTACATTCCACGATTCTTCACCATAAGTAGTCATTTCCAGTTTGTTACCATTCTCTTTTACAAGTGCCCCGCTTATAATTAAGTTTTGATTTCCCACACTGCCAATTACATATGCATTAAGAGCCTTTTCAAATGGAATAACCAAATAATGGTTATTGCCAGACACAAACTCAAAACTATTTCCATTCATACCTGAAATAGTGGTGTTTTCATTGATTTTTACAACTTTGGCTCCATTTACAGTAACTTTATTACTGCCCTTAATTACAATTTCGGGGGCAATTCCATCAACCGAAATAAAGATAAAATAATTTGCCCCATTATTTTTAAAAACAGCAAAAGGCTGTACTGTAGCATATTTAAATGTTAGGTTACCAAAAGGTATTTGAAATGGTAAAATTGCCGAAGCACCAGATTTTAGGGTAAAAGTACCATTTTCGGGAATGGTTAGTCTAACTTCGTTTGTTTTTATATTCAACTTTAAGGCTTGTAAATCAATAGTTTTAACATGATCCTGGTAATTGTGCATAAATACAAAACCTTTATTCCCATCTGTCCTGATAGAATAGCGCAGGGTTGTTGTATCCTCAGGCTTTATATTGTTGTTGTTTTCGGGAATTACAGGGTACAATGGAGCTAAAACATCTCCAAAATTGTTTAAAAAATAGTTTATGGTTTTTAATCCATAAAAGCCTTTGCCAGGATTGCCAAATTCGCGAATTGGCGACTGGTAATCGTATGATTTCAGGGGCAATCCAAATCCTTCGGAATACATAAAAAATCCATCCGATGGGGTAGTTCCTCCATGATACATATAATAACCCAGGCCATTTGATCCACTTCCAATTGTACGAACCATCAAAGGCAGAAAACTTTCGCCAGGAACACGTGGCCGCCTGCTATAAGTAACAACCATGCCAGTGCCCAATTCGGCTGCAAGTGATGGGTAATCTTCTGCATTATAGTTCACTGGTGAATAATCTGGATTTTTATGAATGTTTTTAAAAAGGTAAAATGCCGATGGCTTTATCTTGTCTTCCCAAAACGGGTATGCATAACCAGCCATAACAGGAATAGAACCATTATTAATAATTGATGCAAAACCCCAACCAGTGGCTGTATATATAGGAACTTCCATTTCTGCTTTTTTTGACAATGATTTTAATTTTTGCATATAAGCCTGGCCATAATCTGTAAACTCGTTACCTGCATCGTTAATCCCAACACCAATCTGGGTTATTTTTCTGTCATGGCGGGCAATTGTATATTCCCTGTCTGCTCCCATGTATGTAATTGCCCAGGGGGCTGCTGAATGTTGATATTCGTTTTCGATCTGGACACCGATGATTGGCCCCCCATCCTTAAAAAACAAACCTTGCATTTGTTTGCCAATTTCATTGTATAATATTTCTGTATAATGCAAAAATCCCGGATCATTCGAGCGCACTTCGAAAGGACGGCCATATAACCAATCGGGCAAACCACCGTTGCGGATTTCACCATGAGCAAAAGGCCCGATTCTTATGATTACATCCATTTTATTCGATTTACATAATTCGACAAAATGCTTTAAGTTTAGGTCGCCTTCCCATTTAAACATGCCTTCTTTAGGCTCATGCAAGTTCCAAAAAATATAAGTGGCAATCACAGAAATACCGCCGGCTTTCATTTTTTTTATCTCCTCGTCCCAATATTGGTGAGGATATCGGCAATAATGAAATTCGCCTATAACAGGTATAAAGGGTTTTCCGTTCCGTTCGATGTAAAAATTATTAACCTCGATGGTTTCTCCGTTTAAGCCTTTGCCCCCAAGGTTTAGATGCCCTTTGCGAACTTCGTATTTTGAGCCTGTAATATCAATGTTATAAACATTTTGTGCATTTAATCCTGATACACATCCAATTATTATTATGATTGAAAATACCTCGATTAAAAACTTTTTCATAATCCCGGGTTTTATTTTATTTATACTTTTTCTTTTAGTTGGGGCATTTTATCTGATACGAATACTTACAAACGTCTCAACACATTGCTAAATGAACTCTTGCACCAATATGATATCCGTTTCCGGAATTTTAGTAAAGAATTCTACGGCTTTTTTTGTCAGGCCAGGACCCATACAGCCCAAACCAATCAAAATACCAGCAATGAAGCATGTTGCGTATTTGCACATCTTCATCCCGGATAAGTAAATCGGGCAAAGAAACTGCAAAGTAATGGATTTTAGCTTTGTCAAAAATATGTTTTTCGCCGTAATTTTTCAATTTATTAAATCGTTAATTTGCATCATCAGGAAATCCGGATTTTAAAAGTGCCAGCCCCTGATAAAGAATTTTATCGGTCTGCTGATCGGTTGAATAAAATACAATGTCGTTTTGTTAGTGAGCCTCTGATGAACCCTAACGCAAATGAATGAATGAGAATGTTACAAAACCACTGCTATACGCGAAATATATGTACCTTTTGAACTAAAAGTACATATATTTGGATTTTGTCGGTCACCCTAAAACGACACTGCGACACGGCAAGACAAGTACGAATGACATTGAACAGACGAAATTTTATTTACAAAGACCATGGTTTTAAAAACACAATAAACCGAACTTGCCCAAAAAGCGAATTATGAAATTCCTAAATGTTTTTATTTTTGAATAGTTTTAGGAATTTACTTATCTTTACCCTATGAAAATAATAGCTCGTAAACGGTACTTAGATACACTTAGCGTTCTTAAAGACAAGAATTTAATTAAGGTTGCCACAGGCGTTAGGCGTTGTGGAAAATCAACTTTAATGACACAATTTCAAGACTTGTTGCGTAAAGAAAACGGCAAAGTTTCCATTTTGGCGATAAATATGGATATGCCCGAATTTCGGATTTTAGCAGAAAAAAATTGGAAAGAGATTTACGATTACATCATCAAGCATCTCAAAAAAAATGTAACCAATTATGTGTTTATTGATGAAGTGCAAAACGTTCCCGAATTTGAAAAAATGTTGGAAGGCTTGTACGTTCACCCAAACATAGATTTGTACGTTACAGGTTCAAACGCATTTTTATTGTCAAGCGAATTGGCAACTTTGCTCACAGGTAGAGCTTATGAAATAAATGTATTGCCTTTTTCTTTTGCTGAATATTTAGAGTTCACGGGCAAAACCACAAACCCTGATCGTGCTTTTGCTGAATATATACGTACAGGTGGTTTTCCCGAAGCTGTGCGACTTTCAGCAGATGGAAATCATTTTGCAAATGAATATTTGCAAACGGTTTTCAAAAACATTTACGACAACGATATTTCTAAACGCTATACTATTTATGCCGAAGAATCATATCAGGAAGTTGTAACCTTCTTAATAGATTCAGTTGGTTCAAGAGTTTCAGCAGGAAACATTGCCAAAGTTTTAACGACAAACAAAAAGAAAATTGACAACAAAACGGTGTCAAAGTACATTGACACTTTGGTTGAAGCCTATTTGTTTTACAAAGTAAATCGCTATGACATCAAAGGCAAACAACATTTGGCAACGCAAGAAAAATACTATTTGGTGGATTTAGGTTTTCGCAATGCATTACTTGGAAAAGAATTGGCAAGCGATGCAGGACATTTACTTGAAAATATAATTTATCTTGAGCTAAAACGCAGAAACAACCAAGTATGGATAGGAAAAACCAACAATTTAGAAGTTGATTTTGTTGTTCGCAACAACGAAGGTTTTACACAATACATACAAGTTTCGCAATCATTAGAAAACGCAACGACTTTAGAACGTGAGTTAGCACCATTTGACAGTATTGCAGACCATCATGAAAAAATTTTAATTACAATGGACTACGACACAGGTACACATAACGGAATAAAAAAAATTAATGCAATAGATTGGCTTACAAAGACCGAAAAATAAGGGCGAACCGATAACTCGCGGTATAGAAAATTACCGGTACATTAGGTTATTCAAGGGTTGTAGCCCGCTTCAATTTTTGTAACTTGACAGGACATCGCCCGCAACCGGCAACTTTTCATACCGCAACACGTTTTATAGCACATTGAAAAAAAATACTATAACTACCCAACAAGAATTATATCCCAAATTGGGATTTATCGATTGTTTTTTGTACCTTTGCATCATGAGAATTATTGCATTTAGAACTCTAAGAGAGTTTTTTGAAAAACCAGAATACTCTGATTCCGAAGTTTCATTGAGAGCTTGGTATCATGATGCAAAAACAGCAGAATGGAAAAACTCAAATGAGTTGAAAAAGCAATATAAAAATGCAAGCATTGTCGGAGACGGAAGATTAGTTTTCAACATAAAAGGCAATGATTACAGATTAGTAGTTGCGATTGATTATGAATTTCAAGTGATTTTCATAAGATTCATTGGTACTCACAAACAATACGATAAAATTGACTCTAAAACGATTTGATTATGGAAATTCGACCAATAAAAACAGAACAAGATTACAATACTGCCATAAGCAGGATTGAAGAATTGTGGGGAGCAAAAAAAGATAGTTCTGAAGGTGATGAATTAGATTTATTAGTGACGTTAGTTGAATCATACGAAATGAAGCATTACCCAATTGCACCGCCTGACCCGATTGATGCGATTAAATTTCGTATGGAGCAAATGGGGATGACTAGTGCTGATATGGTAAAATATCTTGGCAGTCAAAGTCGAGTAAGTGAAGTTCTCAACAGAAAGAGAAGACTGTCTTTGGCTATGATAAAATCACTTTACAAAGGATTAAAGATACCAGCAGAAATTTTATTGGCTTGATTGACTTAAAAATCAATGTGCTACAACATGCAATATAGCCAAAAAGGGTTTCAGTGGTATGTAAACTCATCACCCGCATCAAATTCATTGTATCTTGATAGTGAAGTGGCTCCGAAATCCCCAACGGTTTCATACAACCAAATGTTTGGCAACCATGTAAAAACCGACGAGCAACTTAAATTGTAGTATGATTGATTTATTCAAAATAGTTATTGATAAGGCGATTGATAATGATTCAAGTATTTTGACTGAGATTTCTTTCGCAGCCAAAAGACATTGGAACTATCCTGATAATTACTACGATATATGGAAAGATGAATTGACAATAACAAAGGATTATATAAGACAAAATATTGTGTATAAAGCGCAGCTTGGGGATTTGACATTAGGATTTTATTCGATTGTAGAGAATAAATCAGATATATACTCTGGTGAGACTCTCGTTAAAAAAGGATTTTATTTAGAGCATATATTTATTAGACCTGAATATCATAAATTTGGGATTGGTAGATTGATGATAGACCATGCAAAAAAGATTTCAAAAAATACTGGAATTAATAACATGCTGATTTTTGTTGACCCATACGCAAAAGGATTTTATGACAAGATTGGAGCAGATTATTTATATGACTCAAAATCGTCTATTCCGGGTAGATTGATTCCTGTATATGATTTAAAAGTATGATAAAGAGATAAAAATACACAGTTGCAAACACGCGGTCATAAAATATGCCGGGGGACAGTTAGGTTTCCGGGTGTTCCGTCCCTCCTTTGGAATAGACAGGGGAGATACGGGTACAACTACATTTTAACTTAAAAACTCTATTAGAATGAGAAACATTTTTTATGCGTCTTTATTTTTTCTATTTATTAGTACTTCATCAAAAGCCGGAGTTATTCAGG
>JAWOHT010000039.1:0-5937 GCA_046485045.1 Bacteroidales bacterium
CCCCAGTCACCAGTTTTACCCTAGGACGCTCCTTGCGGTTACATACTTCAGGTACCCCCGGCTCCCATGGCTTGACGGGCGGTGTGTACAAGGCCCGGGAACGTATTCACCGTATCATGGCTGATATACGATTACTAGCGAATCCAGCTTCACGAAGTCGGGTTGCAGACTTCGATCCGAACTGAGACCGGTTTTTAAGATTCGCATCTCCTCGCGGAGTAGCTGCCCTTTGTACCGGCCATTGTAACACGTGTGTAGCCCTGGATGTAAGGGCCGTGCTGATTTGACGTCATCCCCACCTTCCTCACGGTTTACACCGGCAGTCTCGATAGAGTCCCCACCTTAACGTGCTGGTAACTATCGATAGGGGTTGCGCTCGTTATGGGACTTAACCCGACACCTCACGGCACGAGCTGACGACAACCATGCAGCACCTTGTAGGTCGTCCCGAAGGAAACTCCGGTTTCCCGGAGAGTCGCCCTACATTCAAGCCCAGGTAAGGTTCCTCGCGTATCATCGAATTAAACCACATGTTCCACCGCTTGTGCGGGCCCCCGTCAATTCCTTTGAGTTTCAACCTTGCGGTCGTACTCCCCAGGTGGATCACTTAATGCTTTTACTTAGCCGCTGACTGTTTATCGCCAACAGCGAGTGATCATCGTTTACAGCGTGGACTACCAGGGTATCTAATCCTGTTTGATCCCCACGCTTTCGTGCCTCAGCGTCAGTGATAGTTTAGTAAGCTGCCTTCGCAATTGGTGTTCTGTGTAATATCTATGCATTTCACCGCTACACTACACATTCCGCCTACCTCAACTATACTCAAGAATAACAGTATCAACGGCAATTTTACGGTTGAGCCGCAAGATTTCACCACTGACTTATTATTCCGCCTACGCACCCTTTAAACCCAATAAATCCGGATAACGCTTGCATCCTCCGTATTACCGCGGCTGCTGGCACGGAGTTAGCCGATGCTTATTCCTACGGTACCGTCGAACCCCGACACGTCGGAGCATTTCTTCCCGTAGAAAAGCAGTTTACAACCCGTAGGGCCGTCATCCTGCACGCGGCATGGCTGGGTCAGACTTGCGTCCATTGCCCAATATTCCTCACTGCTGCCTCCCGTAGGAGTCTGGTCCGTGTCTCAGTACCAGTGTGGGGGATTACCCTCTCAGGCCCCCTAGCCATCGTTGCCTTGGTGAGCCGTTACCTCACCAACTAGCTAATGGCACGCATGCCCATCTTTAACCGCCGGAGCTTTAATCCTGAAAACATGCGAATCCAGAATGTTATGGGGTATTAATCCGAGTTTCCTCGGGCTATCCCCCAGTTAAAGGTAGGTTGCATACGCGTTACTCACCCGTGCGCCGGTCGTCAGCATGTATTGCTACACCTGTTACCCCTCGACTTGCATGTGTTAAGCCTGCCGCTAGCGTTCATCCTGAGCCAGGATCAAACTCTTCATTGTAATTAAGAATTTAAATATGCTCAAGATTTATTACTCATTAAAAAATTCGGAGAATTCTAAATGAATTCGCTTTAACCTATTTTGTCTCTTCAATATTTTCAAAGAACTTATTTTTCTAACAAGCAAAGTTAATAAATTTTATCGTCCTTCGCTAGTTTTATTCTATTTTTAAAAGAACAATTTCTTTTCTTTTGTCAGGGTACATCACTTGCACCCTTAAAAAATATCCTGATTGTTGTATGCTGGTATCGCTTATCTACCCGCTTTTTATTGCGGTTGCAAATGTAATACTATTTTTTTACCAACAAAATTTTATGATTATTTTATTTTCAATAAATCATTTTAAAGAACCTTGTTTTTAAAGAGGGTGCAAATGTAAAACTAATTTTTTTAATCTGCAAATCTTTTTATTAAAATTTTCTTTTTAAAGAACCCTTTTTTTTTGTTTTGAAAGAGGGTGCAAATGTATAAGGATTTATCGAATCAACAAATTATTTTTAATAATTTCTTTGTTTTTTTATCCTTTTTCAAAATACCCCGGATTTTCAATCCTTTATCCCTCTCTTCTGCTACAGTATCAGTCTATTCAGTCGTACAAAGAACTTTTAAGGCCTGCAAAGGTAGTATAATTATCGAAATTAAAACTATCATGATAAATATTTTTGGAAAATATTTATCATGATCCTATCTTATTATTGATTATCTGATAATTAAACAGCCTAAAAAAATACTATTATTTTTATCTGTGGTTATTGGCCGGCACTTTTTTAAATGTCCTCCTTTTAACTATACCTTATATATATACTTTAAGTCTTATATATTTAAGCGCAGATTATACCTTCTTTCAGAATTCCTATATTAAATAAATAATATATATTCGCATATTGATTCAAATGATATAGAAGTGAGCGATTCTTTAGTGATTATTCCCACATATAATGAGAAAGAGAACATCGAAAAAATGGTAAGGAAGATTTTTTCACTTCCTGAAAAGTTTGATGTACTTATAATTGACGATGGTTCGCCCGATGGCACACCTGATATAATTAAACACCTGCAGGCTACCTCTTTCGGAAACAATCTTTTTCTTATTCAAAGACCAGGGAAACTTGGACTTGGAACAGCTTATATCTGCGGTTTTAAATGGGCACTTTCAAAACAATATCAGTATATCTTTGAAATGGATGCTGATTTTTCACACAATCCCGAAGATATTATAAAGCTTCACCAATCCTGTCTTAATGGCTCCGATATGGCCATTGGCTCGAGGTACAAATCGGGGGTTAACGTTGTAAACTGGCCAATAGGAAGAGTGCTTATGTCGTATTTTGCCTCCAAATATGTGCGTTTTATTACAGGCATGAATATCAGCGACACTACTGCAGGATTTAAGTGCTATAAGCGCAGGGTATTGGAAAATATTGACCTTGATAATATTAAATTTAAAGGGTATGCTTTTCAGATAGAGATGAAATTCACAGCCTGGAAAATGGGTTTTAAAATTGAAGAGATACCTATTATATTTACAGACAGAAAAGAAGGTGCATCAAAAATGAGTGGCGGAATTTTTAATGAAGCGCTATGGGGCGTGATTAAAATGAAGTTTTACAGTTACTTTAAGAACTATAAAAAGATAGCCTGATGGCAATACTGAAACTCATCAAAAATGCCTCCATCGTTAATGAAGGTAAGATATTTCGTGGAAGTATCCTGATAAAAGACGGGATAATTGCTGAAGTATACCCCGGAAATACCATTCCGAAAGAATTAAGTAATATTGAAATAACAGATGCTACGGGTAAGTTTTTGCTTCCAGGGATAATAGACGATCAGGTACATTTTCGTGAGCCAGGCCTTACACACAAGGGCACAATAGAAACCGAGTCAAAAGCAGCAGTTGCCGGCGGAGTTACATCATTTATGGAAATGCCCAATACCCTTCCGCAAGCCATTACCCTTGACCTGCTTGAAAAGAAATATGATATTGCTGCCGCATCTTCTTGTGCCAATTACTCTTTCTATCTCGGCGCAACCAGCGATAACCTTGACGAACTGCTGCGTGTTGACAGGAAAAATGTATGCGGGATTAAAATATTTCTCGGAGCCTCAACCGGAAACATGTTGGTAGATGATCCTTTAGTCCTTGACAAAATCTTTTCGTCAGTTAAATCGCTTATCGCAGTTCACAGCGAATCTGAACCTGTTATAAGGAAAAACAGTGAGGATTTTCGCCTCAGGTTTGGTGAAGATGTACCGGTTAAATATCACCCTCAAATCCGCTCGCATGCGGCATGTTACGAGTCTTCCCTGTTTGCGGTGAACCTGGCCCGAAAATACGGCACAAGGCTTCATCTGCTGCATCTCTCAACAGCCAAAGAACTCGAACTGCTCGACAACACATTGCCTTTGAGCGATAAAAGAATAACAGCAGAGGTATGCGTGCACCATCTTTGGTTTTGTGATGATGATTATGAAAAACTCGGCAACCTCATTAAATGGAACCCGGCTATTAAAACCAAAACCGACAGGGAAGAATTGTTTGCCGGATTGCTTAATAACCGGATTGATGTTATTGCCACAGACCATGCACCCCATACACTTGAGGAGAAAAGCAACAGCTACTTTAAAGCTCCTTCGGGAGGCCCCTTGGTGCAGCACTCACTGCAAATTATGCTGGAGTTTTACCACATGAAACGTATTTCACTTGATAAAATCGTTGAAAAGATGTGCCACGCACCCGCCCGGCTCTTCAGAATAGACCGGAGGGGTTTTATAAGAAAAGGCTATTTTGCCGATTTGGTGCTGGTTGACCTGCTACAAAAACAAACCGTTAATACAGACAATATTTTGTACAAGTGCGGCTGGTCTCCATTTGAAGGCTACACTTTTGGTTCCGCGGTCACCCATACCTTTGTAAACGGGTCTTTGGCCTATCACAATGGTAATTTTATAGAAAAAACCAAAGGAACAAGACTTGTTTTCGATGCTTAATTGTTTTTTTGTAACTTTAGTATCGAAACCATCAAATTAAAAAGTCAGATAAAATGAAAATGCGCATATTTTTCATCGCTGCAATTATATTGTCGTCTTTGGTCTGTTGTACAAATAAAAAAAATGAGAAACAAACCGCCGCCTTCTCATCTGTCAGCGAAACAACGGGTATTGTCTCAGGATCTGTTTTGGCCGATACGATTATTTACGATGTAATCATTAAAAATGTGAACCCTGATGACATCTGGACACGGGATTGCCTGAAAGGATTAAAAAGAGAAATATTTATTGACCAGCTCTTTGAATCTGTTTACAATGGATCAATGTCGGCATACGCGATGGAAAATAATGTTTTAATCACGCCTGCAGAACTCAAAGAAATGGAAAGAAACAAAACAATAGAGCGCAATAATATAGGTAAGATACAATTTACTGAAGCATGGTTATTCAATGATAGCCTTATGTCGATGTCGAAAAAAGTGATTTCAGTTTCACTCGGTAGCGAGGTGTTTGATAACGGAGGTGAACTATTGGGTTATAAGCATGTATTCAAACTAAATTTTAATTAAGCTTAAAAAATTAAGTGGATCACTTATACAATTCAGTTAATTATTTTGTTGAAATTCTTTATTTTTGCCTTCCGAATAAATCTTAAACAGAATACAAATGCTTACAGTTGAAAAAATTGGCGGAACATCCATGTCAAAATTCCAGGATGTATTGAATAATATTATTATCGGACAGAAAAGGGACAACAGCCTTTATGACCGTATTTTTGTTGTATCGGCATACAACAATGTAACTAATTGGTTACTTGAGCATAAAAAGACCGGGGAACCTGGGATATACCAATTATTTGTCAACGGCGATAATTTTATTAATGCGCTGGATCAACTTTTACAAAAGCTAATAGATATTAACCGTACTTTCACCGACATTAAATTAGATATGAAGGTTGCTGATGAGTTTATTACAGAGCGTATCAATCTGGCAAAAAACTATCTTCTTAACCTTCAGAATGTTATGGCAACAGGCTATGTCAACAAACAAAACATTCTTTTGGCGGCACGTGAAATACTTTCGTCAATCGGCGAAGCACATTCTGCATATAACTCGGTGAATATTCTGCAAAATAACGGAATCAATGCAACTTTTGTAGACCTATGCGGGTTCAATGATTCGGATTATCTTACAATTGATGAACGCATAAGGAAAGAGTTCAAGAATATTGACTGCACCACTACACTTCCGGTAGCAACTGGATATACCAAGGGTACCGAAGGGATTATGCGCGAGTTTGACAGGGGATACAGCGAGGTTACCTTCTCAAAAATCGCGGTTGAGGTAAAAGCCGATGAAGCAGTAATTCATAAGGAGTTCCATCTTTCTTCTGCCGATCCGAATATAGTTGGAATTGAAAAATCTATCCCTGTCGGTTTTACCAATTTTAATGTAGCCGATCAATTGGCAGATAT
>JAWOHT010000064.1:0-16091 GCA_046485045.1 Bacteroidales bacterium
CAATAATCAATAAACCTGATGTTACTCAGTATTTTTGAAATAGTCATGATGATAATATTTATTTTAACAGGTTATTTCATTTTAATCCGCCCTCCTGCCTGCGCTAAAGCTAAGGCTGGCAACGAACAACGAATGATGCATTTAGAAGTAGTACCCATAACTCACCACTCACCACGCATTAGGCAAATATAATAAATTGAATATCGAACAACGAATGATGAACGCAGAAGTGAAAAATGAAGACGGGAAAAGGGGAAAATGAGAAGATGGGATGATCCTACTATCGCATATTCTCATCTTCTCATCTTCTCATCTTCTCATCTTCTCATCTTCTCATCTTCTCCCTCTCTCACCTTCTCCCTCTCCCATCTTCTCCCTCTCCCACCTTCTCACCCTCTCTCACCTCTCACCCCTCATCTCTCATCTCTTCTTTATATTGCGCGTGGAGATTGCTTCTCCCGGAAACCGGGATCGCAATGACGGTTTCAAAATGACAACAGGCGTTAGGCAAGTATAATAAATTGAATATCGAACAAGGAACACGGAATGATGAATGCAGAAGTGAAAAATGAAGACGGGAAAAGGGGAAAATGAGAAGATGGGATGATCCTACTATCGCATCTTCTCATCTTCTCACCTTCTCACCTTCTCCCTCTCCCACCTTCTCCCTCTCTCACCTTCTCCCTCTCTCACCTTCTCCCTCTCCCATCTTCTCACCCTCTCTCATCTCTCACATCTCACTACTCACTACTCACCTCTCACCCCTCACTCCCTCTGCTCCTAATACTTAATAATATTCCTGATAAACTTTTCAATCCTCTGGCGGGTATTCAACTGTACCTCATCTTCTTCGTAATACCCTTTGCCGTAGTAACCGTAACCGTAGCCATAGCCGTAACCGTAGCCATAGCCGTAACCATAACGGTAACTGTAACCGTAATAGCCTTTTACCTGTACATCGTTCACCAGCAGTGACATTTTGCGTATATCTTTTTTGTTATACAGGTCATCAACAAGCTGAAGCACCTGCTTGGTAGAGTACCCGTGCCTGATTACAAACACGTAGGTGTCGATCTGGTCTTTTAATAGCAAGGCATCGGTAACAATGGCAACAGGCGGTGTATCTACCACAATGTAGTCGTATTGTTTTTTCATGAGTTCAAAGAACTGCGCCATCTTCTCCGACCCGATGAGTTCGGCGGGGTTTGGTGGTACAGGTCCTGCCGTGGCGATATGAAGGTTCTCTACATGGGTGGGAACAATCACCTCGTCGAGTTTGTTTTTACCTGCCAGATAGGTACTTATGCCGATAAGGTTTTTTATCTTAAATACCTTGTGTACTTTAGGCCGCCGCAGATCGAGGCTTACAAGCAGTGTCTTTTTACCTGCCATGGCCATAATAGTGGCCAGGTTGGTGGCACAGAACGTTTTACCTTCGCCGCTTACCGTAGAAGAGACACACACCGCTTTCTGGGCTTTTTCTTTAAGCATGTTCTGCAGGTTAGCGCGCAGCGACCTGAAAGATTCTGAAAGCGAAGATTTGGGATTTTCAAAAACAGGGAGTTCCGATTTGTGGTCGCTATGCCCAACAGAGCCAAGCACCGGTACGTTGGTGGCCTGCTCTATATCTTTGCGGTCAACGATCTTGTTGTTAAAAAATTCGATGATGATGATCAGCACCAGGGGCAGCAAACCTCCCAGCACCAGCGCCATCATGTAGTTCATAGATGTCTTGGGTTTAATCTGGCGCGCATTTTCGTACCGTGCACTATCGAGAATCTTATGGTCGGGAGTGTTCGAAGCTTTGGCAATGCCGGCTTCGGCACGTTTCTCAAGCAGAAAAGTGTAAATCTGGTCGTTGATGTTGAAATTGCGCTGAATATTGAAAAGCTGACGTTCGGTATAGGGCAGTTTCTGTACTTCTTTTTCGGTCTTGCTGATACGCTGGTTCATGTCGGTAATCGCCAGTTTGTTGGTTTCGACAAGGCTCATCACGTTTTCGAGCAGTGTATTTCTTACATTGGTATACTGCGAATTAAGCAGCAACATCTGGGGTGTATTGTCCTGAGAAGTGAAGGATAGTGTCCTGCGCTGCATGTTCAGCTCATTAAGCTGCTGAACAAGGCCGTTCAGGAGGTTGTCCTGGATACCCACCACCGATGGGGCCACCAGATCGCTATAGTCTTTCTTTTCAGTTATATAGGTGAGCAGATAGTCGTAATAGCTGGCGCTCATATTGAACATGGCCTTTTGCGATTGAAGCTGCTCCATCTGCTGAAAGAGGTAGTTGCCTTCGCGGCTCAGGTCAATGGTCTTGTTGGCCGACCTGAAATTCTGCAACCTGATGCCCGCCACTTCGAGCGAATCAATAATGCCCTGCAGCTGTTCATCAATAAACCGGATGGTGTTTTCTGAAATACGGTTTTTGTCATCGAGGTTGGTACGGATATAGACCTCAGACAGCTTGTTCAGATAATCAGATGTCTGTGCCGGCACATTACCGGTCATTGACAAGTTGAGGATCGAACCGCGTTCGTTGTTTACCTCCACATTCAGGGCGCCCCTGTAGCGGTTTGTAAGCCCGTTTAGCTGGTTGAGCACGAAAAAATATCTCCTCGGGCTGTTTTTTTCAACATCTACCCTGGAGGTGTCGCGCAAAAAGAGGGTAAAATTAAAGGAGGGATGATTGAATGGCTCCCCGAACTGTAAGGTTTGGGTAATATCATAGTTGTCATCAATATTCAAAGTATATTCATCTTTCGAAATAAGGGAAATATTCACCGGGTAACCGTAAATATTGCCTTTTGATGTATCGGGAACTACAATAAAAGGACTCGTATTGTACATCTGCGATTTGGCGATGTTTCTTCTCCCCACCGCGGTATATGTTACTCCAAAGTCAAGCTCCTCAAGGGCTACGCGTGCCATTGAATAAGATTTGAGTATTGAAATCTCGTTTTCAACCACGGTTTTCCGCACCCTTCCCCTTACGCGCGACAGCTCATCGAGAATGCTCTCTGCGCTTCCGGCTTTGGCGGCTTCTTCGCCAATAACAAGTGAACAGCTCACCTGATAAATGTCTTCTGAATAACGGTTTACCATGTAGGCAATGGTAAGCGCAATAAATATAGATAATGCAAACCACCACCAGTGATAAAGTATCTGGAAAAGGTATTTTTTGATGTCAATACTGTCCTCTTCCCGCAGGTATTCCGGATAATTTTCCATAGAATTAAATGTTGTTTTAGCCAAATGTTACATCTTTATACAGCTTCGCCTCCTCAGTCACATGCAAAAAATGCCTGAGTAGTACAGTATATAAGCGTTTCAAGCCTTTTTTTCGGCTTTTTTTAAAAGCATAACAAAGATAATTAAATAATTAAAGTATTTTACTTAAGATAGTGCCGGAATTGAATCAAACTGCCCCTAATGAAAACGTAACTATTCCCCCTTAGCAAAGAGCCTGTCCCGCTATTTAAACGGGAGGGTTAGGGAGTTGTGCCTTGTAAAAATAAGCACCACTTTGATCTTGCTGTTTATTTCTTGCGGCTTTCTTATTCTTTGAAAGAACAACCCCCCGGCTATGGAAGAACAACCCCCCATCCCCCTTTATTAAGGGGGAGTGAGCGCTGCTGTGCTTGTGTTATTAAACCAGGGGTTGGGCTTTTGGTACTTCTTTTTGCAAATTCTTAAATAGCTTTTTAGTTTAAATAATGTCAGCGTTGAACCAGACTGCTCCTTCTGAAAACGTAACTATTCCCCCTTATTAAAGGGGGTTAGGGGGTTGTGCCTTGAGATATTATTTATTCAATGAAAGAACAACCCCCCATCCCCCTTTTTTAAGGGGGAGTAAGCGCTGCTGTGCTTGTGTTATTAAACCAGGGGTTGGGCTTTTTTTTTAGAAGGGTACAAGGCGCTGCTGGTTATGCACATAAGGCAAGTTACCCGCTGAGAGACATTTTAATAACAACAGAAGAAGATTTGTAACCATCTGTTCTTACCAACTGTTTTTTCATTCGCATAAGGTTTTGATGATTTTATGTAGAAATATTCTTACTTAATAATAAATATTCTTTTTTTTAACCGATAATTTTTAATTTAGTGCCCCGAAGATTGAAGCTGTTTTTGTTGGCCGTCCTGTATGTCCTTAGAACAGATGTAAATCCCGGATAATGCTCCGGAAAAATCATAATTAAAATTCGAAAAAGTATTTTATGAAAAAAAAAGCTATACTTATTATTCTTGATGGCTGGGGAATTGGAAATAAGGACAAGGGTGATGTGATTTCACAGGCAAACACACCGAATATTGATAAATTAATGCAGGAATTTCCGCATTCAACACTCAAAACTTGCGGTGAAGATGTCGGACTACCCGAAGGACAGATGGGAAACTCGGAAGTGGGACACCTGAATATAGGCGCCGGAAGGGTAGTTTACCAAGACCTCGTTAGAATAAACAAAGCTATCAGGGAAAATACAATTTCAAAAAATACCGAGCTTATCAATGCACTTGAATATGCAAAAAAAGGCAACAAAGCTATTCACTTTATTGGACTTATCGGAACAGGCGGGGTACATTCATTAAGTCCGCACCTGTTTAAGCTATGTGATATTACCGAAGAATATGGACTGGACAAAGTATATATCCATTGCCTTACCGACGGCCGGGATACCGATCCCAGAAGCGGTTATGGGTTTGTCAAAGACCTCGTGGAGCACCTGGGGCATTCAAACGGTGAGATTGCATCACTTATCGGCAGATATTATACAATGGACAGGGATAAAAGATGGGAGCGTGTTAAAGAGGGTTACGACCTCATGCTTCATGGCAAAGGAACTCCATCTCGTGATATACTTGCATCAATAAAAGAATCTTACGATAATGGCGTAACAGATGAGTTTATCAGGCCTGTGGTAATGGTTAGGGAAGACGGCTCACCAGTAGGCCTTATCGAAAAAGATGATGTGGTAATATGTTTTAACTTCAGAACAGACAGATTAAGGCAAATAACCCGGGCCCTTACACAACAAGACATGCCTGAGTCCGGGATGAAAACACTCCCCCTGCATTACATCACCATGACCACATACGATGAGAGTTTCAGGGGAATTAAAGTGATGTTTGACAAACAAAACATTGACCATACCATGGGAGAAGTGGTTGCAGCCAATGGTTTGAAACAGATCAGGATAGCCGAAACCGAAAAATATGCCCATGTAACTTTCTTTTTCAATGGCGGCAGAGAAGAAGAGTTTCAGAATGAACAGAGGATATTGATTCCGTCACCGAAAATTGCCACCTACGATTTAAAACCTGAGATGAGCGCTTTTGAAGTGAAAAGTGCCATTGTTACAGAGTTAAAAAAACGCGACGTTGACTTTGTTTGCCTTAATTTTGCAAACGGCGACATGGTAGGGCATACAGGTTTTTACGAAGCAATCCGGCAGGCAGTGGAAGCAGTTGACAAGTGTGTTGGCGAAGTTGTACAGGCCGCAGTCGAAAACGACTATTCGGTCGTTATCATTGCCGACCACGGAAATGCCGACTATTCAATCAATGAAGACGGATCGCCCAATACCGCACATTCATTAAATCCTGTGCCCTGTATCGTGGTTGACAAAGATATTAAATCGGTAAAAGACGGTATTCTGGCAGATGTTGCGCCAACATTGCTTACTATTATGAGACTGGAAATTCCCAAAGAAATGACCGGTAATTCACTGGTGGAATAGAATTTCCCAAATTCCTGTCTTTATGGTTCACATTACCCCGGTAATGTTTAGGTGAGGGGTGAATCGGCAACTTTCGTCTGTTCCGGCTTATTTCGGGTAAAAGTATATAAAAGGCCCAAAATAACCCCAACTGCCAGCGATATAACTATAATTAGGGCAACCGGCATTTCATATTTCCACACAAAAAATTTTATGGGCACCGAAACTGAGTTTTGCAACGTAAAAATCACGATTAACAGCATAAGGATTAATCCGATAATAAGTTTTGCCCGCATGGTTAAAAATTAAAAGTGTATTAATGAGAATATCTCGTAATTGTTTAATTTGTCCCTTCCATTTAGCAAATCAAGTTCAATAAGGTAACTGATATAGATTTTCTTTACCCCGAACCTGTTTATCAGGTCGAGTGCTGCCAATGTGGTGCCACCCGTAGCCAGCAGGTCATCGTGCAGCAAAATGGTGTCATCAGCATCAAGGGCATCTTTGTGAATTTCGAGCGAGTCTTCACCATATTCAAGCTGATAGTTTTGCGAATACACATCTGCGGGTAACTTTCCCGGTTTGCGTATTGGCACAAAACCAGCACCTAGTCTGTGGGCTATTGCCCCACCAAAGATAAACCCCCTCGACTCAATAGCTGCTACCTTGGAAATACATTTTGATTTATAGTATTCCGAAAACAAATCTATTGCATAATTAAAAGATTTCTTTTCTTTGAGAAGTGTTGTTATATCCCTGAAGAGAATCCCTTCTTTGGGAAAATCATCGATACTTCGAATCGCTTTTTTGAGTGTTTCCTTGTTTAAAACCAGTTCCATTATGTGTTTAATAAATTTTTATGGAGGATAAATATAAAAATAATTTCGGGAAATCAGAAAAAATTATGCCCTCAATTTTTTGCCAACCTGAAACCTAAAACCATTAATGGTCATTAAGTACTTATTACTTATTTTTATATTTATTTGGACAAAATGCGACTATTTCGTTCATGCTTTATTAAAAAACTTGAATAATTTCATTTTAAATATTAATTTTATGAGAACTCTGACCAAAACATACATGCATGAAAGTTGATTTGCTTAAATACATGTCCGATCGTCTTCAGGAAGATTCCGGTAAAGCAAAGGAGCCTGGGCCGGTGATTACTATTTCGCGTGAATACGGGTGCCCTGCAAAAAAGCTGGCACAAAAGCTTTCAGAAGAGCTTACAAGAAAAATGTATGTAAGGGGCAAAGACACCGAATGGAGATTCATTACTAAAGAGGTCATGAGCGAATCGGCAAAGGAACTTGAGTTAGACCCTTCGAAAATTCAGTATGTATTTAAATATGAACAGAAAGGGTTTCTTGATGATTTAATCGCAGCTCATTCTACAAAATATTACAAGAGCGACAGGAAAATCAGGAATACCGTTGCAAAGGTCATCAGAAATATTGGCATCGAGGGCAATGTAATAATTGTAGGGCGCGCCGGAGTGGTCGTAACCCACGATATACCGAAATCATTGCATATTAACCTCGAAGCACCACTCGAATGGCGGGTGCTGAGAACCAGCGCCAAACACAATATTTCTCTCGAAGAAGCGGGACAATATGCTCTTGATATAGACCGTAAACGACGCC
The DNA here is from genome assembly GCA_046485045.1 of Bacteroidales bacterium. Lineage (GTDB taxonomy): Bacteria > Bacteroidota > Bacteroidia > Bacteroidales > UBA10428 > JAFGPL01. The sequence goes on from JAWOHT010000064.1 coordinate 7,358, forward strand.
AGTTCAGGGAATTTTTCGAAGGCAAAAATACAGATTACACCAGATTCGATATCTCCTTTAACTGCATGACACTTTCGATTGACGAAATGGTGAGTATTATACTAAAAGCGGTGGAAGTAAGAAAGCTTATCTGAAATCTCCATTTTAATTTTCTATTATACAAATTGTTAATAATTTTTTTTTAATATTATTCATGGCTGAATTATTTTTATGCGATAATATGGAGTTTGATTTTAATATGTTCTGATTTTTCGTTTTATCAAATGAATTTTATACTTAGTCAATAAATTCTGAAAACAGACATACAAATTAGTACTTTTACAGATTGCATTTAAACCGCAAATTCTGGCTTATGGAAGATCTGATAATACATGGTGACAGCACGAACCCGACGGTGGTTTTTAAAAAAGATGGTGAATTGAAGTTTGAAGGCAGGGCATTGCCTGAAAATGCCATAAAATTTTTTGAGCCTCTGAAAGCGTGGGCCGCCAAAATTGATGTTAAGGAAATTAAGATCCAGTTTAACCTCGATTATTTCAATACAAGCGTTTCAAAACAGCTTTTGAACCTTTTTCATGATTTTGAGAACAATCCACAGATTGAGAAAATTCACATGAACTGGATGTACGAAGATGGCGATGACGAAATGCTTGAATCGGGTGAGATTTATGAAGAAATACTCAAGAAGTTCACTTTTACATACCAGAAATACGCCGAAATAATAGAGTAATTATCTTTTTCAGGAAAAGATCATTGCTTCCTGCCTGTCATTCACGAAGAAAGAATGGGGGTTTTCCAAATTACAGGTGAATATGTCCGTTAAAGTAGTTTTTCACATTGTGGTGTACATCATTGTCGTTTAATATCTCCTCAACTTCTGCCCACTTATAGTTTTTATGTTGCAAAGGTGGAATATTGGTCAGGTCGTATGTAAGATCAATCCTGAACCCCAGAACAATGTAGTGTGTGCCGAAAGTATCGCTGCCGGTAAAGTTCTCTTTGGGATAAATATGTTCATACACACCCAAAAACTGCCCGTCGGAAATATGATATTCTTTACCGAGTTCGGCTGCAGTAATGCGTGAAAAGGCCTGTGCCACTGTTTCATTTTTATTTATCCTTCCACCAGGGACAAACCAGGTATCCCTGGCAGGGGAATTTACCCGCAATCCAAGCAGAATTTTATGTTCGGTATTATAAACGATCAGATCTATCGAGATAAGGGGAGTGCTTTTCACCACAGTTTCAAATGTTAAATAATCAAGCATTGTATTCATGTTTTTAATACAATACAATTTTAATCTATTTTTCTAACAAACAGGGCTGAATAAAAATAGTTTATTAATTTTAGCCAATAATCAGCAAGTTTTTACGGCATGTTACACCAATTTTCTATTTATAATACACTTAGCAGAAAAAAAGAATTATTTGAACCGGTAAATCATCCTTATGTCGGCCTGTATGTCTGCGGCCCTACCGTATACAGCGAACCGCACCTGGGACACGTACGCATGGCCATTACTTTCGATATTCTTTACCGTTACCTGCTTTTTTTGGGGTATAAGGTGCGTTACGTAAGAAATATCACCGATGTGGGCCATCTCGAAGATGAGATTTCCGGGGAAGGTGAAGATAAAATTGCCAAAAAGGCCAGGTTAGAGCAGCTTGAACCGATGGAAATAGTGCAGAAATATAAAAATGCTTTCCAGCAGGCGCTTGCAATCCTAAACACCTTGCCTCCAAGCATAGAACCCACAGCTTCGGGGCATATCATAGAGCAACAGCAAATGATAAAAAAGATTCTGGACAACGGGTTTGCATACGAGCGAAACGGCTCGGTGTACTTCGACATTGATAAATACAACCTTAACCATACCTATGGTATCCTTTCGGGGAGAAAAACCGAGGAGTTGCTTGCGAACACACGTACCCTTGAAGGACAGGACGAAAAGCATTCGCCGCTCGACTTTGCCCTCTGGAAAAAAGCAAGCCCCGCGCATCTTATGCACTGGCCTTCTGAATGGGGCGAAGGATTCCCCGGCTGGCATCTCGAATGCTCTGCCATGGGCACCAAATACCTGGGCCAGACGTTTGATATTCATGGCGGGGGAATGGACCTGATGTTTCCGCATCACGAGTGCGAAATCGCCCAGTCGGTTGCCGCCAACGGAAAAACGCATGTAAAATACTGGATGCACAACAACATGATAACCATTAACGGGCAGAAAATGGCCAGGTCGCTGAAGAATTTTATTACCCTTAACGAACTATTTACCGGCACGCATCCAAAGCTTACCAAAGCATACAGTCCCATGGCGATCCGTTTTTTTGTCCTGCAGGCACATTACCGCAGTACCCTCGATTTCTCCGACGATGCGCTTCAGGCTGCCGAAAAAGGATTTTTCAGGTTGATGAGGGGCATCCAGACACTTGGCAACCTTAAAGCTGCTGAAAAGTCATCTGCAGATGTAGGGGCAATTGAGCAAAACTGCTTCAAGGCATTGGACGATGATCTTAATTATTCCCTGGCATTATCATTCCTGTTCGAGGGCATCACCCTTATCAATTCGGTCTCCGACGGCAAAGAGTCACTTAGCGACAGCGACATCAAAAAACTGCAAAAACTCTATAATGATATGGTTTTTGTTATTTTTGGCCTGAAAAACGAGGCCAGGGAAGGTGAATCAGACAGCAGGCTTACGTCGGGGCTCATGGAGTTGATACTAAATTTTCGCAACGAGGCCAAACTCAGAAAAGACTTTTCAACTTCAGACAAAATCAGGGAACAATTGACAAAAATGGGTGTCTCTATAAAGGATACGAAAGATGGCACCGAATGGGAATTAATTTAGCATGGCAGAATATTTTGTCAGCGAAATAGCGCAGCTAACAGGCAGGGCAATCATCAGAAAAGATGTTGTTGTCAGGAACCTGCTTTACGACAGCCGAAGGATTAACTCTCCCGAAGATTCACTTTTTATGGCCATTACCGGTGAAAGGCACAATGGACATGATTATATAGGCGACCTGTATTCAAAAGGTGTAAGAAATTTTCTTGTTTCAGAAGAAAGAGATTTCACAAATTCCTTTCCGCAGGCAAACTTTATTTTCGTGAACAATACGCTCGAAACGTTGCAAAAACTGGCCTCACTGCATCGTAAAAAATTCAATATCCCGGTTGTTGCTGTTACAGGAAGCAATGGAAAAACCATCGTGAAAGAATGGCTTTATCATGTGCTCGAAGCAGAATACAACATTGTGCGAAGCCCAAAAAGTTATAATTCGCAGGTAGGGGTGCCTTTGTCGCTTTGGCTAATGGGCAGCGAGAATACCCTCGGTATCTTCGAAGCCGGTGTTTCCCGACCTGGTGAAATGGATAAACTCGGACAGATGATCCTTCCCGAAACCGGCATTTTTACCAATATAGGTGAGGCACACCAGGAGAATTTCGCAGGACTGAAACATAAAATTCAGGAAAAACTCCGGCTGTTTTATTCATGCAACACGTTGATTTATTGCAAAGACCAAGAACTTGTGCATGAAACCATTCTTGAAAATGAAAACCTCAGTCACGTCTCGCTTTTTACATGGTCGGTGAAAGACGATGCGCAGGTGCGTATTGTTAAGCTTGTAAAAGAACCAGGCCGCTGCACGATACAGGCAGAATCAGGCGGAAAAACATTTAAGGCTGAAATACCCTTTACAGACCATGCCTCCGTTGAGAATGCCATGCATGTCCTGGCTTTCCTTATCTGGTCGGGAAGAATTAACAGCAATACAGTAAGGCAGTTATCTACCCTTCCACCAATTGCCATGCGTCTCGAACTAAAGAAAGGAATTAATAACTGCACCATTATCAACGACAGTTACAATTCCGATATCAATTCATTGTCAATTGCACTTGATACCTTGCAGACTCAGTCACAGCACAGCCGTAAAACCGTTATACTTTCTGATATCTATCAGACCGGCAGAAACGAGAAAGGGCTTTACAGTGAGATATCAAGGTTGCTGTCTGAAAAAGAAATTACCGGGTTTATTGGTATCGGGGCTGCATTGGTGCGTAACCGTGACCTTTTCAGTGTCCCCTCGCGTTTTTTCGCCCATACAGATGATTTCATCAGTAATTACAATCCCGCACTGTTTCAAAACGAAGCAATTCTGCTAAAAGGTTCCCGTCAGTTTGAATTTGAGAAGGTTTCATCGCTGCTCGAAGAGAAAAAACACCGTACAAGGCTCGAGATTAACCTGAACGCGCTTGTTGACAATCTGAATTTTTACAGGTCGCTGCTCAACGAAAACACGAAGATCATGGTAATGGTCAAAGCCTTATCTTACGGAAGCGGTTCATACGAGATTGCCAGCGTGCTGCAATACCAGCGTGTTGATTATCTTGGGGTTGCCATAGCCGATGAAGGTATTGCCCTAAGAAATGCCGGCATTACCATCCCCATAATGGTGATGAACCCCGAACCCGAAAGTTTCGATCTGATGATACGGTACCGGCTTGAACCCGAGATATACAGTTTCGCGCTTCTAAGTACCTTTAGCCAGGCAGTGGTTAGAAACCAGGAAGCCGGATACCCTGTGCATGTTAAAATTGATACAGAAATGCACAGGCTTGGTTTTCAGGAAGAAGATATGATTGAATTGACAGGGTTTCTGAAACATAGCAGAAATATGGTTGTGAAATCGGTCTTTTCGCACCTGGCGGCAAGCGATGATAATGCACACGACGAATTTACACTCAGGCAGGTTTCGCTTTTTCAAAAATATACCGGTGAAATTCAAAGGGCGCTTGGATACACCTTTATAAGGCATATACTCAACTCTTCGGGCATTGAAAGGTTCGCCGCGACACAATTTGATATGGTACGCCTGGGAATAGGATTGTACGGGTTTAGTCCCCTGTATCAGTCAAAGCTGAGAAATGTCAGCACCCTTAAAAGCACAATTTTACAAATTAAGAAGGTAAAGGCCAACGATACCATAGGCTATGGAAGAGCAGGTAAAACGGGCCGTAACATTACCATAGGAATAGTCCCCATTGGCTATGCCGACGGGCTAAACAGAAAACTCAGCAACGGGGCCGGAACATTTCTTGTACGTAACAAACCGGTGCCCATAACCGGCAACATTTGCATGGACATGTGCATGGTTGACCTTACCGGAACAGATGCTGCTGAAGGCGACGAGGTAATTATTTTTGGGGATGATTGCCCAATGACAAAACTTGCCACACAGCTGGGAACAATACCGTATGAAATACTTACAGGAATATCGGAGAGGGTTAAAAGAGTATACTATCAGGAATAGATTATGAAAGTATCAATATCGGCAGTAATCATAACATTCAACGAAGAAAAGAATATCGGGCGGTGCCTCGGATCTTTGAAACAGGTTGCCGACGACATCGTTGTCGTGGATTCTTTTTCAACAGACAATACCGCGGAGATTTGCCGTAGATTTGGCGCCAGGTTTATCACTCATGCTTTCAGCGGGCATATCGAACAAAAAAACTTTGCAATTACACAATCTGAATTTCCTTATGTACTCTCTCTCGATGCCGATGAAATGCTCTCTGAAGAACTTGCCGCGAATATTTTAAAAGTTAAGGAAAACTGGAGTGCCGACGGTTATACTATTAACCGGCTGAATAATTACTGCGGCAAATGGATACGGCATTGCGGCTGGTATCCCGACAAAAAACTCAGGCTCTGGGACAGCCGAAAAGGCAAATGGACCGGCGTAAACCCCCACGACCGGTTTGAAATGAAACCCGGGTCACGTATCATGCACCTGAAAGGAGACCTGATGCATTTTTCATACACCTCCGTCAGTCAGCATGTTGACCAGATAAACAGGTACTCGGGGATTGCTGCAAGGGAATATCACAAAAAGGGCAGAAAGATACCAACACTTCTCACCCTGGCCAGGATGTGGGTCATCTTCTTTAAAAAATACATTCTAAAACTTGGATTTCTTGATGGTTATTATGGAATTGTAATAAGCATCATGAGCGCGTATTCGGTATTTTTGAAAGATATCAAACTTAAAGAGCTAAACAAAAAAGGCTGACATGGCAGTACTGTTCTTCAATTCGTCGAAAACGTGGGGTGGGGGTGAGAAATGGCATTACGATATCTCATCCGAACTGTCCGCACGCGGATGGAAGACCGTTGTGGTTACAAATCGCGAAAGCGAACTCTTTACGCGCATAAAAAACAAGGGCCAAAAGGTATACAACATAAAAATTACCAACCTTAGTTTTCTTAACCCTTTTAAGATATTCAGAATCAGAAGACTTTTTCTTTCCGAAGCGGTAGAACAACTCATTATAAACCTCTCTGCCGATTTAAAAGTTGCCGGACTGGCAGGTAAACTGGCCGGGGTAAAAAGAGTAATATACCGCAGGGGAAGTGCCATCCCTATCAGTAACTCATTGCTCAACCGCTTTTTGTTCAGGCATATAGTTACCGATATCATCGCGAATTCAGAAGAAACAAGAAAGACCATCAACGCAAACAACCCCACCTTGTTCCCGAATGATAAGATAAGGGTGATTTACAACGGGCTTGACTTTAATTTGTATGACAATGCCCCAATCGCCATCTCTTTCAGCCGTTCACCCGGCGAACTTGTTATCGGCAACCTGGGAAGGTTTGTGAAACAAAAAGCACAGCACTTCATGATTGAGCTTGCCGCAATTTTGAAACAAAAGAAAATTCCGTTTAAAATGATCATCGGGGGTGAAGGGCCCCTGAAAGATGAACTTGCCCGGCTGGCTGCTGCACGAAAGGTTGAAGATGTTGTTATTTTCCCTGGTTTTATCAGCGATATCAAAGGGTTTATGACTTCGACAGATGTATTCGTGCTCACATCGTTATGGGAAGGTTTTGGTTACGTGATAGCAGAAGCTATGTATTTCGAAAAACCTGTTATTGCCTTTAATGTTTCAAGCAATCCCGAACTCGTTATCAACGAAAAAAACGGATTTCTGGCAGAGATGGGAGATATTGAAACCATGGCAGCAAAAATTGAATTATTGTACCACAACCCTGCTTTGGGGGCCGATATGGGTAAATACGGCAGAAACTTTGTTACATCCGGGTTATCTTTGCAAAAAACAGTTTCAGAAGTAATTCATTTTCTGGAAAATCATTAATCGTCCGAAATTTTTAGACAAGCGGCATTTGCTTAAGACAAAAAAAAATTGTATCTTCTTGTTGATTATTTAAATAAGCAATACACCGGGTTATGAACAAGAAAATGAAGGGCTTTGTCTTTTTAGTGTTATTGTTTCTCTTATTGAATGCCGTGACTGCACAAAAGCCTCTGCCTGATCCGGCCAGTTCAGAAGTAAAGCAGATTGAACGGCTTATTGCCAAAGCACACGAGGAGGGTGACAAAAGAAAAGAAGCCGGTTACCTGAACCATGTCGCGTACATTTATCTCGAAAATAGCGATCCGATAGCTGCAGCCTCATTTTTCAAGAGGTCGCTGGCGCTGAACCAGGAGCTTAAAAACCTGAATGCCGTTAAAAACCTGAATCATTCGCTGGGATGCGCTGGAGGCCGAGCTCGCCGAGCGCACGTCCGAGCTGTCGGGCGCGCGGGATGAGGCTGAGGCCAGCGTGGCCGACCTCGAGCGGGTCGTCGCTGCGCTGGAGCAGGAGCGCGACGCGCTGCAGGGGCAGCTCGATGCGGTCGTCGCCCAGGTGGCCGACGCCGAGGCCGAGCTCGCCGCGGTGACGGCCGATCTCGCCGGCGTGGTCGCCGAGCGCGATCGGCTCGCAGCGCGGCTGAGCGCCGCCGAGGCCCGCGGCGAGACCGCGTTGGAGCAGCTCGATGCCACCGTGGATGCGCTCGAGGACGCGCAGGGCCGGGCCTCGCGGCTCACGGTCGAGCTCTCGACGCTGCTCGAGGAGCAGGCCGGCCTGCAGGAGACGACCCAAGCGCAGCGCGACCAGCTCGCCGCCGTACGCGAGGAGCTGGAGACGACGCAGAGCGAGATCGCTCGTCTCACCGGTGCCCGTGGCATCTACACGGTGCAGGGAGGCGATTCGCTGTCGTCGATCGCGACGTTCTTCTATCGCAACGGCAACCGTTGGCCCGACATCCTCGAGGCCAACACGAACCTGGTCGAGGACCCCGACCTGATCTTCGCCGGGATGGTGCTGATCATCCCAGAGTGAGGGTCGTGTCGGCGGGGGGCGGTCGGGCGCATCGACGCGCCCGACCGCCCCCCGCGCTCGTCGTACGGCGCCCGGCCGCGCCGGCCCGGTGCGCGCGGGCGCGCGGCGTGGCACGCCTGGCACGTAGCATGACGGGGTGGAACGGGACGCGGTCGTGTGCGTCGCAGAGGTGGACCAGGCGCAGCCTTCGGAGCGCGAGGTCGAGGCGCTCCACGCCTTGCTGCGCGCCGAGGTCGCGCAGACGCGCCCGCACGATGCGGTTCGAAGCGCGGACGGCGTGCGTCGCGCGCTCGCGGCGGCGGCCGCGATGCGGAGCTACTCTGTCCGCACGGCGCTCGCCTGGCGCGGTGACGTGGCCATGGGTCAGGTGACCACGGCGAGCTCTCGCAAGGGCGACAACGAGCACCTCCTGCAGGTCGAGGCCTTCGTCGCACCGGACCTGCGACGTCAGGGCGCGGGCACGCACCTGCTGCGGTGGGCGTTGGCGCGGGCGCACGAGGACGGGCGCGTGCTCCTCATCGGGACGTCGACCGACCGCGC
>JAWOHT010000073.1:0-19860 GCA_046485045.1 Bacteroidales bacterium
ACTAATACTTCCGAATCAAGTTCTGTCTCTTTGCCATCTCGCTTAACCCGGGCTTTGATTTTTATCATGCTTTGCAGACCGGCAGCGCTTTTTTCGGCATTATATTCCTGGTACGTTCCTAACCCGCTGTTGATAAAAATAACCAGAAAGATAAATATGGCATCTTTTGCCTCGCCGATAGCAACCGATGCAATAGCTGCTGCAATTAAAATAAATATCAGCGGATTCAGAATCTGGTGCAGAATAATCTGAAGCAGGGTCACTTTTTTCGTCTCAGGCAGCTTATTCTCACCATAATAGCCGAGCCTCTTTGATGCTTCATCAGAATTCAGACCACCGACTGAGGAACCCAACTCCTTCAAAACCAGCGGTTCTTCATAAGAATGCCACTTTTCTTTCTCTATTCCCGGTTGATGGATCATTTTATTCATAATTCACAAAATTTCGGATTGAACTTATTCTAATCATTAAAAATAGTAAGAAAAAAATCCATTTCAACGGATTATATTTTTGAAGGGATGAACCGGAGGAATATAAAAATCTGAAAATGTCAGGAAGGTATAAAACAAGAAGGAGCCCGGGTTAAGGACTCCTTCAGAATGGGTTTAGTTAGCGGGTGTATCCCGATTTTCGAAATCTTAGTTAGTCTTAGAGCGAGACAAATGTAATAAAATGTTATTGAATTGCAACTTTCTTTAACATATTTCTTCCGAAAAATGTCGGGAAGTACATGAGTTCGATGCGGGCAGGGTTTAATCAATAGGCTCCTTTGAACTTCTATAGGTTTTAAATGCGAAATGACTTTGCTTTTTTATCGAATGGAATCCTTCGCAAACCAGTTCTGCATATGGCATCTTTAATTCTTTTGCCAGTATAGCTACTCAATATAATATATAACAGGCGCCAGTCTGTGCACAGCGCCATTGCGCCCCCGTACATAGATCTCTTTGATGATGAAACGCTCACCCGGGTTCAGGCTGTTCAGGAAACTTTTTTGAGCCGGGGTAATTCTGTGACTATATGACACCGCGCCCATTCCAAGGCTTTTTTCATCTGAAATAGAAAATTCAGTAACGGTATATGCTTTATTATCTATCTCAAATGAGTAGTACAATGTGAGCTCATTCAGCTTATCAATATCCTGCTTAAGCACCGGCCCTTCGAACATGCCGTCGAGTGTGACTGCAGGCAGGGGAATGTCGGTAACAATGAAATTGATGGAATCTGTTTCATTGATCTTCCCGGTTTTGTCGCGGGCATTTACCTTCACTGTTACAATCCCTTTATTATCAACGCGTACAATATACCTTCCGTTGGCGCCTTCGATCGTGCCCCTGCTGATGGAAACTTCGAGCTTTCCGCCGGGAATATCTGTCGCTGCAATGTTAAGCTCATTGTCAATACCTATATAAAGTTTTTCCATCCCGTCTGAAGCAATGCCCGGGATAATGCTTTTTGCGGTCATTGTATCGCTGAGTACCATTGACATAACGGCCGCGGCACACCCGCTTTTTCCTTCATTAAAAGACATCAGTACCTGGTAATTTCCGCTCTTTTCGCATATAAAATCGAACATTTTTTTGTCTATTCTATTTTCGGTATCGTAAGTACTCCCAGATAATCTGGAACGATCGTAAAGTTGAAGGATAGCTTCGCCTTCATATTCAGAAGCATTTGCCACATTAAACCGGTAATGAATCCCCGCGTTAAGGTAAACCTGGAATCTGCCTGTGGGTGAAGGCCTTTTCATGGTACCTTTTTCGAGTTTTACTTTAAAATCGCGTATAAACAATGCATCTGTACCGCTCTGCGAAGCTGCCTGTTCTAACAGCCGGGAGTCACACTGCGCATAAACAGTTAGCCCTATAGCCAGTGAAAATATTATCAATACAATTTTTTTCATTTTCCTGTCCTTTCATTTCTTTTGTTTTTTCTTACCTGAACATCAGCCGAAACCATGATGCCAAAAGGTTGTTTCTTCAACTGAAACCAGGTATGTGAAAGCGAATAGTGCCATGTATTGTTTTTGTCTTTCCTGTTACGGGAATACCCGAGCCGCTGACCATAGATTATTGAAGCCGGAACATCATCTTCAACAACCTGGTCGCCACCAGTGAGGTCAATAAAATCATCGTCTCCGGTATAGAAATCATAATCGTTGGGAAATACCCCTTCCATGGCAATAAAACATCCTTTTTCGGGGATTGCAATATTGAATTTCCTGATATCCACTTCGTACCAGCCTCTTTTTACATCGGGTTTAACCACAATCATTTCTTCGATAAGGTCCTCACCCGGGCCTCCGGTTGCTGTATCAACCGTATATAATCTGACCCTGAAGGGAGCATCGGTGTTGCCGCCGGAAGATAGATAATAGTTGAGAGACAGTATTTTTCCGTCAATACCACTGCTATTCTCAATGAGAAGGGCTGCCTGCTGACCATTGGTATCCATATAAAGCGAACCGGCAGGTATGTTCTTCCTGTTGCCGTAAGTAACTATTTTAAAGTCACGTGAAAAGATTTTTACTGATGGTATTTCATAAATAGCTTTTTTTAATACAACACAATTATCTTTATGCTGTACATATTGAATCACCGGAATGCTCCCTGTTTCATATCCCATCATAGAAAAGGTGAGGGTATCATTAATATTTTCATCAGTAAGCTCAATCTCAAATCTGCCATGCATATCTGAAACAGCACCAAAAACTTTGTCTTTTAATGTTACCGAAGCATACGACACAGGTGTAAGGCTGTCTTCTTCGAGTATCGTTCCCGATAACAGATATCTCTTTGGTTCAGAAATCTCTCTTTTAAGTAAAATCTGGTTGCCAAAAAAGGCGGCAATTAATCCGGTGTGTTGATGCAGCTTTTCAAGTAGTTCTGTTAAAGAAGCATTTTCAAAACTAAAATTTACAAGCTGCTTTTCATTAATCGCGAGCGAGGTATAGGCAAATCTTGCACCAGTCAGCCGGCTGATATATTCAAGCGTTTCTTTCACGGTGAGGTTTTCGCAGTTGCCGCTGTAACTCGCTCCGGTAAAGGCATTCTGCGCCCATAAATTGTATGTTAACAAAGTCAGCATAATGGTTATATTAATACGGGTTCTCACTTAAAAGTATAACTGAATTTTATTGACTTACCGGTTTTATGAGAAAATAATCATCCACCCTGGTAATTGTAACACCAATGTTTTCCATCGCCTCAATCATCTCCTCAACAGTCATTCTGTTTAAATCTATGCTGATTGTAACTGAATCTGAAGAAACATTTTCAACCTGAAAATCAGCATTATAAAACAACATCAGGTCTTTTGCCACTTTCGTCAAAGGGGTGTTTCCGAATCTGAGAATACCGGTTTTCCAAGCCATGTAATTCTGGTCATCGCTTTTTATTTCTGAAATGGTATTTACCGGTTTGTTCCATATTCCTGTTTCTCCGGCTTCAAGGGTTACCTTTAGCGTTTGCTCATTTTTTTGAGCCGAGAATGCTACTTTACCTTCTGCAACCGAGAGAATGACTTCATCTTCGCCAGGCCGCGCCCTAAGGTTGAATGATGTTCCCAAAACCTCTGCTACAGAACTCTGCGTTTTGATAATAAAAGGTTTTTGAGGATTCCTGGCCACCTCAAAATACGCCTCTCCTTCAAGTTCAACATCACGCGATTTTTTACCGAATTTTTCAGGAAACCTGACTGTGCTGTTGCTGTTGAGCGTAATTTTCGTGCCATCGGACAGCAATAACTCCTTAATCTCTTGGTCGCTTTTTACTTCTGTTATCCTAGAATCGCTAAAGATTGTTTTGTTGTATCCATACCAGATTGCCAGTGAAAGGATGAAAAAGGCAGCAATACGCACAACATAGTAGGTAAAACCCCTCTGTTTTTGTTTGTCAAATGGTTGTTTTTCAAGTCGTTCTAATTTTCTGTTCACCATATCGAGCGCGTTTGCAGCATCGGGATTAAAACCGGATTGTATAGTCTGTGAGTTTTCCCATATCGCAGCAAATTCGGTAAATGCTTTTTCGTTGGCCCTGTTTTCAATCTTCCATCTTTCAACAGCATTTTTCTCTTTACCGGTGCATTCACCCGAAAAATACCTGGCTAACAGTTCATATGAAATCGTTTCATTCATCTTGTTTTTCTGTATGACATTTTTGAGTTTTTAAACCCCTAAATATTTCTTATTTATATTTTATTCACTCAATTAACCCTTCAAGTTCAGGTTTGAGCAGTTCACGCAGTTTTTTAAATGCAATCCCCATCTGGTTTTCAACAGTTTTTGCAGAAATATTTAAATACTCCGCAATTTCATCATACGTCAGTCCATCATTTTTACATAACTGAAAAATTTCACGGCATTTCTGTGGAAGTTGCATCATTGCTTTGCCAACTGCAACTCTAAAATTACTTTCGTTAATTGCCGGAGATTTCTGAGCTTCAGATTCTGTTTTCCCGGCGTATGCTGCCTCATGGTTTCTTCTTATGCCAGCTTTCTTAACCTCATTGAAAGCATGGTTTTTGACTGCTGTAAACAGGTATGAAACAACAGAAGTAGTTATGTCGAGGTCTGCACGCTGGCACCAGATTTTAATAAAGGTATCCTGCACCGTCTCTTCGGCCAGGTCTTTTGTTCTGGTGAAAGACATGGCAAAACGGCAAAGCCTTACATAATACTTATTAAAAAGGGTGTCAAAAGCGGGCTTGTTACCCTGTTTTATGAAGTCGAATAATATTTTATCTTCGTCGGCTGCCACAACAACAAATTTATTAAAACCGCTGTTACTGACATAAAGACAAAAGAAAAGTTATTAACCCCTAAAAAGTAAAAGCAAGAACTCAAATTTTCTGCGGAGGTAAATACATTATTTAAGAATCTGAATGCTCAGAAAAAAGCATCTTTTCTTGTCATTCTGAACGATAGTGAAGAATCTATATTTATGTACTTTTTTATAGCCTCATTCTATAAACTACAGCCCTATTTTATAAAAAACAATGTCACCCCGCCTACACTTATCATGGTACCGATAATCTCAATCAAAGTAACCTTTTGCCTGAAAAGCAGGTAAGCCGGGGGAATGATCAATACAGGCACCAGTGACATGATGGTGGAGGCAATACCGGTTTGTGTAAATTTTATGGCAATCAATGAAAAAGATACCCCGAGAAACGGGCCGAAAAATGAGCCAATAGTTATGCCGGTCATTGCATGACGGTTATTTATGGCGCTTCCGACTTTTTTCCATCGTTTCATAAGGCTAACCAACAATATAAACCCGGCTATACCGGCAATAATTCTTATTTGTGTGGAGGCAAAAGCATCGTAATCACCCATACCATATTTACTCAGGACAAGCCCGCCCGCTTGTCCCAGAGCGCCGCCAAAGGCAAACAATACTCCTTTTGGTGCGAGTTTCAAAGAAATTTTGTCATTAGCACCACGGCTAAAAATTGCCAGGGTAATGCCTGAAAATGTGAGAAACATGCCTATAAAATTGAACAGAGACAGCCGTTCACGAAGAATTATCCAGCCAAACAATGCGGTAATCGGTGGCACCAGCGTCATAATAAGCATAGAAAACCGTGAACCAATAATCGTATATGCTTTAAAAAGGAACAGATCGCCAAAAACAAAACCTACCAGACCCGAAACAACAAGCCATGTCCAGTTATCTGTAGTAGCATCAACTGGCAGGAACAAACCTCTTCTTATCCATGCAAATAAAGAGAGAAAAATGAAACCGATAACCAGCCTGATGATATTGACAGATAACGAACCTACTTTCATACTGGCCGATTCGAAGGCCAAAGCTGTAATAGTCCAGAAAATCGCCGTTGCAAGCGCCGCAAACTCACCGGTATAATTTTGAAACATAGTCGCCTTTTATGTTTTGTCTATCTGAATATTCCTCTTTTCCTTTTGGCAGTGTTGCTTTCCGGCCTGAATATATCTTTGTTAACAAACCGGATATCTTCGATGGTATAAAAGGCCTTTGGATTATACAATTTCATATATGCAATAAATTCCTTCAAATCGCTCCGCCTGATAACAGAATAGATTACCCCGACTTCACCATGACTTCCGTGTGCATCGATATATGTTATACCATATCCTTTATTCCTTAAAGTTTTTATAAGATTGGAGGGATCTCTTCCTGTAATGATTCTGATTAACTCAACACCAAGAGCAATTTTCTCTTCAACAATAATTCCGACAAAATTACCGGTGGCAAATCCTGCACCATAAGCAAAGTAACACAACCAGTTATCAAGGTTTTCGAAAATGCGGGTTATAGCAAGCAACCAGATGATTACTTCAACAAAACCCAATAAGGGTGGCAGATACTTTTTACCTTTGGAAATAAAAATAATTCTTAACGTATCAAGGGTAACATCGGCAATTCTTGCAAAGAAAATAAGCAGTGGAAGAATCAGGTATGAATATATGTCTGAATGCAAAAAATCCATTGTTATTCAAAAAGTTATTTGGCAAAAATATGAATTAATAAAATTCCAACTATTGATTTATATCAATAATCTGGTATGCTCTTACTTTATATTTCCCTGAACTTCCATCGTCCCCTTTTAAACAATATAAAAGAAAGAATACCCAATAAAGATTCTGCAATTACAACAGATAGAAAAACTCCTTCTGCCCCAAGATTAAATTCGAGAGCAAGCAAATATGCCAGGGGAATTTCTATTACCCAGAAACAAATAAAATTCACCAGTGTAGGCGTAAAAGTATCGCCGGCCCCGTTAAATGATTGCGACATTACCATTCCAAGTCCATAGAAAAGATATCCAAAACTTAATATTTTAAGACACGCTATTCCTACCTCCCTGATATGTTGATCGGGTGTAAAAAGCGGAACAAAAAATTCGCTGCCAAAATAGAATATGATACCTACTACAGAAAGAAAGGCCATGTTTACATAAGAAATCATCCATGCAGAACGCTCAGCCCTTTCAGGTTGCTTTGCTCCCAGATTCTGTCCGACAAGGGTAGAAGCAGCATTGCTTAAACCCCAGGCCGGTAAAAGCGAAAAAATCAATAACCTGATGGCTATCGTATAGCCGGCAACAACATGGTCGCCAAATTCAGTCATAATCCTGTACAGAAATACCCAGCTTGTAGTGGCTATCAGAAACTGCCCGATTCCTCCGATTGACAGGACAAGTATTTTGACAATAATTTTCAAATCAACTGTGAGCGATTGCAAACCGATGTATATTCTCCTGTTCTTCCGCATTAGAATATAAAGCTGTAATAAAACTCCAATTCCTCTTCCGATACATGTAGCAATGGCAGCTCCGGTTAACCCGAGTTCAGGAAAAGGCCCCCAGCCAAAAATAAGGCACGGATCCAGAATAATGTTTATCAGATTTGCAATAATCATTACTACCATAGGCATCATCGCATCGCCGGCGCTTCTGAATATTGCATTATTTATAAACAGAAGCATAATAATAACATTACTTCCGATAAGGATAGATGCATATTTATTACCATCATTGATCACAGCCTGGCTTGATCCCATAAGTTCCAGTATCTGTCTTGAATAGAAGGTGCCGGCAATAAAAAACGGAATAGAAACAATCAAGCCAATGATAATTGCCTGCACGGCAGACTTAGAGGCTTCTTTCGGGTGCTTTTCCCCAATACGCCTTGAAACAATTCCGGTTGTAGCCATTGCCAAACCCATACCAATTGAATATATGATTGTCATTAAAGATTCGGTAATTCCTACTGTTGCAGTGGCCTCTGCACCCAGTTTCGCTACAAAGTATATATCGGTCAATGCAAACAATGATTCCATAATCATCTCAATAACCATGGGTATGGCAAGCAATACTATTGCACGTCTGAGCTTCATCCGGGTATAATCCTGCTCAGTACCTTTTAAGGATTCAAATATATCACGAATAATATTTGTCATTTTATACTATTAAAATGTTGCTGAAAATTTTTTAGAAGGCAAAAATAGAACTATTTATACTTTATCTTTATAAGATATTGGTGATAAAGACTGTTAATATTAAAGTATTACTTATTATTATAGATTTTATATAGTTGTTTTTTAATCTTTTATTCGTGTGTATAATGTGAATGGTCAATAAAATATTTTTAAAAGAGCTAAAAAGCTGGTTTATTTTCACAATTTTGTGGTAAAACTAAAATAGTATCCATTATTGTGGAAACAGGCCTGATTATAAAAACGACGGGGAGTCTGCATACCGTTAAAAGCGGAAGATCAACTTTTAACTGCAAAATCAAAGGCAATTACCGGATAAAGGGCATAAAAACAACCAATCCGGTAACCGTAGGCGATATGGTGGATTTTTACCAGGAAAATCCCGGGGAAACAGGCTGGATAACCCATATCCACGAAAGAAAAAACTATATCATACGCAGGTCTATCAACCTTTCGAAAGAGGCACACCTGCTTGCTGCAAATATTGACCAGGCTTTTCTAATAACCTCGCTGACCATGCCTGAAACACCGCTCGAATTTATTGACAGATTTCTGATAACTGCCGAAGCTTATCATATAATTACAAAATTGATATTTAATAAAATAGACCTTTATGATAAAGTAAAACTTGAATATTTGAACCAGTTAGAAACCATGTATTCTCGTATCGGATACGAATGTATTGAAACTTCAGCATATACCGGGGTAAACATTGAAAGGTTAAAACAGGCCATGCAGAATAAAACAACCCTGGTAGCTGGTAATTCAGGCGTTGGAAAATCTACCCTGATCAATTGTATAGATCCGAAACTGAACCTGAAAATAGATGCGATTTCAGAATATCATAAAACCGGTAAACATACCACCACCTTTTCAGAAATGTTTGAACTGGAACAGGGAGGATATATTATAGATACACCGGGCATAAAAGGTTTTGGCATCATAGACTTTGAACAACAGGAAGTCGGCCACTTTTTCCCCGAGATTTTCAAAATGTCTGAAAAATGTCAGTTTTATAACTGCACCCATACGCACGAACCCAACTGTGCTGTTAGAAAAGCTGTTGAAGAACAAAAGATAGCATCTTCGCGGTATCGCAGTTATACCAATATTCTTTTTGATAATAACAATAAATACAGATAATAATACAATAAATCTGACTCCTGTTATTGTCCGATTCGTTACTTATTGAATATCAAACAAACAATCCTGATTGAACATTGTGAATGATTGTTGAAATAAAATCAGGGATTGTGTTTTTTTTCATATTAAATATTAATATTTTAGGCCCGGATTAGTCTCAATTTCAATATATATCAAACCAAACATGAAACGATACCTGGTTTATATCGGATTTATTATTACCCTGGTAATTGCCTTCAACGTATACCTGTTTTTCGAAATTTATCATCACCAGGTGAATTATCAGAAAAACATTCTGCTTGAACAGGCTAAGAACTCTGCCTCCGTGTTGGAATCAACAATCAATGGTTTTAACAACAACATCAACAAAATACTATTTAATGATAATTTTACCAACCTTTTCAACGATAAGGAAATCAAGCAAAATACATTGAGAAAACTTGAGGTTTTCTATTCTGCCTATGAAAAAATGATAAAGAATATTCTCATTTACGACCTCAACCGAAACGGACTGAACCTCTCTTTAAACGACAGAAATGAGTTTATTATCGATGATTATCAGGCACAGAGACAACCAAAGCTTGAGCCAAGAGAAACTATAATCACCAAAGATGGTACATATCTGTATTACTTACCGGTATTTGCCAACGATAAGGTTGTGGCAAATGTGGTGATAACCATGGACTTTGAAAAATATCTCTTTTCGGTGCTAAACAACTATCTTCTTGATGATATACTCTGGCAATGGATCATTAACGAAAAGGGCATCCTGCTATCTGCCAATATCAAGGCAGATGTGGTGGGTGAAATACCCGAAGCAATTACCCGCGGCCTGCTAAACAACGAAAAGATCTTTGTCACCCACTACATGAAAATAAACGGGGCAAAAGAGAAACTCCTTTCTGCCTGTTACCCTGTTTCTATGATGAACCAAAACTTTGGCATCGTCTTCTCATTGAACAACAGTACCATATACAAAGAAATAATTCGATTTATCTTAATTGGAGGAATTATCAGCATGGTGGTGTTGTTTGCATCTATGTTTATTCTTTTAAGGGCCATTTTTAAAAGATACACCGCTGAAAATTTGGTAAATAAAGAGCTAGAGGAAATAAAATCGGTAATTGACAATTTGCCCCTTGGTGTAATAATTCTTGATAGCCAGCGTAAAATTAAAACCATTAACAAGACAGCCAGAAATCTTCTTTTCATTAAAGCCGACGAGGAGCTGATAGGAAAAAATATTTCCGACAGGTTTTTACTTGCAAAAAACTACTCCCAAGATGATGATTCAGACACTGCTTACGATTCCAACCAGTTTATCCTCTATCAGCGTGAAGGAAATGAGGTGGTGGTATTTAAGAAAGATACTGCATTCATTATCAATGGGGAAGATATTTTCCTTGAAGCCTTTATTGACGTTACTGCCATAGAAAAATCAAGAAAGTACGAGGCGGCAGCCAATACTGCCAAATCTGAATTTCTGGCAAAGATGAGCCACGAGATACGTACCCCGATGAACGGCATTATTGGTATGACAGAAGCATTAAACCAGGAAAACCTTACCCACGAACAGAAGGAATATATTCAGGTATTGAAAAAGTCTGCCGACCTGCTTCTAAATATTATTGATGATATCCTCGACTTTTCAAAGATTGAGGCAGGCAAAATGCAACTTGAAGAAATTCCTTTCAGGTTAAGGGAAGAGGTTAAAATCAGCCTTGATCTTTTCCGGCCCATCATTGAAGAAAAAAGTTTAGCGCTGATTGTTGATATTGATCCGGTAGTTCCCGATAATATTATTGGTGACCCTTTCAGGCTCCGGCAGGTGCTATCGAACCTGGTCAGCAATGCGGTTAAATTTACCCACGAAGGTAAAATAGCAGTATCGGTTCGCATTGATGAAGAGTATAACGGAAACATCACCTTACGCTTCACAATTGAAGATACCGGCGTGGGCATTCCCAAACATAAGCTTGAAAGCATCTTCAATTCATTTGCCCAGGCTGAAGAATCTACTTCACGCAAATACGGTGGATCAGGCCTTGGCACAACCATTTCAAAACAACTTGTTACCCTTATGAATGGTGAAATCTGGGTTGAAAGCCCCTCTTCTGTTTCAACAAACCCTGCATGTCCGGGTACAAAGTTCAGCTTCACAGTTGAGGTATTTTCCAATGAAAAAATCGACAAGAATTTTGATTTTAGTGAAATTACCGAGCTAAGCAAAGTTAATGTATTGATTATAACACAAAACGGCGCCGATAAAAAGCGGTTGATTAAATTCCTTGATCTGTATAATATTTCACATAGTGTATATAAATATCAAGATGATAAGAAAGCTAACTTAATTGATTTATTGAAGAACAACGAGCTGTGTTGTCAGGTTTTGATACTTATTGACGAACCCAATTTCAGTGGTCTTGAAATTGCTAAAAGTTTTACTGATAGCAAGATAATTAATAATTTTATTATTTTCATGGTGAGTTCAAGCCATAAACCTGACAACTTTATACAATGTAAGCGTTCGGGGATAGATTATTATTTGACTCAACCTTTTGAGCAGGACGAATTCCTTGATTATCTGCTCGAAAATTATCCCAATATAATTAAAATAGTTGATGAAGAGCAACGCACCTTAAGAAAAGACCTTTCAATACTTGTTGCAGAAGACAATACAATAAACCAGAAAGTTGCAGAAACAATTTTCGGTTTTCTCGGTTATAAAATTGACATAGCAGTTGATGGTAACGAGGCAGTATCAAAGGTAAAAGAAAAAAATTACGATATTGTGTTCATGGATTTGCTTATGCCCGATAAAGACGGTATACAGGCTACAATTGATATAAGGGGACTTGGCCGTCAGATGCCCATTGTTGCTATGACAGCCACAGCAAGCAAAAAAGGCCGCCATAAAGCCATCACCTCCGGCATGAACGACTATGTTGTTAAACCCGTAAAATCAGATACCATTAAAAAAATACTTTTTAAATGGTTTTCCTAATAACCCGCGTTTGTTAAACTAATAATTTATTTAGCTATTTATTATTGTCTGTTTTTATGTTCTTTATAAATACATAAAAATAGTTACTACGGCAAAATATGTTGAATTGGCATTTGATTCAGGAACTTTTATATTGTAATTTTGTTAGTCTTATAATCACACTTTCACCGTTAAAAAACTTACCTCATGAAAGATAATTGTAAACTTATTGAAAGTCTGGGTATTCTTACAAAGGAGGTAACATTTAACACCGTAAAAGGAATTATTGTCCCCAATACCCTGGTGCTTGAAACCCTTATGCCCTATCCGGGGTATCATGGCGAATACCTTCCTACCGACACCAAACCTGAGGACATTTTTTTAATTACCGGAAAAAAATTTCCCTCCGATTTTATTTTCAGAACAATAAAAAAAGTCAGAAAATTTTTAAGCAAACCATTAGATGCCACACCCTGTGAAATACTTATTTACAATGACCATTATTATGGCATTAGGATTAGAAGTTTAGAAAGTTATGAAATGATCAGGGAGCTGCAACAATGGTTTATGGATGAAGGTGTTTCGCTTATGAAAAATAAAATCATCAATACTGAGGGAATCCTGAACCTTAAAAAACTATTCTCACTTGAGAGGATCAATGATGGTATTTTTCAGGACATGGAAGACCCGCTTACTTTTTACCTCGAGATACCTTCTGCAATTAGCTGGTCGCTGTTGAGAAAAATAACCTTGTCTGTAAAAAACAATATAGGAAACCGAAATTTCGATGCTGCAAAGGCCTTTGTCTATTTTAACGGCATCACAGATTTTGTAAGGGTATATTTAACGAATGCCAATCTTGAACGGCTTATCGATATTCGCAATCATTATCATAATGAAATAAATAAATATATTTAATTAAAGTTTTAGTTTAAATAACGCTAATGTGCATCCAACCAATTGGCGCCAATGCCTATATCCACAACAAGCGGCACTGCAAGTTCAACGGCTTTTTCCATTTCGTTCCTCACAATAGCTTTAATTGTTTCGAGTTCAGGCTTATAAACATCAAAGATCAACTCGTCATGTACCTGTAGTATCATTTTTGACCTGACATTATTTTTAAGCCTGCGATGAATATTCACCATAGCCTGTTTGATAATATCTGCTGCTGAACCCTGTATCGGGGCGTTTATGGCATTTCTTTCGGCATTGCCCCTGATGAGTGCATTGGGGGAGTTGATCTCTCTAAGGTACCTTCTCCTGCCCATGATTGTTTCGACATACCCATTTTCCTTGGCCAGTAGAATTGCCCTGTCCATGTACCTTTTTACCTCGCCATAGGCTGCAAAATATCCATCAATAAGTTCTTTTGCCTCAGATCTTGAGATATTGAGCCGTTGAGAAAGCCCAAAAGCTGATATCCCGTATATTATCCCAAAATTTGCAGTTTTAGCTTTACCCCGCATCTCTCTGGTTACTTGCCCTAAGTCAACATTGAAAATACGCGCGGCAGTGGCGGTATGAATATCCTCACCCTTCTTAAATGCCTCAATCATGTTCTTGTCTCCGCTCATATGGGCCATCAGCCTGAGTTCAATTTGCGAATAGTCTGCCGATAAAAGTATATGCTCATCGTCACTGGCAATAAACGATTTTCTTATTTCCCTTCCTCGCTCATCTCTGATTGGAATATTCTGCAGGTTTGGATTTTTTGAACTTAACCTGCCCGTTGCCACCCAAGCCTGTTCAAATGAAGTGTGCACTTTACCGGTATGATTGTTTACCAATTTTGGTAAAGCTTCAACATATGTATTAAGTAATTTAACTAATGTTCTGTATTCTAATACTCTATCTATTATTTGATGTTTTCCTTTTAACTGGGTTAAGGTCTCTTCGTTGGTTGAATACTGCTTGGTTTTTGTTTTTTTGGCATCAGAAACAATCTTCAGTCTATCGAAAAGTATCTCGCCCAACTGTTTTGGGGAGGCAATATTAAACTGTATGCCTGCCAGGTTATGTATTTCTGTTTCAAGATTAATTATCTCTTTTTTAAGTATATGTGCATAATTATTTAAATCATTGGTACTAATTTTAAATCCTGATTTTTCCATATCGGCAAGAACCTGTACCAGGGGCATTTCAACGTTTTCTGCCAGTTTAAGCATATTGAGTTTTTCAAGCTCAATCTTTAATATACTTTGCAGTTGCCAGGTAATATCAGCATCTTCCCCGGCATACTCTTTAATTTTTTCTATATCCACATTACGCATGTTCAACTGTCCTTTTCCTTTCGGGCCAATCAATGTTTCGATTGATACCGGGTTGTACCGAAGATAAACCCCGGACAGATAATTCATATTATGGGGTAATTCAGGCTGAACAAGATAATGGGCAATTAATGTATCAAATATTTCACCCCTAACCTCTATGCCGTAAATACTTAAAACCTGCAGGTCGTATTTCAGGTTTTGTCCTGTTTTTTTGATTTTTTCGTTGCTGAAGAGGCCGGCAAATTCGCTGAGTACCCTGGTTGCTTCAACCTGATCTGCATGAAATGGAACATAAAAAGCTTCATGTGCCCTGAAAGAAAATGAGAGGCCCACGATTTCCACATTCAGAGCGTCAAGGCCGGTGGTTTCAGTATCAAAGCAAAAAGCAGGCTGGTTTTGTAATACCCCGATCAGGTTTTTTCGCTTTTCAGGGGTATCAATCAATACATACTCATGGTTTGTATCATGAATGGTATTAAAGCCGTTATTGCCGGTTGGAGTCTGTACAGGTATATCAGATTCATCAAACAAACTTCTCTGAACCGGGGCTTGTTGCCCCATGGGCAATGTGGTGAGCCTGTTGATAAAAGTCCTGAACTCAAGTTCTGTAAATAATTCCTTAAGCTTTGAAATATCGGGCCGGGTAAGTTCAATATCGCTATAATTGATCTCAACCGGCACATCCTGCACTATCGTGACCAGTTTACGTGCAGTTTCGATCTGTGCCCTGAACGCAAGAAGGTTCTCTTGCTGTTTTCCTTTTAACTCGGCAATATGTTCATAAAGTCCTTCAATACTTTTATACTTATTGATAAGTGCCCTGGCTGTTTTTTCGCCGATACCCGGTGCACCCGGTACATTATCTGAAGAATCGCCCCACAGGGCAAGTATATCTATAAACTGTAAAGGATGTTCAATACCCCATTCTTTTTTTACTTCTTCCACCCCGAGTATGTCGGCTTCACCTCCCGACCGCCGTGGTTTATAAAGATAAACATGGTCGGTTACAAGTTGCAAAAAGTCTTTGTCCGGGGTCATCATATACACCTCGAAACCATCGTTGGCTGCTCTCCTTGCCACGGTGCCGATGACATCGTCGGCTTCGTAACCTTCTGCTTCAAGAATCGGGATATTATAACCCCTGATGATCTCTTTGATATAAGGCACAGAAAGCCTGATATCGTCGGGGGTCTCAAGCCTGTTGGCCTTATATTCTGAATACATATCGTGTCTGAAAGTCGGGGAAGGAGGATCGAAGACCACGGCAATATGGGTGGGCTTTTCTTTACGCAATACCTCTTCAAGGGTATTTACAAACCCGAATATGGCAGAGGTATTCAACCCTTTGGAATTCCTGACCGGACGGTTGATAAAAGCATAATAAGCCCTGAATATCAAGGCATACGCATCGAGTAGAAACATCTTTTTTTCGGGCATAAAAATATGGTTAGATAAAGTGAAGACTAAAACAAAATGAAGGGCAGCATTTTACCTGTTGTCAGAGTGCATGTTCCACTTGTCAATCACAGGCACACTTGCTGATACAATCCACAATGCCGCTTAAGGTATCATGCTTCAGGTAATAAATAGTATTTTTGCCCTCCCGCTTAGACGCCAGAACACCCTTATCTTTCAATATTCCCAGATGATGTGATGTGGTTGATTGCTCAATACCTACCAATTCCTGAAGCTCAGTTACAGTTAGTTGCTTACCCTCTTCAAGACAATTGATTATGGCAATTCTCATCGGATGAGCAATTGCCTTTAACATGCTGGCCGCTTTATCGAGCTGATCTGCGGTTAAACTGCTGAATTTCATATATAAATATTATCAGATTATAAACTTACAAATATATGAATATATGTTGATAATATCAATATGCTTTTTTATCACCCCACGTCATCCAATTCTTATCTTTCTTACTCTATCAAAAATGATTTATATTTACAAAAAAAAGGCTATGGGTTCTGATATACTAACGCAGCGAGAGCTACGCCGTTATCTTCACCAGATTGATTTGCCTTCGGTAGGGGTTAAAGGCCAGGAGAAAATAAAACAAGCCAGGGTATTGGTAATAGGTGCCGGGGGAAAAGGGACTGCATTGTTGCAAAACCTTGTAGCCTCGGGAGTAGGCACACTTGGCATTTCAGACAATACGATGGTTACAGATGAGTTTCTGCCAAACCAAAGGCTTTTTGGCGATGCAGACCTGGGAAAACAAAAAGCCATATTGTCGAAACAAAAATTAAAAGAAATCAACCATCAGGTTCAAATAGAACTGTACAATATTTGTCTTACCCCAGCCAACATTGTAAATGTGCTAAAAGATTACGATGTTATAGCCGATGCCTCCGATAATTTTGCGACTCATTACCTCGTAGGTGATACAGCAATTGAGTTTGGCAAACCAGTTGTTTATGGAAGTATTTATGGCGCCCTGTCGCAGGTGTCGGTATTCAACTATCAGGGGGGGGCCTCTTTCCGTTCACTTTATCCTTCGAAACCACCGGCAAATATGCACAAGCCGGATGATGGCATGGTGTCTGCCGGAATTGTTTCTGTTTTAACAGGTACCATTATGGCAAACGAAACGCTCAAAATCATCCTGGGGCTTCATAATACCCTATCAGGAAAATTACTAACATTCAATACTGCCGACTACCAAAGCGAAATTAAGGTTTTTGAAAACAAAACAAATAATTTTACTGGCGGTAAATAATTGTTATACTGATTTTTATTGTTGTGTCCAAAAAAATATCCGAATAAGTTCCAGGCAAAATTTATAAATGTGCAAAACTTTTATTTTATTAAAACGATTTTAATCCGAATAATGTTTATTTTCAGCATTGCACATTTGCAATATTGATTGATGCTTAAATCACTGAGATATAGGATATTATTTTGGCTGCTTGCTTACGTTGCCTTCACGGCATCTTTTATTTTTCCGCTTAACTTCTTTATTAACCATAAAAAAGACAAGATCAATGACGCAGTAACAGAGATGAATCTGCTACACATTCAATTGTTGAGTATTATTAAAAAATCAGATGATTTTCTATTCGCAGAAACTGTCAACCCGGTATTTTTTATTACCGGAAAAAGCAATTATTTAACCGAAAGACAACATATTGCTGATGATTTCAGGACCAGGGTTTCAAAACTAAAAAACCTCGGCCAGCCCTGGCCTGAAACGGTTACAGGCAAGGCCGGCCTTATTGAAAAGGAATTTGAAGCATATGATGTGATTTTCGACAGCCTTTTTTACCTGATTTTAAAAAGAGGATACAAAAACTTCGGACTCGAAGGCGAAATGATAGATTATGCCAGCCAGCTTGAAAAAACCCAAGGCATAGACCGGCTTTTGTTATTGCAGATAAGAAGAAACGAGAAAGACTACCTGCTTAGAAAAGAAGATTTCTATTTTGATAATTATAAGCGGCTGACCAAAAACCTTATACGCAATATCAACGGGAGTAAAGCCCTCACTGTCGCACAAAAAAGCAAAGGAATTGAATTGATAAACGATTATAGTTCAACCTTCAGTCTGCTGGTTGAAATTGAAAATAAAATCGGACTGCACGAGAACAAAGGATTAAAAATGCGGCTTAATTCAAGTGCAGACATGCTCTATAATAGTTTTACAGACCTTCAGCACGAATCGGGAACTGTAAAAAAAGCCCTGCTCCGCGAATTGAATATTTATTATATCATATTCATGACTTTGGCCTTATTGATTTCGGTGATTATTAGTTTCTTTATCTCAAAACATGTTCTCATACACCTCCAAAAACTTACACAATACATCTCTCAGCTTACCGCGAATAACTTTATTTACCATGAGCGTATTGACCTGAAAAACCCTGCCTCTGAAATAACACAGATATATAAAGAGTTTAGGAACATGGTATCGCAACTACATCAATGGCAGCGACAACGCGACAAAGCCCTGAAAAATGCAGAGGAAAACGAGCTTAAATACCGCGAACTGGCAGACATGCTCCCACAGAGTATTTACGAAACTGATGACCTTGGCAATTTTACCTACGTGAACAAAGCCTTCTATAAAAACTTTGGTTTTACAAATGATGATCTGAAACAAGGCCTGAACCTTATTGAAACAGTTATCTCAGAAACTACTGACAATATTATGGGAAATATCAGGCTTGAAAACTCTAACTTTATAGCCATACGTAAAGACGGAAGCCGTTTCCCTGCATCTGTATATTCAGATAATATTATAAAAAACAACACCATAACAGGTAAAAGAGGCATTATTATTGACGCCACAGAACAAAAAACATATATCCGTTCTTTAAAAACCGAGACCCAGAAAGCACAAACCTCTGATAAACTTAAATCATCTTTCCTTGCCAATATGTCGCACGAAATCAGAACCCCGATGAATTCAATCATTGGTTTTTCAAACCTTCTGGCTTCGGACGAAATACCCGAAGAACAAAAGAAAGACTTCCTAAACTATATTCGTTCAAGCGGAGAAATGCTGCTGAACCTTATTGACGACATTATTGACATTGCCAAGATCGAAGCCGGGGAACTAAAGATCAACAAAAAAGAACTCAATTTAAACGAAATGTTCTCAGAGCTTTACAAGACCTTTGATGAGGTTAAGTGCATAACCGGCAAAGAGCATCTAAGACTGGTTATGAACAAAGAGTTGGACCAGTCGCATGTGATTAAAACCGATCCGTTCAGGTTGAGACAAATAATGGTCAATCTTATTGGTAATGCGATAAAATTCACCGAAAAAGGTTCGATAGAATTTGGCTACAGGTTAAAAGACGAGAAAAGAATTGAATTTTACGTGAAAGATACCGGTTTGGGATTATCAAAAGAGGAACTTGGGATAATTTTCGATAGGTTTAAAAGAACTTCCATTTCTGAAGAAAAGAACATCGTTGGCACCGGCCTTGGACTGACCATTACAAAAAACCTGGTTGAACTTATGGGTGGCGACATGTGGGTTGATTCTGCCCCCGGGGCAGGCACCACTTTCTTTTTCTCACTTCCTTATCTGAAAACATCGGCAATGATAACATCTGATGCTTTAAATGAGCAGCCTGAGATATATTATTGGCCCGATAAAGCTGTGCTGGTGGTAGAAGATGATGAACAGAGTTATCACTTTCTTCAGGAATTATTAAAAAGAACCGGAGTTAAGGTTACTAGAGCCCGTAACGGACTGGAAGCAATTGAAATAGTTAAAAACACCACTGCCATTGACCTGGTGCTGATGGATATTCAGTTACCAAAAATGAATGGATACGATGCTACAAAAGAGATCAAGAAAATAAGGAAAAATCTGCCTGTTATTGCCCAGACTGCTTATGCCATGTCGGGCGACAGGGAAAAAAGCATCCTGAGCGGTTGCGACGATTATATTGCCAAACCCCTGAGCATTGAAACACTTTTACCCAAGATTAACCAGTTTATGCCTTCATCCATTGAGTATACCCAAAAAATTAA
>JAWOHT010000226.1:0-4432 GCA_046485045.1 Bacteroidales bacterium
GCGCAGTCCGGCAAAAAAAGCCCGGGGATCACCTTTTGTTGGAACGAAGACATAAGTTTTCTGGTACTCTCCGGGATAAAAATCTCCTGATATATCATGAAAATCAGAGTTGGCATACTGCCACCACCTGCGTCCCTCACTCAGCATTGCATCCCAGAGACCGCCGACCTTTGCTGCCATATGCCCTGTTCCTCCGTATGTACATGCTCCGTATGCATCGGCTGACTCATACTCACCCCTCACCTTCCATTTCTGATGACCGGGCATACTTTCAAAACCAAAGCAAACATCCGGTCCTGCATTATTCATATCCCTGAAGTCTGATATGGAGTAGAGGCTCTTTCGTTCGGGATGAGCAGGGATAATCCAGCCTGAGCCGGAATAATTTGACTGCATCCATGAAATGCCTTCAAGAGCCTTGTCATGTCCGGTGTTGACACTTTTGGTCCAGTTATTTAATCCCCCGCTGTCATCAGTGTCCCTGTTATCAAATTTATATTCAAACTCAGCTATAGCATCTGCATTGGGTGCTGATGAAAACTGGCTGCCCAGGATAGCTGTGCTGGCATGCTCATGACCGGGGACATTCCATTCAAGTCCTTGTATTATGGTCCTGGACTGGTATTTCTGACGGGCCTTAAGTATATCCGCAAACGAATATTCTGCAATCGACTGCCAGCGCCACATTTTGCCGTTATTTGCCTTTCCCTTTATTGGAACAGGTTCATAATCGGTCCAGTAAACTGTTTGTCCAAAATCATCACCTGAAACCGAGCCGTTACGGTCAAATGCACCGCCATGTTCACTGTTTACCCACCACTCAAGGTTATACTCATCGCTTTTATCAAACACATGACCGATTGAGATGGAACCGTCAGTATAAGTTGTGTGCTGATGGAAATCACCGGGCAGATAAGCTGACGCTTTTTTTTCAAGGTTATCCTTATATAACTTTATCTCATGCTTGTCTTTAAAGAGTTTACCGCTTCTTTCCATCGGATTTTTGCAACCGGGAAGAATGCCGGTCAGGCAGAGAAGCACAAAAATTTGCAGCTTATGTTTGATCATTTTGATTTTATTATAAAAGAAGTCTGCAAAGCAGCGCGCGCTACTCACTTTTTGGTATCACATTAATTAATCACGTCGCAATACTACATACTCAGGATCACAGTATGGTAAAGATATTATTACATTATAGTTAAAAATACCAATAGCAAGTAGTCCTGACCGCATACCGACAGGAGCCTAAACCTTTAATTTGTCCCTCTGCCGGGTGGCCGGGCAGTCAGCTGCCTTAAAAGGCTGGAGGTCGAAATATGGTACAATTACTAAACTCTAAACAACTTCACTGCGAATCGCTTCAATCTCCTCAATTGTTTTGGGCTTTTGTTTTCCCAGTAATCGGGTGCCATTTTCAGTCATCACAAAATCCTCTTCATTTCTTATTCCGCCAAAATTACGATACTTGTAAACCTCCTCCCAGTTAATAAAATCATTGAATCTGTTTTGACTTCTCCACAAATCCATTAACTCAGGAATAAAATAGATTCCGGGTTCAATTGTAAAAACATGTCCCGGCTGCAAAGGTTTTGCCAGGCGTAATGACTTAAGCCCGAATTGCGTGCTTTTGGGCTGTCCGTCGTAACCAACCCATACTTCACCCAGGTCTTCCATGTCATGTACATCCAATCCCATCATGTGGCCGGTTCCGCACGGAAAGAACAAAGCATGGGCTCCGGCTTCAATGGCCTCGTCAGTATTGCCCTTTGTTAACCCCATCGCTTTCAATCCATCAAAAATTGTTTTTGATGCTGCTATATGCACATTTTTGAATGGCATGTTTAATTGAGCTGCGTCAATGGCTGCCTGATGAGAGTCAAGCGACAACTGGTAAATCTCCTTTTGAACCGAAGTAAATTTTTTACTCACAGGAATGGTACTCGACAAATCGCCGGCGTAACACATTTCATTTTCAAAGCCCGCATCGATTAAAAACAGGTCTCCTTCCTTAAGCGTATTTCCATGGTAATGATTGTGGAGTGTTTGTCCATTCTTTGTGGCAATGACAGGAAATGAAATATTCCCTCCGGCTGCAATGGCAATTTTTTGGATTTCGGCCGCAACCTGTGCTTCAGTTATGCCCGATTTTGCAAATCTCATTGCAGCTACATGCATATCAACGGATACATTTACTGCCTGATGTAATTGAACAATTTCTTCCTCCGTTTTAATTTCGCGCTGGCTGACAATTGCTTTTACCAGACCTACAGAAAAAGTACCGGCAATTTCCCGGGGCGCTATACCCAGCAATTCATACAGTTTGATTTTGTTTTCAGGGCGGTAAAGCGGTAAAAAATGAATGGTTTGTTTCTTTTGCTGCGCTACGCCAAGAATTAATGCAAGGTTTTTGGCTGGTTGTACATCAGACACTCCACAGTTTTCAGCCTGTCCGGCGATAGTTGGTTGAGGACCCCTCCAAACAAAATCCTCGACTGTATATTCATCTCCAAAAACCACTTCAAGGTCGTTGTCAATATCAATTACAGCAGCTAACCCGGGTTGTTGGATTCCAAAATAATACAAGAAAGTACTATCCTGCCTGAAATGATAGGTATTATCTGTGTAATTCATTGGAGACTCATCGTTTCCAATCAGCAGAATTAGGCCTTTACCGACTTTTTCCTTTAATATTCTTCTTCTTTCTGTGTAGGTCTTTTTATTAAACATATTTTACTTTTTTAAAATTGAATTAATAACTCTTTTTTTTCCTCAATCAATTCAGTTGAACCTCAACTGCAAAAGAATCTTAGTATTGTGGTTGCAAATATACCATCCGGATAATAGGGATGTCACCCACTTTTTAGATCCATCGAAGAAACAATATTTTACGGATTATCCCAAACTGATGATTCTTTAAGTTTATTTCCAATGTCCAATGCTGTTTCAGTTATCGCCAATCCTCCTTTTCCAGTGCATTTCAAGCTGGTTGGCATTGTTTTACTTACTCTCGAAACGGTTTGGATTACCTGATCCAGCGGGATTACAGCATCGAATCCGGAAACAGACATGATTGCGGAAGAATAAGCATTGACAGCAGCGCTTATATTTTTACCCAGACAAGGTACTTCAACGCGGTTGGCTACCGGATCACACACCAGTCCGATCATGTTTTGAATAGCCATTGATGCAGCGTCCAGAGCTTGTTTTGCAGTACCTCCCATTAATTGTACGATGCCTGCAGCTGCCATGCCGGAAGCAGCCCCGCATTCCACCTGACAACCATGTTCTTCGGCCGAAAAACCAGGCCCCTGAGCAAAGTAAGCACCTACAATTCCCGCTGCAAAATATGCTTTAATTAATTCGTCTACGGAAGAATCTCTGTTTTCGGAAATGGCCCGCAATGATCCTCCAACGGTTCCGCATGATCCTGCCGTTGGCACAGCTACAACAACGTCCATTGCACTTTTTGATTCCATCAGCGCCGATACGTTCGCGATTATCCGGTTAACAACAGAATCCTTTATTTTGCCTTCTTTTTCTGCCTTTCCAATCAAGTGAGACTGCTGCTGTAAGATCCGGTCTGCATAATGTGTTCCTCTCAAACCGGTATCAATACTCTTATGAATGATCTCGACTATCACCTGCATTTTAATCATTAATTCCTCTTCCGAAATCCCACTTATGCATTTTTCATATATCAGACCCATTTTCCCCAGATCTGCACCTTTTTCTTCTGCATATTCGATAAGTGCCTGAATTGAGGTAAATGGCATCTCTGTCTGTCTGCCTGCAATGACGGGCATTATCGGGTTAATAAGTGCTATTTTGTCAATTACCGGATGGTTTTGAAGTTGGGTCATCAGGTCAGCAGAAAATGGGTGTGACGATTTAAACTCATAGATAATCACATCCCCCTTCTGTTCTGATGAAAATTCAACTTCGGAAGGAATTATGGTTTTTAGTTCATCACTTATGTCAGGTTTGTTTTTGGTGAAGAACATTATTTCATACAAGTCGCCACATAACTGTACCGGGAACCCGTTAACAGACCTGATCTCAAAAGAGCCCCCTCCCAGAGAAACAGCAATTATCTGAACCATTTTTTTTGAGATCCCCCAGAGGGTAAGTCGCACTGTGTTGGCATGGTCTGTCGGGAACGAGCTTATCTGATATTCGATTATAATTCCTTTTTCACGGGCATAACTCTCCGTAACTTTCATTCTTTCATCGGTAATTTCAAGAAAACAGTAGAAAAGCATCGTGCCAATATCATGAAAAAATTGGACCTTCATAATGTGGCCTCACTTACGGCTTACGCCATTGAAAGAGGCCTGATCATTCAACAGGCGTGATTCGAAATCCGATTTTTCAATTACGGGTAGTTTGGTACAAATCCTGTAAATATTTCCAACCTCATCCGGTTTCAACCAGA
>JAWOHT010000231.1:0-17283 GCA_046485045.1 Bacteroidales bacterium
GAAGGGTGATGCTGCTGCGGTTGTAAGGTATTCAGAGGAAAACGGTTTCAGGGTTCCGGCGCATTCGCCGACAGGGAAAAAATATTATCAAGATGGCTCAGCAGGTCTCGGGCCTGATTCCCGTCGGGTTTGGGCGTCAGTTGCGCCACAATTCCCAGGCCCTCGCTGATTTCGTGAAATTCATCAGCCGGCCGAATGACTGATTATACAAGTAGTTATACTTGCCATTGGCGCCGTAGGCTATATCTACCGTACCGGTATAGGTAAAGGTTTGCTTTTCGTTTGCAGCAAATGTATAACCTGCCAGCGGGTCTGTTACCTGAGTAACAGTAACAGCACATGTAGCGGTTTTGCTGCCATCCTGGGTAGTAACTGTTATTGTGGCAGAACCTGCTGCAACACCTGAGACCAAACCTGTTGAACTTACGGTTGCAACAGATGTGTTGTTTGAACCCCAGCTTACTGTTTTATTGGTAGCATTTGATGGAGCAACAGTGGCAGTCAACTGTGTAGTTGCGCCAATATTTACTGATGCAGAGGTTGGCGTTACGCTTACACCCGTTACAGCAATACTTCCTACTGGTTTCGTGTAACATTTTTTGACTACTCCGGAAATTGGGTCTCCAAATGTTGCATTGGTGCAGGCACAGCTTCCGCTTGACTGATTATACAAGTAGTTATACTTGCCATTGGCGCCGTAGGCTATATCTACCGTACCGGTATAGGTAAAGGTTTGCTTTTCGTTTGCAGCAAATGTATAACCTGCCAGCGGGTCTGTAACCTGAGTAACAGTAACAGCACATGTAGCGGTTTTGCTGCCATCCTGGGTGGTAACTGTTATTGTGGCAGAACCTGCTGCAACACCTGAGACCAAACCTGTTGAACTCACGGTTGCAACAGATGTGTTGTTTGAACCCCAGCTTACATTCTTATTGGTAGCGTTTAATGGGGCAACGGTGGCAGTCAACTGTGTAGTTGCGCCCATATTTACTGTTGCAGAAGTTGGAGAAACGCTAACACCGGTTACAGGAATATTTGGGGTACCTCCGTCAACAAGAGCGTTTAAATATATTTCAAGCATAGTATAATTACCCGCACCAATATTATTTCTGTCTGATGCATCGTTTGGATTCAGGCCATTGGCAATTTCCCAATGATCAGGCATACCATCACGGTCAGTATCAACAGGGGGTGTACCGTTGGCAACTGTGCCCACATTGCCTGGAATTCCGTTATCATCTTCGGTATTAATAATTTGGCCTTTTGTTCCGTATGAAGTTAACTGAGAAATCAAAAGGTTATCTACAGCATCTCTAACCCTTGATGCACCAACATTATTAATTACATAGTCAAGGGCATCCTGGGCAGATAACTGATTTATAACTCCGGGATATGAATAAGGAACTGATTTGACAGTAGCAGTTTTATAGTCTGTAAGAAGAACACCATTTAACTTTCCGTTTTTGTCAGCATCAATCCAATTGTCTTTAACATATACATTAAATGCAGGAGTTGTACCGGTAATATGTGTATTAGAGTTACTTGAAGGCCCATATATAAAATAATTTCCAATTAAATTACATTCTGATAAACCCTCGGTATCTCCCATGATATATCCATGTTCCTGCCAGTTATATAACACAGAATTAATGAACTCGTGTTGTCCCTTTGCTTTGGGGTTACGCGTTTTGTTATCAATATATAATGATCTTATCATAGACCATTTACCGCTTTGCATTAACCCTCCGGTGGAATGATTGGTATTGTTTATACCCTGACTGATAATGCAATCCTGAAAAGTAAGGTTGTCAATAGCAGAACCATTTACATCAAGGGTACCGTCCCTTCCCCAGGAAATGGATACATTGTCAAAAATGTAATTCTGCCCGTCTGAAATAGATATTGCATCTTTACCAATATCACCATTTTTTCCCATCCTGAACCTGATATACCTGATGATATTATTTCCTGAACTACTGTTTAAGGCAATACCATTCCCGTAAATTGTAATCCCTCCACCAGGCGCTGTTTGTCCTGCAATGGTAACGTTTTTCTGAATTACTATACGGGTGGTTATATTTATTACCCCTCCCACTTCAAAAACCACAGTCCGGTTAGGCTGGCTTACTGCATCGCGAAAAGACCCGGGGCCGGCATCGTTCAAATTGGTAACATGGTAAACAGCCCCCCCACGTCCTCCAACGGAATATCTTCCAAATCCTTCAGCGCCCGGAAAAGCAAGTTGTTGCGCAGAAAGATTGTTGTTTACAACTGCCAACAATGCAAAGAAAAGAAAAAACGGGCCAGAGAAAACAACCCCGGCATTTCTGTAACAAATCAATCTTTTTTTCATACTATTTGAATAATTATTAGTTAAAAAGAAGGTACCCTTGTTAAGCTGTTTCTTATTTAGAAACAAATATGATGATTGATAACATAAATTATCAACACCCAAATAAACAAAACTTTATTAAAGCATATTATGATTTTTAGGAGAATATGTGGTAAAAAAAAGAAATGTTCTGTCTCAAAGAAAATTTCACAGGGAAATTAGATTTTTCATGCAATTCTTAAAAAAACAAGGGCATGAAACAAATTGTCTCATGCCCCGGTTTTACCTGTATGGCATACTGTCAATAAAGAAAATGCAATATGTTAAATTTGAAGAGTAATAATATAATTATTGCTTGGAAATATGCACCACTTTGTATTCTTTTAGGCCATTTATCTTAATCATATACATCCCACCAGGGAATTCATCCATATTCAGGGTATAAACACGTCCATTCGCGAAACCCGAATTCAATATCCTGCCTGTAGCATCCAGTAAAGTAATTTCATTCTTTTCTGTTATGTCTTCTTTAAACTTAATGTGTAAAACGTCTTTAACCGGCACAGGAAAAATTTCAAAACCCTGGTTTATTCCGAAATCGTTGATTGCAGTGGGCTTGCTAAAGGTTGCAGTAATGGTTTTGTTACCGTCCATTGTTAGGGTTACCGGATTTGTGTTTCCGGAAAGGTCGCCTCCCCATCCATCAAAATAATATCCGCTATAGGATACGGCAGAAATTGTAACGACATCACCTTCTGAATACTGGGAGTTGTTGACAGGGTAAATTACCCCATTTCCGGTTTTCGAAGTTGTAAGGGTATATACTGGAACCTCAATAAAGGTAGCTGTAATAGATTTATTAGTGTCCATAAAAAGTGAAATCAGATTAGATGAACTACTGACATCTCCGCTCCAGCCTTCAAATTTCCATCCGAGGGTTGAGCTTGCAGCCATTTTTACTACCGATCCCTTTTCAAATGTTCCTCCCAAAGGACTTACCAAGCCATTGCCAACCTTAGTTGTGTTTAATGTAACATTAAGCGGGTCTCCAAGTGACCTGAAATGCCATAATTTCCCAACTACAGTATCTTCTGATGTAACCTGGTCTACACGCCAGTAATGTATGGTTCCGGGAATAAGTGTATCAACAACGAACGAAGTGCTACTCGTAGTATCCACTTTAGGAGGGTCGACAGTAGTTCCGAAATAAACAATATAACTTGTAGCACCTTGCCCTTTAGTCCATTTAAGGGTTTGGGAAGTAACTTTTATAGCTCCCTGACCCGGAGTAGGCATAAGTCCAAGTTTACTCCATTGAGCACCTGTTCCAGCACCTGATTTTACTATAGAAGGAACACTATTAACAGGATCTACCATGAAATTCCACATATAATGTTTGCTCACATCAAAACTAATACCCTCATCGTCCATTTTACCAGTACATTTGTCAAAAACATTATCTACCGACTCACAAAAGCCGTGATGAATATCTGTGGGGTCGGGGCGGTACATTTGTTGGATTGGATTTTTTACACTTTCGAAATAATTCTTCTCAGCATATACTTTTGTTTGAGAATGCAACCCTATACCGTAATCATTATTATTATACATACAATTGAAAATATGAACATCTCCATAACCGCATCGTGGGTTACGTGTGTCGGAACCATTAAACCATGCATGATGAATGGTTGTATTTAAATACGGATCATCTTGAGGTTGGCTTGTACCATTATTAATCAAGAAGGTTTTACCATGGTTTGAAAATTTCACCCACGATACACAATGAAGGTCCGACATGCGAACAACATCAAGCAAACCATCCCCACAATTTGATAAGTCGCAGTGATCAATCCAAACATGGGATGCTGCACGGGTACATATTGCATCTCTGGAACCATCTTTTATAGTTAGGTTCCGGATGATAACATTTCGCTCGCTGCTCACGTTTAGTTCTACATTAATGAGGGTCGCACCAGATCCGGCGCCAATAATAGTTTTATTGGACTTAATACTTATTGCACCCCCGCCGGTAATGGTGCCTTCAACCATTATAACCAAAGGTTCGGTTTTACCAGCATAATTTGCCAACTCTGCCTTAGTTCGTGCCACAACAACTGCTCCATTACCTCCACCGGTGGTGCTTTCAACACCATATTGATTTTTCGAAGCAAATCCCATTGGGACATCTGTATCAAATACCTGGGCGAAGATGACATTTGAATTACCTGATAGAAATAGTATTGCGCACAATTTCCAGATAAATAATAACCTTACATTTTTTGTATTCATAATTATAATTGTTTTAATTGTTTATTAAGTTGTAATTAATTAATAAACAGATTTATTATATTACATGTAGATGCCTGAAAATATCTAAATTGCCTTGTCTCAGAATTGGTTTTTTCAGACTTGTTTAAACTGAACTACTGACATTGCCGCTCCATCCTTCATATTTCCATATGAGGATTGATGTTGCAGGTATTACTAGCCTGCATAAATTCAATTCAGAGATAATTTTTTTCATGCATAGATATTTAATTTGAGATTGCAAGTAACTAAATTTTTATACAATATACGGGTGTTTTCGAGAAAAAACATACTAAAATCAAATGATTCAATATCAGATTCAGAATAACAAATTATATTTCAATGTCTTTTAGTTAAGAAAAAAGATTTCGGCAACGCTGCCAATGACACGATAAGAATAGCCTTTCCCGGTCTACCAGGACTGCTAATGACACGATGGAAATAGCCTTCGACTCCGCTGCTCAGGCTGACAAAGGTGTCAACTAATAATTAAATAGTGGTTTAGCACTATCGAAGTCTCAGGCTGACAAAGGTGTCAACTAATAAATAGTGTTTAGCACTATCGAAGTCTCGTTAATTAATAATTTCTGTTTGCTTGTGATATGTTTTCAAATAATCGCTTGGGCTCATACCATAATATTTCGTGAAGCATTTTCCAAAATAACTTAAATCATTAAACCCTGTTTCATAGGCAATTTCAGATATAGAGGCTTTATTCGCGGCCAACAGTTGTGCTGCCTTTTTTAAGCGGTAAACTTTTATGTATTCAGCCGGTGACTGATTTATTAATGTTTTAAGCTTGCTCAATAGGTGCCGGCTGCTTATTCCAAACTGATCGCTAAGGATTTTCACGCTGAATTCAGCATTCCTGTAATTCTTCTCGACTATTGTTTTTACTTTATTCATAAATACCGCATCCATTGATAAAAATTTCACTTCCTCAGGATTAAGTGGCTCTTCGTTTTTAAACTTCTTTTTAAGCTTTTCGTGAATGGCAAGAATATTATTAATCCTGGCAATCAGCAGGCTTAAACTGAATGGTTTGGTAATATAGTCGTCTGCCCCTATCTGAAACCCTTCAATTTTACTTTCATTTGAATTGAGCGCAGAAAGCAAGATTACAGGAATATGACTGGTCCTTAAATCATTTTTTATGATATGGCATAGTTCAATGCCCGACATTTCCGGCATCATAATATCACTAATGATCAAATCGGGAAATGCAGATAAGGCCAATTTAATGCCTTCTTTTCCGTTTTTGGCTTCCAGCATATGAAAATGCTTCTTCAATGAGTCAACCATATACCACCTCAAATCGAGGTTATCTTCAATGATTAAAATATGAGGCAGGGAGCGGCGGTCAAGGAGTTCTGGTTTAACTTCATTGATGTTGTCGTGCAATAACCCCACAAGTATGTCTGATTCTGAATTTGAAAAGGCTTGATTTACATTGATCTCTGATTCATTATAAGTGGATATTTCAAGCGGTAAAACTAATGTAAACCGGGTTGAATAACCTTGTTGACTTTGCAGCAATTGATTAATTGTACTTGATACCCGGATATCACAATGGTGTATTTTAATTGAATCATGCACCACGGACAGACCAATACCCGAACCGTAAAGATTTTCTTCAGATGATGAATTCCCAAGATAATATGGGTCTAAAATTTGTTTTATTTCATTATAGGGAATTCCTTTCCCATTATCTTCAACTTCAATTTCAACGAATTGAACACCATCTATTACTTTTTTATCAAGCTTAACAGTGATTTTGCCTCCATCGTTGGTGAATTTTATAGCATTGGAAATCAGATTATTCATTATTCTCTCAACCTTTTCAATGTCAAACCACCCCTTTAAATTTTCATAAGCACTTATGAAAGTAAGCGTTATATTGTATTTTTTAGCAAACTCTTTAAATGTGAAGCAGATATCAGTTACAAAATTTACAATGTCAATTTCAGAAACATTAAGTTTATGAAGTTCTTTATCAAACTTTCTGAAATCCATAACCTGATTGATTAACTGATGCAATTGCCTGCAATTCTTTTTTATAATTGCCAGTTGCTGACTAAAACGCACAGGGTTATCGAAGTAATTGTCTGATAAATTATCAATAATTCCGATGATAGCAGTTAATGGCGTTCTGAATTCATGAGAAATATTGGTGAAAAACCTGATTTTAGATTGGGCAGCATCCTTCTCTTCAAGGTTTTGCTGTAATATCTGTTCTTTTTGTTCCTCCAAAATGTAGTTTTTCAATTCAATCTCTTTTCCATGCTTCACCAGGTCTATGTTTAGTTTTTCCAACTTCTTTTCTCTTTTTATTGCCTTAATCTGGTATAATGCTATAACGCATATAAACAACAATATCAAAACAACAAACCATGTTTGTTTATACACCGGGGGCAAAACCCTGAATGAAACTGTTGCCGGGTTGGTTTCTATATTAAAATCAAGGTCGCGGGCCCTGACCTGAAATACATATTTACCATTCTTTAAATTAAAAAGTGTGATATTGTTTTTGTATTTAAAATCACTCCATTTTTCATCATTCAGCCTATAAGAATACTGCAGTTTTGACGGGGGGGTATCTTTCCATTTATCATAGCCGTTCCATTCGATAAAAGTAATGCCTTTGGATGACACTTCATCTGAATAGGTTATAATGTGCGTATTTGGTTTCGAAGTATCTGCCTTATAAAAAACGGTCACATAATTGTCTAAATCATCCTTTTCAAAATTATTTCCATACAAAGCCCTCCTTTTCCATGAACGTGTAGAATGATTGATCCAGACAGTGCCATTTTTTTGAGATTGAATATCACCACCCTCCCTGCTTAGATTTAACCTGTGGTCAAATACACCTGTTGTCCAGCTACTTCCGTCAAAGCGGCAGATATCATTTTCTGTTGCAACCCATACGTCGTTTGCGCTTACCGGCAAAATACTTATAATGGTATTGCTTTTTAACCCGCTGGTTACATCATAATGGGCCCAGGTTTTGTTAATGCATGTAAATATTCCGTAGCTTCTTGAACCTACCCATACATCGCCGTGTGGCAAACCGGTTACACAGTTGATATAATAATTGAATTCATCAATTTCATTATAAACACTCCATTTGTCGTTTTGGAACCTGGATAAATGCTCCCCACCCAGCCATATTTCACCATCTTCAGATTGTGCAATTCCATAAGAACAATACATGTGAGTACCATCTTCGGGTAAATAATGGGTGTTTATTTGATCTATGGTGCCAGGGTTCAAAATTTTTATAACACCCCCTTTTTGTCCAGCTTCTTCATGAATATTTACGCTGCATCCAAGCCATAAATTCTCATCTTTGTCTTCAAATACTACGCGGTAATCAACTCCCCATGACAATTCAGGGAATATTTGCCTGTCCCATTTATTACCGTT
This sequence comes from Bacteroidales bacterium, assembly GCA_046485045.1. Classification (GTDB taxonomy): domain Bacteria; phylum Bacteroidota; class Bacteroidia; order Bacteroidales; family UBA10428; genus JAFGPL01. Next base: position 8,069 of record JAWOHT010000231.1, read on the forward strand.
AAAAAAAGACACACAGGCCTGGGTCTCAAAACTCCCTGCCACAACTGTTAAACCGCTCCTGGTATTTATTATCTTAACGGGCGAATCGGGCAACCCGTCTGAAGTATCATAACTATACCAGGTATTTTGTTTTTTTACAACTACCTTTCCGTCAGCAGAAATAAACCATAGATTATTTTGCGCGTCTTCGCAATGAAAATTAAGGCCTTTTAAAGAGCCCCATTTTTTATCTGAATAATCAATTCTTACCAGTTCGCCCTGGATACCGCCAATCCACAAGTATCCGTTACTGTCTTTATAAACAAATATTTTTGAGCTTGGAATTGCTGTTACAGGTCGTTTGTAGGTTAACCATTTGTTGTTTTTACACAAAAATACAGCGCCGAATCCGCCTATCCACATTTCCCCGTTAATATTCGCGATGGACAGAAATGTATTATCGCCATTAAATTTCACATACTCCCATTTAGCACCATTGTAAATACTTAATCCGGTATGATAGCTGCTGTTGATTGCCCATATATTTCCGTCATAATCCTGCTCAAATTTTATATTGTTTCCTGCTATTAATCCATCTTTTTCGGTAAAAGTTTTGGAGAATTGTATTTCCCGGTCATTATTCGCTAACTTAAAATAAAATAACAACCCTTTCCCACTTTCATAAGATGACCATGTCCAGAACCGGTCCTGTTTGTCCTGAAATACTTCACTCGCCTGAAAATCTTCATTGTAACATTTTTCTTCAGGTACAATAAGGCAACTGACATTGGCAATCGGCGCAATATCATAATATGTTTTTTGTGAGACAACAAGGGTAAGCGTTTTGTTTTTATAAATAAGCACCCCCTTTTCAAAAGAAGCTACAATACCCTGTGTGTTTAAATTTTTTAAACTGTTGATTTTCTGAAAACCCTTGTCTGAAATATCAATCGGAAATATCTTAATCCATTTTTGATCGCTTAACTTGTATAGTCCTGAATCAGTTCCCGCATATAAATGTTTATCATTCGAGTATAAAAGTTGATTAACTTCATTGTCAATAAACCCATTTTTCTTATTCTGCTCTTTCCATTGATAACCGTCATAGGTAATAATTCCATTTTTTACCCCAAAAACAAAAAATCCCGGTTCTGTTTCTGTCATGCACAAAATTTCCCGTCCCGGAATTTGTTCATATGTTGTCCATCTCCAGGGCTCGTAGAGAGGATCTCCATGATTTGGCTGGTAAATAATTTGAGAATATCCGTCGTGTCCTGAATAACAGGCTAATAAAAAAAATAACACAATAAGAATAGGTCGCTCTTTCATGGCGTCATTTTCAGATTTTTATACGAACCGGGTTGAAAAACGGTTTCAAAATCTTCAAAAGTATTACGCCTAAGGATTTAGTGCTTTTATTAATTGATAGCACCGTATTTCAAGCCAGTTATGATTTTTACAGAAATACAGTAAGCAAAGATGTTGTTTGTAAATAATTGTGAGTTAAAATTACAATAAAAAATGAATATGTTGATGATATTTTTAAAAATATTATAAAAAAGCAAAAAATGAACTAACAGAACACATTAAGTATTGTTCTTTAATACTCGTATTTTCCAATGATATATTTATTTTTCTAAGACCTTATCTGGCGCTCAAAGCCTCAATATCTTTGTTTACTTTTTTAATCAATCCCTGAAGTACTTTTCCGGGACCGACTTCGGTAAAAGTAATCGCCCCGTCTGCAATCATATTCTTAACGGTATGTGTCCATTTTACAGGTGATGTAAGCTGTGCCTTCAGGTTTTTCTTAATCTCTTCAGGACTGGTCACTGCCTCTGCCGTTACATTCTGATATACCGGACAAACCGGACTTGAGAAACCGGCCTGGTCAATGGCTTTTTCGAGCTCTAACTTAGCCGGTTCCATAAGTGGTGAATGAAATGCACCCCCCACTGCCAGTTTCAGCGCTCTTTTTGCACCCAGGGCGGTAAGTTTTTCTATAGCAGCATCAATTCCCTTATGTGAACCTGATATAACAAGTTGTCCGGGACAATTGAAATTTGCCGGAACAACAACCTCGTTAATTTCAGCGCATGCTTTTTCAACCATTTCATCATCAAGCCCAACGATAGCGGCCATTGTAGATGGCTCTTTTTCGCATGCTTTCTGCATAGCCAGGGCACGTTTTGAAACAAGTTTCAGTCCGTCTTCGAAAGACAATGCGCCTGCTGCTACCAGTGCTGAAAACTCGCCCAATGAATGACCGGCCACCATATCGGGTTTAAAATCAGCACCCAGTACTTTGGCCAAAATCACCGAATGGAGAAAAATTGCGGGTTGTGTTACTTTCGTCTGCTTAAGGTCTTCATCGGTGCCGCTAAACATAAGGTCGGTAATTCTGAAGCCGAGGATTTCATTTGCTTTTTCAAACAACAATCTGGCTGAGTCGGAATTATCGTACAAATCTTTGCCCATGCCGACAAATTGGGCTCCCTGTCCCGGAAAAACATATGCTTTCATAGAATTCTATTTTTTTATCGCGCAAAAATATAAAGATATTTCTATTTTTCAGAATTAATGCTTAATGAAGCCTGGTGCCGATAAGATGAATAAACTCTTCGCGGGTACGGTGTTCGCTGAGGAAACAACCGGTAAAAGCCGATGTGGTGGTAACCGAGTTTTGCTTTTGAACCCCCCTCATGGCCATGCACAAATGCAGCGCTTCTATTACAACTGCCACACCAAGCGGGTTAAGTGCCTTTTGCAAGCAGTCACGTATTTGAACAGTTAACCTTTCCTGTACCTGCAACCTTCTCGAGTAAGCATCAACCACACGCGCTATCTTGCTCAGTCCTGTGATAAAACCATTCGGGATATAAGCCACATGAGCTTTACCAAAAAAAGGTATCATATGATGTTCACAAAGCGAATATATCTCAATATCTTTTACCAAAACCATTTGTTTGTAATCTTCACGAAAGGTAGCAGAAGCAAGTATTTCTGAAGGATTGATATTATAACCATGAGTAAGAAACTGCATCGATTTGGCAACCCTTTCGGGGGTTTCCAGCAGTCCCTCGCGTTCAGTATCTTCACCAATGAATTTTAAAATTTCGCGATAGTGACGGGCGAGATTTTTGGTTTTTTTAAGGTCAAACTTGTCAATCCGTTCGTAGCCTTCTTCTTCAATTTCTTTTTTAAATCTTTTATAATCAGACATTTTTACCTGTTAATTAAAAAATTTAAAGCAATATGTGGATAATTAAAATTGCTGTAAAAACAAAAATTTCATTACTTTTAATAAAAAAACTGTTAAATATAGTACTATTTTTTACCATAAACGAAATTAAAAACTTAACCCATTGAGAATACTTATTGTCTCTTCTTCGCACAGGGAGGTAAAACTGTTAAAAGATAAACTTCATCTTGTGCACCAGCACAGGTCTTATCTTTCGGGCCACCGCCATGGTAACTTACTAATAGATGTTCTGGTAACAGGCATTGGCGGCGTATTTATGACGTATCAGCTTACGAAAATCATTGGTACGGTAAATTACGATCTGGCCATAAATATTGGCATTGCAGGCAGCTTTGATTATTTTCTTGAACAAGGTTTTGTTGTAAATGTTGTGCAAGATCAGTTTGCCGACCTTGGCATTGAAGAAAAAGGAGAGTTTTACACCCTTGGCGAAAAAGAGATGTTCGACGAAAACAGCTATCCATTTACCGAGGAAATTCTCAGAAGCCTCGGCAATTTCGAAATTGACGAGGTTGAAGGCCTCATCCCTGTAAAAGCGGTAACAGTTAACACACTTCACGGCTCGGTTGAGAGTATCAAACGCATAAGGGAGAAATTCAACCCCGAAATCGAAACCATGGATGGCGCAGCATTTTTCTATGTATGCCTTACCGAGAAGGTACCTTTTTTACAGATCAGGGCAATTTCAAACTTTGTTGAGATACGCAGAATCGAGAGCTGGAACATACCCCTTGCCATTACCAACCTTACAGATGTTATCGTTTCAATTTTAGATGAGCTGAGAATTGATTGACAGGGTTATCAAAAAAGTGCCCGTAACCAATCGGTTAAAAGACATTGTACTTAAACATTATTTATTATATGATTATTTCTTTTCTTTGCAGTAAAAATTTGGAGTATGATAATAGTTACAGGGGCTGCAGGTTTTATCGGGAGCAACCTCATTGGCAGGTTGAACACCGGGGGAATTTTTGATATCCTTGCAGTAGACGACTTTTCCAATAATCTTAAAAACAAAAACCTGGAAAATAAAATCATTAGCGGGAAGCTTCACCGTGATTCATTGTCAGAATGGATTGCCGGCAATCACAAGAAAGTAGCGTTCATATTCCATATCGGGGCAAGAACAGACACGGCAGAGTTCAACAAAGAGGTTTTTGATAAGCTTAACCTTTACTATTCAAAAATGGTATGGGAACACTGTTGCCGCCACCAGATACCGCTTATTTATGCATCGTCTGCGGCCACATACGGATTAGGGGAACTTGGATACACAGATTCACATGATGTAATACCAAACCTTAAACCACTCAACCCATATGGTGAATCTAAAAACGAGTTTGACAAATGGGTTTTGAAACAGGAAATAACACCCCCAAACTGGTACGGTTTCAAGTTTTTCAATGTATACGGGCCCAACGAGTATCACAAAGGAAGAATGGCTTCTGTAATTTTTCATACCTTCAACCAGGTTCTGGCTACAGAAAAAATGAAGCTTTTCAAATCGCATATTCCCGGAGTCAGAGACGGTGAGCAGAAAAGGGATTTTATTTATGTAAAAGATGTAACCGAAGTTTTGCTTTATTTCATGAAGAATAAAAATGTATCCGGGATATACAACCTTGGTACTGGTGAAGCCCGAACTTTTCTCGACCTCGCCCTGGCTGTTTTTAGCGCAATGAAGAAAACAGAAAATATCCAATTTATTGATACACCCAAAGATATACGTGAAAAATACCAGTATTTTACCCGTGCCGAAATGGATAAACTGAGGAACACCGGCTACCGGAAAAAATTTTTTGAACTCGAAGAGGGCATCGAAGACTATGTGCTTAATTATTTAAATTCCGGCACTTATAACTAACTTTAGTTAAAAAATCTTAAATATGCTGTATTTCAAAATAATTCGGGTTATTTGAGTTTTATTTTGTGTATTTTCGTGATGACAAAAAACATAAAAATTGTTTTTATTTAATTGATTAAAAGTTGTAACTTTGCGCGATATTTTTGCCAATGAAATACGGTAAATTCCTCTTAATTTTTTTGCTACCTTTAGTATTCGGTTGTGGCGGATATGAAAAACTGCTGAAAAGTACTGATTCAAATCTGAAATACCAGAAAGCTTTTGAATATTATAACAATGGCGATTATACCAGGGCTGGAACACTATTTGAGCAGATTGCCCCCTTTTTCAGGGGTACCACCAAGGCCGACTCGGTTTACTACCATCAGGCAATGACCTATTTTAAACAAAACGATTATATTCTTGCAGGCCATCTTTTTAAGACATTCTCAGAAACATATGGTAACAGTAATTTTGCCGAAGATGCAACCTTTTACGTTGCCTATTGCTACTACCTCTCCTCTCCGCGACCCGAACTTGACCAGACAGACACCTACCAGGCCATTCAGTCTTTCAGGCTGTTTATTATCAGGCACCCGGAAAGCAAAAGAAGAGCCGAATGTGAAAAAATGATCGCGGAGCTTCGGGACAAACTTGTCGAGAAATCTTTTATAAGTGCGAAACTCTATTTCGACCTGAAAGACTATAAAGCCGCTATTGTGGCACTAAGTAACAGTCTTACAGATCATCCCGATAGTAAATTCAGGGAAGATATTATGTTTTTGGTGCTGAGGTCGAAATATCTGCTTGCATTCAATAGTATTTACATCAAACAAAAGGAAAGATACCAGGCTGCAGTTGACGAGTATTATTCTTTTATTACAGAATTTCCCGAAAGCAAATTCCGTAAAGATGCAGAGAAAATATATGACATCTCTTCGAAGATATTAAAAAATGAGATTACAACTTTAAACGATTAATATATAAATTAAGTAATGGACTATAAAAAATCAAAAGCTCCTTCTTCAACAACTACAAGAGATTTGGCGCTACTTGAAGGAAAAACCGGAAATATCTACGAGGCAGTAATCATCAGTTCCAAGCGCTCAAACCAGATATCAGTTGAAATAAAAGAAGAACTGAACAGGAAACTTGAAGAATTTGCCAATTATACAGATAATCTTGAAGAGATTTTTGAGAACCGCGAGCAGATTGAGATTTCGAAATTTTATGAGCGTATGCCAAAACCTACGCTTATTGCACTCGATGAATTTGAACGCGATCAGGTTTATTACAAAAAAACACAGTAAACACCTGCGATAAATGCTTGGTGATAAAAAAATAATTCTCTGTGTTACAGGGAGTATAGCAGCTTACAAGGCTGCTATACTTATAAGGTTATTGGTAAAGGAAGGCGCTGCGGTAAAGGTAATAATGACAAAATATGCCAAAGAGTTTATCACGCCGCTTACCCTTGCCACACTGTCGAAAAACCCTGTGCTTACAGACTTTTTCAATCCCGAAAACGGCGACTGGAACAGCCATGTTGACCTGGGATTGTGGGCAGATGCCCTGGTAATTGCCCCTGCCTCGGCCAATACAATAGCGAAAATGTCAAATGGCATTGCAGATAATTTGCTGCTCACAACCTATCTTTCTGCGCGTTGTCCGGTATTTATTGCGCCAGCCATGGATATTGACATGCTGAACCATGCTGCCACCCTAAAGAACCTTGATACATTAAAAAAACGCGGCCATACTATCATAGAACCTTCCACAGGTGACCTTGCAAGCGGCCTTACCGGCAAAGGTCGAATGGAAGAACCTGAAATGATATTAGAATCACTTGATTCGTTTTTCAGCAAGACCGGGACTAAAAAAAAAAATTAACGGGTAAAAAATTCCTCATCACCGCAGGTCCTACTTACGAACCTATTGATCCTGTAAGATATATCGGCAATCATTCATCGGGCAAAATGGGCTATGCCCTTGCAACAGCGCTTGCTTCTTATGGCGCAAAAGTCACGCTGGTCAGCGGCCCCACCAGTCTGAGTGTGGAAAATGAGAATATCAGGCTTATACCAGTAAAAACAGCAGATGAAATGTTTGAAGCAACAGTGAAACATTTTACCGAATCAAACGGCGCTATCCTTACCGCGGCTGTCGCAGATTTCAAACCAGCCAAAGCAGAAAGTCAAAAAATCAAAAGCTCAGAGAAGGGCCTAACGCTTAACCTTGTACCCACCAGGGATATTGCTTTACATCTTGGAAAAATAAAATCGCATAACCAATTTCTGGTTGGCTTTGCACTTGAAACCGAAAATGAAAAAGATAACGCGCTGAAAAAATTAAAAAATAAAAATTTCGACTTTATTGTGCTTAACTCTCTAAGAGACAAGGGCGCAGGTTTTCAGACCGATACCAACAAAATATCCATACTCGACAAAAACAATAAATTATCTAATTTTGAGTTAAAATCTAAAACTAAAGTTGCTGAAGATATAATTGATAAACTTTTGGAAATAATCTGACATAATGCGCCATATACTATTTATTATAATCTTGCCCTTCATTTTGATAAAGTCACATGGCCAGGAACTTATCTGCAATGTGCAAATCTTATCACAGCAAATACAGGGGACGAACAAACAGGTATTTCAAACCCTGCAGACAGCCATTAACGAATTCATAAACAATACTTCATGGACAGGACATAACTTTGCGGTAAATGAACGCATTGAATGTACCATGCTGTTTAACCTTAAGGAACAGCTGGGCGTTGATGAATTTAAAGGTACTTTGCAGATTCAGGCGAGGCGGCCGGTATTTAATTCATCTTATAATTCTGTGATGCTGAATTATGTTGACAATGATCTCCATTTCAGGTATGTTGAATTTCAGCCACTTGAGTTTAGCCAGACACAACATTTATCGAACCTTACCTCAATTCTTGCATATTATGCCTATGTTATTATCGGCATGGATTATGATTCTTATTCACCCAAAGGAGGCACCCCTTTTTTCGAGCAAGCCGAAATAATAGTCAACAATGCCCAGAATGCGGCTGAAAGAGGATGGAGAGCGATGGAAAGTACAAGCCGTAAAAACCGGTATTGGCTGATTAGTAATATTTTAAATGAAGATTTTACACCTATCAGAGATTTCTATTATAAATATCACCGGTTAGGGCTCGATTTGATGTTTGAAAAAACCAACGAAGCCAGAAATGGTATTGCCGAATACCTGAAACTCTTACAAAATGTTTCTCGTGAAAAACCCGATCCTTTCATGTTTTACCTGCAAGTGGTGCTTGATGCAAAATCTGATGAATTTGTCAACATATTCAAAGAAGCATTTCAGGATGAAAAAACCAGGGTTTTTGCACTGCTTAATGAAATAGACCCTTCGCATAAAAGCAAATACGAACAGATTATCCAATAATCTGTTATGCGGTATCAACTTTGAGGTTTTCTTATCAAAGACTAAAAAAACTATAGTTTTCTTGCTGACACTATTTAAACCTTTTCAATTTTTGACCGGCATTTTCAACCACGTTTTAATTCTTTTGTTTAAATTTATCGCTCAGTTATCAAGCAACCTCAAATTGCATGTTAAAATCTTTATATATAGACAATTATGCTTTAATTGACAACCTCCGGATAGAATTCAACAAAGGTTTGTCAATTATCACCGGAGAAACCGGGGCTGGTAAATCCATTCTTCTGGGTGCTTTGTCTCTCATACTTGCCAGGCGTGCTGATTCATCTGTACTTCAAAACAAAGATAAAAAATGTATCGTGGAAGGGGTTTTTCAGATAACAGATTATAACCTGCACGATTTTTTTACGGATAATGGCATTGATTATGAAGATAATACCATAATAAGGCGTGAAATCAACACCAATGGCAAATCAAGAGCTTTCATCAACGATACCCCTGTAACTTTGGAAACCCTCGGTGAGCTTACCTCACTGCTCGTAGATATACACTCCCAGCACGAAAACCTGGCCCTGAACAACAGCTTATTCCAACTCAATATCATCGACAATTTCGGAAAGCATCAGCAGTTATCTGAGGAATACAAAAGTTCATATCTCACATACATTAAACTCTTACATGAATATAACAAAG
>JAWOHT010000279.1:0-3904 GCA_046485045.1 Bacteroidales bacterium
TCCCCCTGCTGATATTTTTACATCCCATTTAATTATCCTGTACAAAAACGGACCCATTGGCGGAGGCATAATTTCAGTAGTTGTCAGCAGGTAATTCTGACCTTCAATATGTTTAAGTGTAGCTTCCATTAAAAGGAACATTTCATCAGGACTCACTACGACCCTGCCCTCTTTAGGGGCGTATACATCAAAGTTTGAAGTCCCTTTTAAACATACTTCATCATAGACAGTAACAAGACTCTTTGGATTCACTTCATTAAGATTTTCATTTAAACTTACTGGTGCTATATCCTGTTTGGTACAGCCAATAATAAATAACAGCAGCACGAAAAGGACCTTCATTAAAAGCCCACATTCTTTTAAGAAATGGTTAAATGTTTTCATAATACTGAGGTTTAATTAATAACTAAACCAAAAATATGTCAATATTAACCAAGGGAATAGTAAATTTCAGACATTCGTTACTATTTCCACAAAAAGTATATTCTAATCTTTCTTTATAAATAATAAGTTATGTTGGGTTGCAACATTGACAGATTCCCCCCCCCGGATATGTCCGGGCGATACCCCGGTTATCTTCCTGATTTCTTTAATAAAATGAGATTGGTCGTAATAACCGCTTAAATAACTGATCCCGCTCAGGTCGCAGTCAGGGTTGTCATTAATTAATTTGATTGCAGTATTAATTCTGAATATGTTTAATAGTTCCTTAGGCAATAACCCAATTTCATCTTTGAAGTGTCTGTCCAGTGATCTGGGAGTAACATTAAATATATTGCATATTTGAGAGACCCTGATCATTCCATTAACATTGTCCATATAATTGATAATATTATTAATTATATCAAAGCTGACGGAAGCTTTCTTTGTATAATCTGAAAGATATTTTTCAACAAGGCTCTTCATGTCCTCAACATCATAGATTGCATAAAGCTCTTCACATAAATTATAAATATCCTTCTTTAAAATTGAATCGCCATCTATTATAAATTTGCAAAAGTCTGAGCTTTTTATATTGAACAGATTGTAAAACCCCTGTGGCTGAAATACAATTGCAAATCCACCATTTCTATCTATCCCGTACATAGTTGAAATGATATTCTGTTCGTATTGATGTAATCCGCTCAGATGAATCCGGGGATTATCCAGATCATAAATTCCAGGGGAAAAAAGATTGATACGAGTAAAATTGAAATATAATTCAACGAAAGTATTTGGAACTACCTTAAATATACCAGTTAGATCTGATTCGATATATTTATAATACCGGATAAATGGTTTAAAAGGTGCTGAAGGTTCCCTTATTTGTATTTTCATAACTATTGTAAAAAATACTTTCTGAAGAACTGTGATTTTTTTGGTTGTTATTATTTGATTTGGTTTCAATAATGATATGATTGCAGCAAAAATTGGTCATGTTTTCAACAATTTAATTTTTAGCCAGCAAATAAATCCCATTCTACATCTCTTCAACTTGTTGATACAAATTACGAAAAGAAATGAAGCAAGTCAAACCTTTCCGCATAAATCTGCGATTTTAATAGCTGCTAATAATCTCAGATTCAGCTATGAACCAAATTTAATCAGGGAAATAAAGTCTGACTGTATGAAGTTATTCAATCATGATATTCCTGAAAACTTGCTAGGTTTCTTGCTAGGTTTTGAGGATAACAGGTATTAAATAATGGAAATGTAATGATTTTGTCTTTATAGCTTACCACTGATATTCAATGTGTTAAGTTAAGAATATTATATTCTCGTATTCTTCTGGATCAGAAGAGTCTAGGTTCGAGCCCTGGGAGGACAACAAGAAGCCGCACTATACTGCGGCTTTTTTGTAGCGTAGGAAGAGCGAGATTTTGCGAGCGCGCGTGTTAAAAATTATAAAAAAAAACCAACTTTGGAATGTCAATGCCTCCGGACGCGCGCATCTGAGCAATTTGAACCCTGCACCATGACAGAGCTATGGCTCCCCTGGTGTGTATGTTACCTCCAGCGGTTTATTCACGGAGAATTGATTATGAGAAAATTACAATATGGTATTGAACATTAAAAATAATAGTATGAACTCCTTTAATTCATTTTCAGTACTTTTTTTTTCCATCAGTTTATTTCTAACTTCTTGTAGTGGACAGAAAAAAACAGATGTTTTACCATTTACCGAATCATTCAAGAAAGAGTTGAATGACAATAAGGTAAAGGGTGCAACCTATGCCGTTTTTAGTGCCGATTCGGTAATTTTTATAAATAGTTTTGGCTTTACTGATGCGGAAAACCAAACTTCTGTTGATGCAAATACTCTATTCAATATTGGATCGGTTACCAAAGTATTTACTGCAATTGCAATAATGCAGCTCCATGAGCAGGGAAAGCTCGACATTGATAAACCGGTGAGCGACTATATCCCCGACTTTGCTATTAAACAGCGGTTTCCGGAGTCATCACCTATTACCATACGCTCGGTGCTTACGCATCATGCAGGGCTGCCGGGCGACTATTCCAAAGATAAATTCGCTGAGAACCCGGACGATTTCCACATTATTTTGCAATATCTGAATACTCAAAGCACTTGTTTTCCAGTCAATAAAATTCATTCATATTCTAATCTTGGATATACTTTGTTGGGTATTGTAGTGGAGCGCGTTAGCGGTGAAACCTATGAGAATTATATCAAAACACACATTTTTGAGCCAGCAGGAATGAAAACTGCCGGTATCTATAAGACATATGAGGCAGGCAAATCGCATTCAAACGGATTCGATGCCAACGGTGAGTTTCATATAGAGTTGCCTTTGATAGATATTCCGGCTGGCAGTATTTATGCAAGTTTGACCGATATGATAAAATTCGGACAGGCAATGTTGAATAAGAACAGTCAATTACTGAGCGAACAAACGAAATCATTGATGTTTGAAGTTCAAAATATGAATATTGCTCTCGATCTGCGCAACAGAGTTGCTATATGTTGGAGAATTAGCAATAAAGCCACAGAACTTGGTCGAATTTACGAACACGGCGGTGCCACAATGTATCAACGGGCCGATTTTTCTATTGCACCAGATGCAGGTTTGGGAACCGTAATGCTTTCAAATTCGTACAATGGTGTTCAAAATGCATGGAGACTGAAAGAGATATTTATGGTTGATTTTGCCAAAAAGAACCACCTGAAAATTGAAAAGAATAGTATGCCTTTAAAGCAGGTAACCTTGGCCAACCATGCGCAGAAGAACATACAACACTTTGCCGGCTGGTACGCAACTTATGGTATGGTGTGTAAATTTGAAATTGACCACGATTTCCTGAAAACAGAAATTCAGGGAAATTCCTTTTATCTAACCCCCCACGAAACAGATGCTTACGTTCCGGCAAAACGAATTTTAGGTTTTATGGCAAAATCGAAATCCAGATATTTCTTTATGGAAGAAATAGGAGGTGAGAAACTGTTTATCGAATCCACTCCATGGGGATCACTCGTGATTATAGGGCAGAAATTTTCTCCAATGCCATTATCCCAAAAGTGGAAAAATGCGGTTGGAAAGTACGTAGAATTGGATCATTACCCCAACAACCCACCAATGATATTTAGTGTGGAACTTTCTGAGGATAATGGTTTGATGCTGCTGCGTTTTAAGTATAATGAAGCATTTTATGCGCAACCAGTTGAAACCGCCTTGCAGCCCATTGATGAAAGCACAGCCTATATTGCAGGTTTGGGCAGAAACGGCGGGGAGCAGGTGAAATTGGACTTTGATAAAGAAAAACAGCAGACCATGTTAAGTTTTCAGGGATTAAAGTTTCATCTAACATTAAACTCCGGGAATTAACCCCTTTCATGAACGAGTCAAGCTTGCAGAACCCATTTCTTTATATGAACCTCAGCACCATCAAGAGTTGTTGGATTATT
>JAWOHT010000172.1:0-8968 GCA_046485045.1 Bacteroidales bacterium
TCGATAACGGTTCTTTACTGAAAGTGAATTCAAAGACAACTGGCGCTTACACGTTAAAAAATCTCGATATTCATACCGTCGGGGGCGATTATCAGAAAAACGCGTTAAGGCTTTCTCCTTATCCCGAAGATTTTACCCGGCACGAAGGGGGTATTATGGTAAGGTCTAAAATGGATACTACGATTTCAGACACAATGATTTTTGCACTCGATTATTGCGCCGGTTATATTTTACCGGTTTATGCCGCAGATGGCCATGATGGTTCACAGGGTTCCGGCGGTTCTGTAAGTTGGTCAGGTTATGGCGGGGGCTATGGAAGTGATGGAGATGACGGGCACAACATCGAAGTTTTTATTGATAACTATTTTGATACTTTGCTTAACTGTACGTTACTTAAAGTGCATGTTGAAGATATCTGTTCTGATGAATACTGGAGATATTTAGTCAACCCTTCCTGCGGGACAATCACCATAAAATCATACGGAGGCGATGGCGGAGATGGTGGCCGGGGAGGCTCTGGCGGCGATGGAGAGAAAGGAGCAGACGGGGCATTTTATACCGAGAGAAAATGGATCAACGACAGTACTTATGTGGATGAAACCTTTCAGTATCCGGGTTCTCCTGGCGGTAACGGGGGTAATGGCGGTAATGGGGGTGATGGTGGCCGCGGGGGAGACGGTGGGGATATTGCCATTTTCTACACAGTGTCTTCAGAGAAATATACAGAATGTGTTAAGGCTTATAGTATCGCCGGCAGCGGAGGTTTCGGAGGTTCCGGTGGCAGCGGAGGGTCGGGAGGATCGGGTGGCACAGGGAATCCTGCGGGCATCAGCGGCAGCAGCGGCAGCTCAGGCAGCAGCGGATCGTCTGGCTTTTCCGGATACAAAGGAAAGATAATTACTCAGGTTATTGATGCAGGCGAAATGCCCTGGTAATAATAATCAGTAAACAATTAGAGATAAAAAAAAGAGGCTGTGTAAAAAGCAGGTTACTTATAACCTTTTTACTCAGCCTCTTCTTTTATTATTATTCAATATTTTAATTCAAATTAACTTTTACCTCCGAATAATCGTCTGAAGAATCCCCGTTTTCTGTCATCGGTGTAATATTTGTTGTCATAGCCATATTTATAGGCATCTCTCTGAACATTTACATCGTTGAGCAACAGCACGAGGTTGGCGAATTTATTTGTTTCAAGTATTTTCAGGGTATTCTTAAATGCTTCCCTGAGGGTAGTTTCCATTCTGGTAACAAAGATATTTACATCGGCAGATTTCATAAGTTGGTATGTTTCGGTAAGGATACCGGCAGGGGCAGAGTCAATGATAATAAAATCGTACATCTCTTTCAAACGCAACAAAAGCTCCTGGGTTTTCTCCGAAGCAATTAATTCGGCAGGGTTTGGCGCGGCAGGCCCTGCTGAAATCAGATCGAGGTTTTCGATCTGGGTGGGCATAATGATGTCTTCCACCACAGCCTTGTCGATCAGGTATGAGCTTATACCTATCATATTGCTTGAACCGAATTCCTGGTGAATCTTTGGCCTGCGGAGGTCGAATTCGAGAAGCACGGTGCGGTGCCCGTTCAGTGCGAATGCCGATGCCAGGTTAATGGAGCAGAACGACTTTCCTTCACCACTTGATGTAGAGGTAAGTAACAAAACCTGTTTTTGGCCGCTGCCCGAGAAGAACTGGAAATTGGTACGCACAGCCCTGAAAGATTCTGTAACCGAAGAATTGGGATATTGGCTTACCACAAGGTTGGTTTTCCTGTAATTGCGGAAAACTTTACCCAAAATGGGAAGCTGCGTCATTGCTTCAATCTCTTCAGGATCGTTGATCCTGTTGTTGAAGAAGTCCCTTCCCATAATCACCGAGGTTGGGATAACCATCCCAAGCAATATGGCAATCAACAGGTTCAGCATCTTTTTTGGAGTAACAGGGTATGCGACAACGGTTCGTGCAGGATCTATTATTTCATAGTCGGGCATGCTTGAAGCCCTGGCTATTTGAGCCTCAGAGCGTTTTTGCAGCAGAAAGGTGTAAATTACATCATTTAATTTAAATTTTCTTTCAATGCCCTTCAATTGAAGTTCTGTTTTTGGCATCTGAGATATTTGACCGGATAAACTGTTTATCCGGTAATTAATTTCATTTAACGAATTGTTTAAAGTAGTGAGACTGTTACTCACATTCTCACGGATGGTTTTTCTAATGTTGTCAATTTTAAGATTAAGTCCCGAAAGATAAATGCTTTGGGCAGACGCACCGCTTGCCCTCTCAGCATTCAATGCAATAAGCTGACCGATAAGGTTGGTAAGAATTGGATCAACCACTCCCATTGAAGAAGGAGCAACAATATCGGATATTTCTGAATTATTGTCAAGATATTCTTTTAAAAAAGTATAATATCTTCGCTGGGTATTAATAAGTGCTTTCTCTGTTTCAAGTGTATTTAATTTTTCAAAGACCTGCTGACCCTGAAAACTTAAATCCATTACCTGGTGTGAGGTTCTGAAAGTCCTGAGCTTGTCCTCTGCAATACTTAAAGAGTCCGCTATGCTTGATATCTGTGTATCAATGAAATCCACAGTACTCATGGCCGTTTTATTCTTTTTATTCAGATTGCGTTCCATATACTGTGCAGTCAAGGCGTTTAAAAAATCGGTAATTCGCTCAGAATGTGAGCCTTTAAAAGAGATTCTTGCCAGTGTGGAAGTTTGTGAGGTAGGCTCGGCAGTCATATTGCCTACATATTCCATTGTCAAAGAGTTTAAGTCATTGAGAAAGAAAAACAATGTATTGTTCTTTGAAAAATTCTCATCAAATGCAATCGATTTGATGATGGTGATGTTAAAATATTTTGTTTGTATTTTGTCTCCGAAATTAAACCGCTTGTTGAAAATAATATCGTCAGCAATAGATACTACCCTGTCGTCGATATAGTTATACATTTGAACATTTTCTCCATATACAGTGATTTCAAATGATTCGGAATTTAGTATTTTAATATAAAAATCTACATAAACCGGTTGAGCAAAGGATTGGTCAACATTAACCCTTATGGGTGATTCTTTGTACAATTCTCTTTTGCGGGTAAAAGGAGTGTCTTTTAACATATCTCCCAACGCCGATTTTTTGTAAGAGAAGTAAGAAGCCTTTAAATCCAGACTATTGATGACATCTTTCACAAGGGTAAAAGATTTTAATATTTCTATTTCATTGTCCATTATGTTTTGACCGGTAAACATGCCAAAGTTCATAGACATGCCTGTAGGCGATGCAAGGAAAGAATTATCCTGATTTTTACTTACAAAAACTACGGTATGGTTCTTATAAATAGGAATAGAATACCTGTTAATAAGAAATGCAATGAAAAGAAATGTTATGATACAATAAATATAATTTTTTTTATATCCCAGTAATTTCTGAAATATTTTTTTGTAATTAATACTATCCTGGAAAATGTCTTCGGAATTTTTCATATTAAAAATCGTGTCAGTTATTTGATCTGTCTATAATGTAATACAATGTAATAAATCCGGTAATGGTTGATACTAATGTTGATATCAGGTTAAGAGAGTAGTCTCTCAAATCCCTGTATTTGGCATTAACAGGATTAACAATTAATACATCATTGGGAAGGAGATAAAAATACTCTGAAGCTGCTATACTCTTTTTTGTAAGGTCCATATAATTATATGAAATAATGTTATCTTTTTCCCTGATAAGGGTAATATCAGAAATATCACCGAATGTGTTAATTCCGCTGGCAAATCCCAAAGCCTGAAAGATGGTTACTTTTTCATCATAAAATACATATTGGCCGGGTACATTAACCTCGCCAAGCACCGTGATTTTATTTCCTACATAACGGACAATCACAGAAATATCTCTAAGATATAGCCCCAATGATTTCTCAATCTTAATTTTTGCGTCAGTAATTGTCAAGTCTTTAACGTTAATATTACCAATGAAAGGGAAGTCAATATTTCCTTTATCATCAACCGCATAACTTAGCAATTCTGTGTTGTATGTCATATCATTCTGGCTGTTAAAAACACTATTGGTTTTTTCATCCAGGCTGAAAATTCTGATAAATAAGTAATCGTATGGCTGAATTGTTTTTTCAGACCTGTCATTATCATACCGGTTTTTCATCACATCAGCCCCAACATTGCGCACATATTTCAGTTTCTTTGTGGGTGTGCATGATGTAATTAACACTGATGCAATAATTAATATCCATGCTATTGACAAATTGATTTTTTTCATTATTCCCTGTTTAATAAAAAATTAACTGTAAAAATAATAAAATACTTTAGGAATCCTGCTTGAAAAAATATTTCCCTAACTTTAGTGGCCACTGCCAGCAAAAACGGTTTTTATTGTTTTTAAAAAGAGGAGAAAATCTTTTTTAATTGACCAGCTTTCAATATACTGAATATCCATATTCATCCATTTTTCAAATAAGACTTCGTTTCTGTTCGGCACAATCTGCCATGTGCAGGTTATACCTGGTTTTACCGACAGCCTGCGGAGTTGCCACCTTTCATATTTTTCAACCTCCTCGGGAATTGGAGGCCTGGGGCCGATAAGCGACATTTCACCTCTTAACACGTTGAAAAGCTGGGGTAATTCATCCAAACCCGTTTTTCTTAAAAAATGTCCGATTGCTGTTATTCTCGGGTCTTTTTTTATTTTAAATGTTGGTCCGTCACTTTCATTCTTTTCCATAAGTTCTTTTTTTAGCTCTTCTGCATTCTGCACCATAGTCCTGAACTTGTATATATAAAATTTTCTTCCTCTCAGGCCAACTCTTTCCTGTTTAAAAACAACCGGGCCTTTGGATGTAACTTTAATAAGAAATACAATGATAAGCATTATGGGAGAAAGTAGAAATATTATTCCAAATGATATCCAGAACTCGGTAAAAGACTTCCAGGCCAGAGCAAATGAGTTTCTGGGAGTGTTCATAAAAGTCAAAAAGGGAATATTTTCAAAGTGTGTAAGGTGTGCATTTGATGTTGACATGGGTGATAAACTTGACTGAAGTCTGAAAGTGACACCGATCTCTTCGCAAAGTTCAATAAGTTCCCGGATTCTGTTTTCATCAACATTATTCATGCAATAGATTACCTCATCAACGATATCAATGTCAAGAAGTGTTTTAATATTTATTTTGTCCGGAAGGACCCTGTATGATGAATTGTATTTGTCCTGAATTTTTTTCGAATCGGTAATTATCATTAAAATCCTGAACCCCCATTCTTTATGGTCTTTTATGGAGTCAATAAATTTTTCAGATTCATTATCTGCGTAAATCATTACATTATGAATGTTATGACCGTTAGATCTGTAAAATCTGAATACTTTATAAGTTGCAAGCCTGAACAGGTATAATGAAAAAAGATTAATAACCGAAAAAGAAATAATAACATAATGGCTGAATGAAGTTAACCCAAAAATATGCTTAAATAAAAAAAGAAGCATAAATCCTAAGGCATTGAAATTTAAAAAATTAAAAAATATAGAGGTGAACGACCTGGTTCTCGGAATGGAAGTCAGGTTTGATGTTTGCAGCAGAATCGCCCAGGTAGGGATGATAAGTAACAACATCACTACATAATCTCTTGTAAAGGTAAAATATTCCTTATGAACAAGATTGGTAAGGAAGTAGGCAAAAAAGTATGATATAATGGTAACAAATATATCAATAAGTGCAAATATCGGACTTGTATCTTTAACTCTTTTTTTCGTCAAGGTCATGGTAATTAAAAATTAAAATATCAATAACTTCTTTTAAGAATTTGGTTTCAAAATTAGTACTGTTATTTGTAATCTAACGTATCTAAAGCCTTGTATTTTCAGAGTTTTTGACAAATAGTGAATTTTGATGGATAAAAGTTACGATTCATGTGTTTTTTGTAGTTTGAAAAGGTAATTTATTTATATATTTGAGGCTGTATATATTCATACATTAATGCACATAGCTATTGTTGCCAACGGTTTTCAGGAAGATTACATTGTTGATTTACTCAACAGTATTGCAGGTAAGGCAGAAAAAATCGATTTCATCGGATCTTCATTTTACCCGAGAGAAAAAATTGATACCAGAATTAATATACTCGATTTCAGGGGTGAACATACCGAGGATGTGGCTCTCTGGTATAAAATAAACAGGATGCTGCTGTATTATTCTAAATTACTCAGATACATTGTTGGACGAAATGCAACAGTAATTCATGTTCAGTGGTTGCGATTTAATTTTTTGGAAGGGGTATTTTTTACATTATTAGCAAGGAGTTTAGGTATTAAAGTGGTTTATACAGCTCATGATGTTCTCCCTCATATGAAAGATAATATTTATAATAGAATTGTTTTTTATATAATATATCATCTTCAAAATCAAATAATTGTTCATACTGAGTTTATTTATAACAGACTCATGAAAGAATTTAAGGTTCCAGATTCCAAACTATCTTTAGTAAAACATGGTGTATATCAAGTAAAAGAAAATAAAGCAGTAAATAAGACATTGGCAAAAAGCAGTTTTGGATTAAAGGAGTTGGATAAAGTGATATTGTTTTTTGGTATCATAACAAAATACAAAGGATTAGATATATTACTTAAGGCATTTCAGGAATTTCGTAAGTATAAATCAGACTATTATTTAGTTATTGCCGGACATGTTGCTATAGAATACAAGAGCAATTTCGAAAAAATAATTGTACAGTATAATAATTCAAATATTATTAAGCAATTACAATACATTGAAGATGATGAGATGGAGTATTTGTTTAAAGCAGCAGATGTTATTGTACTCCCTTATCTTGAAGCAAGTCAAAGCGGTGTGTTGTTTATGTCTTATGCATACGGCAGGCCTGTTATTGCACCAAAATTAGGAGGGTTTCCCCACGATATCATCAATCAAAAGACGGGTCTATTGTTTACTCCTGGTGACCCTGATAGCTTATTGGAAACGCTGAAAGAATTTGATATTTTATTTCCGGATTTTTTTGCAGAATCGGAAGCATTCATTAAACAGTATGTTAATGAGAATTATTCATGGGAATCTTCAGGTAAAGAATTGATTAAAACTTATACTTCGATAATTTCTTAAAATACAAAGATTGATTAGAATAATAATTATTTAAATATGAAAAAAATGCATACTGTTAATACTAATAAAAATCATGGCAATGGTTCGGTAATTATTCCTTCTTATAATTCAGCAAAAACAATTGAATATTCAATTGAAAATCTTTTTACCCAATCTGCCATCGATCGGATAGTGGAAATAATTGTTGTAGATTCATCAGATGATTTTGTAACAGAAAAAATCTTGAGGAAATACGAAAATGAAGGTAAAATAATTTATATTAATTCCGGTATCAGGGTGATGCCGGCCATTCAGAGAAATATTGGAGTTCAACATGCTTGTGGAGACGTCTTATTGTTCATTGATGCAGATGCTTATCCAGAAAAATATTGGGCAGAAAATATATTCAAAGCATATGATGATGGATGGATGGCAGGGGGAGGAAGTTATATTTTACCAGATTTTCAAAAAAATGATAAACTAGCTAAAGCTCAATATTACCTTGAATGTAATTTGTACCTCGATAGAGGAAAACCAAGGATAGTAGAGCTGCTACCTTCGTGTAATTTATATTGCGACAAAGAATTGTTTTTAAATGTTGGAGGTTTCCCGGAAATCAGGGCTTCTGAAGATGCTCTATTTGGATTGAGAATCAGTAGAAAGACCCCCATGATATTTTTGCCTGATGCAAAAATGAATCATATTTTCAGAGATCAGGTTAAGCAATTTTATGATAATCAGGTATTATTGGGAAAGTATATCTTTATATACCGTAGAATACATTATAATCATTTTTATTACAAACATTTATTTCCATATTTGTTTATTCCTTTCTTCCTAATCTTTAAGTTTTTTAGAATTTATATCCGTATTGTATTTTCAGGTTTCAAACATATAAAAGATTTTCATTCGTCAGCAACCATATTTTTCAAAGGGTTTTTTAAATGGAGTCAGGGTTTTCTTGAAGGAATAAAAGATTATAGAGAAAATAAGATTAAGTATGCTAAAACAGAATTGAATTAAAAAATAATGGTATGATTACAGTTAAGCCATACGGCGGCCATACGAACAGAATGAGAACGACTGATTCGGCATGCGTTACTGGCACAGGCTCTTTCTTATATTTACATGTCATTTAGGAAAACTCCTTCGAACTAAACTGCAAATATTCAGAATTATGCGAAATTCCAGATAGTATTACCATTACAGAGGTCTATGCTGGAAAGCTTTATAAACGAATTACGGAGTTTGATGTTTACTGATTAAGCCTTGTATGTTTATTACTTCTTGAGTTTGACACCTCAGAAGTCTATTTCACTACAAAACAGATATATAGCTAACAATGTTTCGCACTACGTCCGATTTTTAGATCAGACGCTATCATGGTAGGATTACCTTGCTATGGCTGACCCCAGCACTTATCATGGTTTCATTTTTTACAGGTGTTGATTTATTGCTGCACATGGCATTAGATCGGGCATCTCCCTTATGGATAGCCTTCATTATTTGTCTCGCCCCGTCGTGGGTTTTTGACCTCATATAATACTCGGTCTCATTTTGTGTAATAAGGCTCATTTGCATTTTAATCAGGTTGCTACGTATTTGACTTTCGCTTTGGGGCGATCCTTGTTTTTGTAGTTTTAATTGCAGGTATAGTTATAATGTAGGATGGATAAATATTATAGATTAAATATCAATACAACCAACAACATTTCAGGCGCTTCAAACTCAAGACACTTCAAACTACTGTTCAAATAGTTCATCAATATACAACCAGCTTATATGCTTTGGCAGAAGAGGGAGATAACAGTCTTAGGTAATATATACCTTTTCTGTAGGTGCTCAGGTCAAATTTTTTAAGAAATGG
>JAWOHT010000206.1:0-34377 GCA_046485045.1 Bacteroidales bacterium
CCATGTTCTTCGGGTTCTCCAGTGTACTTTTCCCAAATTTCTTGTTTAGTACACTCTAATGAAATCATTTCTTGAATAATTTGGTGACGTTCCGAAATGGTAAAATGATTACCCTTTTTAAATCCTGAAATAACTTTACTTTTTAATTCCATTTTACACTTTTTTGTGTAAACCTATTTTAGGACAAGACAGGTGAATGGCGCATCCCGACTTTGGGGTCGGGAGGGTCGTGTGTCCGGGTCACACCACCCCGACAAAATCAGTTTAGCGTGTGAGTTTTGAACAAGAGACGGAAGCATTTCAAACTGATTTTTTATACCGGCAAATCAGGATTTTTCTCATTAAATGAAAAAACTATTTTCCCTGTTTATATTTTTTAATCATTGGCAGGTGAATAGCGCATCCCGACTTTGGGGTCGGGAGGGTCGTGTGTCCGGGTCACACCACCCCGACAAAATCAGTTTAGAGTATGAGTTTTGAACAAGAGACGGAAGCATATCAAACTGATTTTTTTATACCGGCAAATCAGGATTTTTCTCATTAAATGAAAAAACAATTTCCCCTGTTTATATTTTAATCATTGGCAGGTGAATAGCGCATCCCGACTTTGGGGATTTGAAACCCAACTCATAAAACTACCCGTCATCGCGAGGAACGAAGCGATCTCCTGATTGAAACTCAGTCTTAAAGATAATAAAGTGAATATCGAACAAGGAATGATGAAATAGAAGTGAATTCCGTACCTCACCTCTCACCGCTCATCTCTCACCACTTCATCTCTCACCACCCGACACTCGCAGCTTTCCACTCTTTGGCATTGATGCTTAACCTTACATTACCTGAGCAGCAACATCTGACGCGACCGGCTGAATGTTTCCCTGCCGGTATATATTTCAATAGTGCATATATAGGTCCCTGAAGCCACATGTTGGTTATAATCATTGCACCCGTTCCAGCTTATCTCGAAAGTACCTGCAGAGTGATGCTGATGGATGAGCGTACGTACCTTTTCTCCCTTAAGATTGTATATGTTCAGCCTGATATCGGCAGCAACCGGAAGTGTATAATTAATGGTTGTTGATACATCAAAGGGATTGGGATAATTTTCAGAAAGAGTAAAACTGCCCGTGATATTATTTTTACCATGCTCAATATCCGTTGGGGTATTATCTGTTAATTGTATCAGCTCAATACCTTCACCGGTACCCAGGTTGCGGCTGTACTGTTTGTCAGTTGAATTGTTCCAGTGCTCATGCACCCCAAGGCTTTCAAGGGGTATGCTGTCGTTTTCGGGGTCGTAGGTTGTGCCCGAAGGAGGATTGTCGGCACGGGCTGCTTCGTGGAGATAATTATCGGCTGTACCTGAGACCACAGCCCCCTCAGACCGCAAAAAGTCGAGCAATACCGACTCAATGGCGACACCATCCTGGCTCATGAACAAACTCGAGGCAGGCCCCCCGTTGAAGGGTGGTGCCGACCAGTACTTATAGCGAATACACTCGACCATGAACAACAAGGTCTTTCCGCCCAGGTCTTTATGGCCCATAAGGTCAACCAGGGCATTGTAAGACCCCATGGGGCGCATCGTAATATCTGCAGAAAAATTGAGGGCAGCCACCGCTTTGTGCATAAAGGCCGGGTGCCAGCCGTGATAATAATCATACACTGTCGGATGCCATACAGATCCGAAATGGTTCTTGGCACAGAGCGTAATGCCAGCCAGTTCATGGGGGCGGGGCAGGGCCACGTTGATGAGATACCTGGCCTCTGAGACAACCTTAGGCAGGCAGACCTTGCCGCTGCCTGGAACGAGGTCCGGATCGCCATAATAAACCACACAGTTGGTATCGGGCACAACTTTTTCACGGGTACCGCGATTACTTCCGGGACCGGATTCATAGCCACTCCGATCGGTGGCATCGCCTTCAGCCCAGCGCACACCGGGAAAGTCTGCATGACAGTATTGGTAAACCGGGTCGCCATGATAAAAAATACAGTCATAGAGGGTGATGTCTGCTTCTGGCACGCCGGCCTTGTGAACCAGTTGCCAGAGCAGTGCATGCACCATCTGGGGGCATGGCCGGTTATCCTGACTGCTGGTCCATTGATAGGAACGGGAGTAGATATTGTTGACTTTAATGGCGATTCTGTCGCCAGCCTTATAACCCGCGTTGTTTTGGCCGTAACGTGTTCGGTTGAAGTACCTGAAAAGTGAATCCCAGGCTGCAACCTCATCTGCAATGCCGGTAAGGTTGAGAAGCGCCTGCGTCATCATATGCCGGGCCACTTTCGGATCGGTGCGCTGATCTTGCCACCACCAGCCGCTCGTGCTGCCCTGGTCACAGAGCCTGCTGTTATAGACCCACACTACGCGCCCGGGATGAATACCTTTGCCGGTACCTGTGGGACTGTTGGCAGGGTCGGTGGGAACAAAACCCGTTGTGCTTACAGCCTTTAAGGCCGAGGCGGTAACATCACGCGTATCACTCAGGGTGACAAAATAAAGCACGATGGCCGCTGTAAAACAAACACCCCCAACCACATACTGTTTTCTTTGAAACAGGCTGCGAGCGCGGCGCATGATCAGGGTAGACCCTGCAAGTCCCAGCAACCAGGCAATAAACCCTGCAGCAAGCGGCTGAGCCACCCTTTGGCATGGGTAGTCTGCACGGCTGGGCTTGGGCACAACCCGCATAATGACCCAGATAACAGCAGCCAGGCCAACCATGATCCAAAGCCATAAAGCTTTTCTCTTCGGATTACTGTTTTCCCTGCTATTTGACTTGCTGCGTGCTGCCATCAGATATTTTTTGAATTTCATTGATCATATCCTCTTTTTTAACCGGTTTTGTTAAATAATCATTACAGCCCATTTGAATTAAATAAGAATAGTGGAGCGATAAAGCTAACCCTTCTGTTTTTCAAAATATCCGATAATCTGGTCTACAAGCAGGTCAACGACTTTCTGAAGTGGGTTTTTAGCAAGCATCTGCAGCATGGGGTTGATATCTGCATGAATGGTAAGCTTGATCATGGTATCCTGAGGTTCGATGTTTTTGAGTTGTATCCAAAGAAAAAACGCGAACTTGCTTTTTTCATCACCAGAAAGCTTGATGAGCTTGTACGGCTCTTTTTCAATGGTTTTTATCCCTACCTCTCCTACAACATCAACATTAAAGCTGCACGAACTATCTGTTGCTTTCCAGTCTTTGATTTTGTCAGCAGGCACAAAAGCGGTAAAATTGTTAAAATCCGACAGAAAATTGTAAGCTTTTTCGTCCGATACGGGTAGTTTTCCTGTTTTACTTTCAATTTTAAGCATAATCCGTTATTTCATCCAGTTTTCGGGGTCTTTGCGCCAGCTTTTCAGCACTTCGAGGTTTTCGTACCCGATATGCCCTGCCGCAAGGGCTTCTTCAAGCAGCGTATCGTAACTGCTGAGTGTATATAGACTGCATTTTGCTTCGGCAAATTTCCCGACCGAAAGGTTAAACCCATAGGTAAAAATTGCTACCATGCCAATTACCTCGCACCCGATGTTTCTTAAAGCTTCCACTGCCTTTAGGCTGCTCGATCCGGTGGAAATAAGGTCTTCGATCACAACCACGCGCTGCCCGGGTTGCGGATCGCCTTCCACAAGGTTTTCGAGCCCGTGTGTTTTGGCCGATGAGCGCACATAAAGAAAGGGCAGTTTCATGGCATCTGCCACAAGCGCACCCTGTGCAATAGCCCCGGTAGCCACACCCGCTATTGCTTCAATATTTTTAAACTTTTCGCCTATAAGGCTTACAAACGATTCTTTGATAAAAGCCCTGATTTCGGGATACGACAAGGTCTTGCGGTTGTCGCAGTAAATCGGCGATTTCCAGCCCGAAGCCCATTGAAATGGCTTTGCAGGATTTAATTTAATTGCCTTACTTTGCAATAGCAGTTTTGCTATTTGATTTTCAAAATTTCCCATAGCGCAAATGTATAAAGTTTTTTTTAACGACCGGACGATAATTCTTACCGATGAGTTTTCGAAACACTTTCAGGTAAAATACGGATTGTTTTACAAATACCGTAACATCCCCGATTTGAAAGAACTGATAGGATTTTACAGCCGGTTGAAAAAAATTGACATGCTGTTTTTGTTCCATCACGATATCGAAGAACTGAGAAGTGCCTTTCGTGCCTGTTTCATCAATATAAATGCGGCAGGCGGATTGATCAGAAACCCGGCCGGGCAATATCTTTTTATAAAACGAAGAGGAAAGTGGGACCTGCCGAAAGGAAAACTCGATGATAACGAAACTTTCGAAATGGCTGCCAGGCGAGAAGTAATGGAAGAATGTGGTTTAGATGATGTACAGATTATCTATCCGCTATTATCTACCTACCATACCTACCCTTATCAAAACGGAATGGCGCTGAAAAAAACCTCCTGGTTCGAGATGCTTTATATCGGAGATAATCTGCCTGTGCCACAAACAGAGGAAGACATTACCGAAATAAAATGGTTTCGCAATGAAGAGTTACAACAGGTGTCGGAAAACACTTTTAAGTCGGTGCTCGACGTGATGCACTATACCAACCTGGCAGAACTATAAGTCGCCCCTTGCCCTCAATATTTCAAAAAGCCTCCCCTCAAAATTCTCTTGCGGACTTGGCGCCGGCGATTGTATGAGATTGCCGTCGGGACCAATAAGAAAATACGTGGGAAAAGCACGTATATCGTAGTCTTTCATTACTTCAGCGCCATGACCGTAGTACAAAAACTTCCAGTGATAATTGTTCTTCTTTAGAAAAGCGCTCAACGATACCTCGTAAGAATCAATTGCCACGGTAACAATCTCGATGCGGCTTTTGTGCCGCTCATAGATACCCTGTAGCAGCTCAAACTCTTTGAGGCATGAGTAGCTGCTGCATGCACAAAAGTTAAGGTATAGATACCGGCCCCTGAAATCGCGAAGATGTACCAGGTTGCTGTCGAGATCGTAAAGCTCAAAATCGGGAGGAGGATACCCTGCCAGTAGTTTGGTGATCTTTTGCCTGATGATTAAGGCAATCTTCCTGCTTTCGGGCACACCGGTTCGCGATGCTAAAGAGTCCAGCACCTGCAGAATACCTGTCCTTGAAAATTTGTCGTTGTAAAATTCATCAAACAGGTTTTTAAGCACTACTAACTCAAGCAAAACATCGTCTTTAAAAAGATCATTCTTCTTAAGTGTTTGATAAAGTTCCCCATAATCCTTCGATACATTGATATCATCGTAGACCTTTTTCCCTTTATCTGTTCGTCCGTGATACAAAAAGTAATCGTCAAAAACCTGGTTAAAAAGATCCATATAGGCCGGGTTATGATATAAAACCGGCTTACCGGTAAAAAACATTTCAGAGATTACCATTACCTGATGTTGCAATGAGAGGTATCGCAGGTAAGCGTACTTGTATTCCCTGTATTCTTTGAAATATTTGTTGTCTGATTTACGAAAGGGTGCTTCGATGCTCCTGATGTCATCATCGAGTTTTGAGAAATCTTTGCCGCCTACTGCTTCTACCACATGTTTGCTGTAGAATGGTTCGTAGGAGTCGTCGAACATCCTTATCAGCATATTAATATCATCATCTTCAATATTTACGATTCCGGTTTGTATAGTGAGTGGTTCAAAATATGGGTTAAGGAGGTCGTTTGGTGATTTTTCCTGAAATGGCGGAAGCGCCAGTTCGTATTTTTTCCCCGGTTCGGCGTAGAGATAAAGCTGGTAAATACCCAGTCGCGTGAAAATATATTCGGTATCGTCAATGGTAATTGTAAGCTCAAAAGCACCTTCAGCGTTTGTCTTTGTTGCCCCGATAACTTCTTCAGAATTAGCAATCAGCTCTTTATACCTGTAAAAGACCAGGTCGGCAGAGACCCATTCTGAAGCATTACCCGATAGTGTGACAGTTTCTGCTGAAATATGAAAAGAACAGATGAGCCAAAGCATCGCTGCCGTGCAGATTGTATGCATTTTATTTCTCATTCTGCTTTGATTTTTGTTCTTAATTTCTGAGGCAGGAATGCATCGGCATCTCCTCCAAGCCTGATGATCTCGCGCACGATGGTGGAAGTAATGTGCGTATGGTCGGGCAGGGTGAGCATAAAAACCGATTCAATATCGGGCAGCATTACCCTGTTCATCTGTGCTACGGCGCGCTCGTATTCAAAATCGGCCGAGGTCCTGAGCCCCCTTAAGATATATCCTGCCTTTTTTTCACGGCAAAAATCCACGGTGAGGCCATTGAAACTGGTTACTTCAACTTTCTTCACTTCCCCGAAAACCATTTTTATCCATTCTAATCTTTTATCGAGCGGGAAAAAACCGTCTTTGGTGGTATTGTACCCGATAGCTATGATGATTTTGTCAAACAATGGCAAGGCCCTGTTTACAATAGATTCGTGCCCGATGGTAAAGGGATCGAACGAACCCGGGAATAAAGCTGTTTTATACATGCCGTTAATTATGGTTAAGTTGATTGCTGATATCAACAGTAATGGTAATACACATATTATTGTTTTGCCGCGATGAGTTGCCGTGCAAAATTCCGGCCAAATTCAACAATCTGTTCAGATTTTTCATTGCCCGGATAAAACTTTGCCGAAATTCCGTCGCACACCACATCAAGTTTCAATGCCCTCAGGTTGTTATCAATAAGCTTTACGGCTTCTCCACTCCAGCCATAGGAGCCAAACGATGCCGCTTTCTTGCCCTTGTCTCTGATAGGGCTAAGCAGGGCGAACATCTTGTAAACCGGCAGCAGCGTATTCTGGTTAATGGTCGGAGAACCTATAAGTATGGCATTGCTTTTAACTATTTGCTCTTCAAGCTCCCCAAGCTGAATTTTTTCAATGTCAAGAATATTCACATGATAATCCACCACCTCAGTAATGCCTTTGGCGATAAGTTCTGCCATCTGCCCGGTGTACCCGTATGCCGAAACAAAAGCAATTAAAACATTGTTCTCTTCACATCTGGCATCTGCCAGGTAAATTTCAGACCACTTCAGGCTTTTTTCCACTGCATCTTTCCATGCAGATCTGAGTATGGGCCCATGACCCGGGCATATGGCATTGATCGCGAGCGGTTTGATTTTTTCGATGGCATTCACCATATACTTACTGAAAGGCCTGAGTATTACATCAAAATAATATTTAAAAGAGTCGGAGTAATCGCCTACCATGTCGTCAAACATCTCTTCTTTGCAATAATGGGCGCCAAACGAGTCGCAGGTAAAAAGTAACTTATCTTCAACAAGATAGGTGTAAATGGTATCGGGCCAGTGCAGGTTGGGGGCAGAAATAAACTGCAGTGTTTTATTGCCAAGGCTAAGCGTATCGCCATCTTTTACAGATACCGATTTAAAGGGTTTTCCTGTGATCTCTGAAAGGTAATTAAGTGCAACACGGCTGCCATAAACGGTGGCGTTAGGGGCAAAGTCGAGCAGATGTTTCAGGTTGCCGGAGTGGTCGGGCTCGGTATGGCTTACAATAATGTAGTCGATATCAGCAGGATCAATAACCTTTCTCAGCTTTTCGAAATAGGTGTCTTTAAAGTTTTCTTTCGAAGTGTCAATCAGCGCTTTTTTCTCTGCATTAATAAAATAGGAGTTGTAAGTAGTGCCGTGAACCGTTTCCATTACAATATCGAAGGTAACAATTTCATGGTCGAGAACGCCCACCCAGCTTACATCTTCGGTAACCTTCAATACTTTGTTGTCTCTCATATTATTCATTAGTATAAAATCTATTTGGGAGTAAAAATAGAAAGATTATTGATAGGATACTACCTGCAACAAAAATATGAATTCAAATCATCTTCCAACCCAATCTTTAAAGGTGGTATTTTTTAACCTGCTTACAACCACTTCATGGTTAAACGGGGGAATGAGCCTGATATGTAACTTTCCGCCGAAATAATCTTCAATCTTTTGCACCGAATTGATATGAAGAATGGTGTGGCGGTTTGCCCTGAAAAAATCATCGGGGTTGAGTTCTTCTTCAAGGTTTTCAAGGGTATAATCAACAATGTGCTCTTTAGCTGCAAAAGTCACCGCAAACGTAATCTTGTTTTTACAATAAAAGTACGCTATCTCTTCGATGTTAAGCCTGAAATACGAAGAGGTGCCATGTATGAGAAAACGCTTGCGGTATTTTTTTTCGCCGTTGCAAATGGCGCTGAGGATCTCACTGTAATCAACGGCATTTTGGTTTCTGTTTTTAAGACCCGAAATCTGTTCATATTTAATAATCGCGTTTGCAAGCTCGTTTTCCTTCACCGGTTTAAGCAGGTAATCAATACTGTTTACCTTGAAGGCCTGTATTGCATAAGTGTCATAGGCAGTGGTAAAGATCACCGGGCATTCAACATTAATCTGCCCGAAAATTGAAAAACAGATGCCGTCGGTAAGCTGAATATCCATAAAGATAAGGTCGGGGTGGTTTTCTTTCAGCCAATCAACACTCTCAGCAACACTCTCAATTTCGGCTGCAATGTTCCAGTGCGGCCTTATTCTTAGCACCATGCCCTCAAGCATTCTTCGGTTATGTATCTCATCTTCAATTATTAAAACCTTCATATACAGGTTGCTAAAATTTATTATCGGTTTTTAAAGCAAAGGTGTTTCAACCCTGAAATTCCTGTTATCATTTATAATATTCACTTTTCGGCTGGTAATCATTTCATAACGCTTTACCAGGTTGGCCAATCCATTTTTGGTGGAATATCCCGTTTCCTTTACCTGCAGGTTATTCTGTACTACCAGCATGTTATTTTCTGTAAAAATATCAATCTCGAGCGGACTTGACCTGGATACAATATTATGTTTCAATGCGTTCTCTACCAGCAATTGCATGGTAAGCGGGGGTATCTCATTGGGTAACATCTCTTTTTCTACCGAGATTTTTATCTTCATATTATCGCCATGCCTCTCTTTATGTAGTGCTAAATAAGACTCAATAAACTCAACCTCATCTTTAAGCTTTACGGTTGTCTTGTCACGGCTTTGCAATACGTAACGGTATACATCGGTAAAATTCTGCACAAATTCGAGGGCAGTCCTGGAATCATACATAATAAGTGATTTCAGCACACTGAGGTTGTTAAACAAAAAATGGGGGTTGAGTTGCTCCTGCAGGGTGTTGTAATCGCTTTTCAGTTTGGCTTCTTTGAGTTTCTCAAGCTCGAGCCTCGAATTCATCCATTTTTCAATAATTCTTATGCCCAGTGCAAAAGAAACAACAAAAAAAATAAATATCATGGCAAGCGCAAGCATCAGCCTTACGATCTTCTCTGAAAACAACATCTCAATTCCCACTATTTGTTCAAAATACATAAATACCAGGAAAGCAAGGGTAAGGCTTAGTGCAAAATGAAGTATAATGCGAATGGTTATTTTCTCAGGAATAGGAAACAGCTTTTCCGACAGGTGGTCAAGGGCTACGTTACTTTCACCAAGCAATACGAATGCCAATGCTACCTTGAAATAATAACCAAAGGCAATTTTTGTCTCCGTGTCAAGGGTAATCGTGGAGGCAAACAGCAGAAATAACAATCCCACCGAACCCACAAGCACGATGCGTGTTATGGTACTGCGCCAGGTATACAGCGAGAGGCTGCTGAAAAACTGCAAGGGTGTATTTTTCATAAAGCTGATTGAACTGTACACGGCATTAAATTTACATGTTTTCAATCTATTTTCACACCTGTTCAGTAACTTCCTTCAACAAGAAACGGTTCTGCCAGCATACCGGAAGCTTTCAGGTAGATGGTTTCTTTCAGCCTATAATCTGTTTTGGCATCAATAAGATCGCTGTAAGCCTCTTGCCACTGGGTCTGGGCGATCAGCAAATCAGTCATCAGTTCCCTGCCCAGTTCGTAGTTGTTGCGGCTTACCCGAAGGTTTTCATCAGCCTCGGCCAGTGCGGCTTCTGATAGTATAACACGCGAACTGGCATCCATCAGGTTAAACCTTGCCTGCTCTGTTTCGAGGTGCAGGAGTTTTGCATTCTTTTCCAGTTCGAGTTCTTTTATCTGCATATCAATCCTGGCAGATTTAATTTTCTGTTTGCCCTCGCCCCAGTGAAATATGGGCACTGAAAGTGATGCCATCACGCTCATGTTGTTGGTTGCATAATCTGAAGTGCCGAAATCTATTCCCCCAAGATAATTATACCCTGCCCGTATACCCGCCACAGGCAGATAATCTGCCCTGATGATTTTTGTTTTCTGTGCTTCCAGCGCAATACTTTTTTCCATCAGCCTGTATTCCGTACGTTTGGTAATATCTTCTTTTCCTGCCTTTAAGAGTATCTGGTTGTTGATTTCAATGGTCGAATCGGGCACTATCAATAGCGTGTTTAAGTCAAGCCCGGCAACCCTGCACAACGACATACGGGCTAGCTCGCAGCCATTTTTTGCTTTTTGCAGGTCAAGCTTTGCCTTGTTGCGCCTTACCTGTGCCTTCATTAATTCGTTTTCGCTTACCAGGCCTGTTTCGTAAGCGTTTTTTACCCGTGATGTCAGGCTGTCGAGCATTTCAACAGCCTTTTCGGCCAGTATAACCTTTTCGTTAACCGAAATAAACAACCAGTAGGCCTGGTCGGCCTCCACGATGGTATTCATTAGCTGCAGCTCTTTATTAAATGCAGCCATTTCGTTGCCTATGGCAGCCATTTTGTTTCCTGCAAGAATTTTACCACCGGTAAAAACAGGTTGTTCAATATTAATTCCGGCCATATATGCACCTTTAAGGCTTAACTCAAGAGGCAGCCAGGCATACATATTAAAAACCGGGTTTCCGTCGGGTCCTGTCACGGGCTGTCCCAGGGGATCTGTCATAATATTGGGGACCAGTTCGCCGGTGGCAGGATTGGGCACTACTGTAGGGAGGTACATTTCCAACTCAATGTCTTTGTTCAGCCATATGCCGGTGAATGACCCGCTGAGCCTGGGAAAATACATTGTCTGCACCGCTTTTCTTTCAGCCCGTGCTTTTTCAATGGCCATTTCTGCCTGTTTCAGCGTTTCACTGTTTTCAATGGCCATTTTTCGGCACTCCTCAAGCGTAAGTGTTTGTTGAGATTTTACCGTAAGTATTGGCAGTGCCAAAACCAACAGATAAACGGCCCTTTTCATCCTTAATGAATTAAATATTTGCATTATACTAATTTTCATCTCTTATCTCCCTTTGTGAACATTATGAAATACGGCATATAAAATAGGAACAAATATTAACGTAATGATGGTGCCCACGAGCAACCCGCTGATAACAGCAGCCGCCATGCTTTGGTACATCGGATCTAAGAGCAGGGGCGCCATTCCGAGTATAGTGGTAAGCGACGCCATCAATACCGGTCTTGTCCTCGACACGGTGGCATAGATAATGGCATTGTAATGGTCATGTCCTTCATGCATTTTTACTTCTATTTCATCAAGAAGAACAATGGAGTTTTTTATTAGCATGCCGATAAGCCCTACGGTACCGATAATGGCCATAAAGGTGAACGGCATCCCCAGCAGTATAAGTCCCGGCACTATACCGATTATTGCCATAGGTATGCAGAGAATTACAATGGCGGGTCTTCGCAAATCGTTAAACAGAAGTATCAGTACAAGGATGATTAGCGCTATGGCAATGGGAAGAAACCTGAAGATATTTTTCAGCGCGCTGCCCTGAAGCTCATATTCACCCATCCATTTAAACGCATAACCATTGGGCAAAGGAATAGACTCCACCTGTTTTCTAATGGTTTTTCGCAAAAGGGCAGGACTATAACCATCTAACGGGTCGCACTGGGCCTGGATAGCCCTTTTCCCATTTACACGTTTCACCACTTTCTCATCACTGTCTATTTCCAGTGCTTCTGAGAGGGCACTAAGCGGTACCGGGCTAATGACCTCTTTTAAAACATCATCGAAAGATTCGGTACCGTATACCATCCCCATTACCTTCTCTTTGTCGAGCGACCCCACGTCAGGTATCATGCTCCATACCGGGATGGTTCCTATATCTTTAATTGCGCTGCCATCGCTGTTGCGTGTTTTCAGGTTCACAGATATTTCGGTTTCACCTTCGTATATCCTGGCCACGGGCAGTCCATCGGTGGCTGCAAGTATGGCAATACTTACATCCTGACGGGTGGTTCCGGCCCTGCGCGCTGCCGCCTGGTTATAACGCACATACAGGGCCTTGCCCATGGGGTGCCAGTCGCTGCTGACTGTGTATTTATCAGTATACTCAGAGTTATACATGATCTCTTCGGCCTTTCGGCTCAGGCTGCGTAATACCGCCGGATCGGGACCTGAAAACTCAACTTCGACCAAATGGGTTGATTTTATCGAGAGATTATATTTTCTTATTCTGCAATAGGCATCGGGGTAATTATTGTGCAGGTATGCCTCAAGCACAGGTTTCATTTCTATCATCATGCTGTAATCCTCGAAATTAACGATCAGCTCTCCATAGCTGTCATCTGCCTCTCCAATGGCCCTAACCAGGCTGTAACGCGCAGGGGTTGAACCATGACTCGAAACCACCATCTTTACCTGAGGGAAGGTAAGAAAACGGGCAGTGATTTTTTCAAGGTCTTCTTTAACTTTACCAGGAGCTGTGCCTTCAGGAAGCTTGTATTCGATGTAAACCTGGTTATAATTGAAATCGGGAAAAAACGATTGTTTAACATTTTTAAAGTTATAGGCAGCCACCCCCAGTAAGATAGTTGAAATCACTACGGTGGTTACTTTGTGTTCCATAAAAAATGACAATGCTTTTTCGATTGCCATGTATATTTTGCCATCGTATGGCTTTTTGCCTGCAAAACGGTTTGATACCTTCAAAAAAGATGCTGAAAAGAGCGGTACCTGGGTAAGCGCAAGCAACCAACTGATTATAAGAGAAATACAAAGTACAATAAACAAATCGCGCGCATAGGTGCCTGCGGTATCTTTAGAAAGAAATACCGGGAAAAAAGCCAGCACAGCAATAACCGTAGCGCTAAGCAGCGGTATGGCAGTCCGCCTTGGAGTATTGACAAATGTAGATTTTCGCCGTCCTTTTGTCTGAAGGTCAACCAGTATGCCGTCAACAACAACAATTGCATTATCAACAAGCATGCCCATGGCTACGATAAATGCCCCCAGGGAAATACGCTGGAGGGTTCCGCCTGTAGATAGCAATATTGGAAATGTAGCAAGAATGGTAATAATGAGGCCTGTGCCGATGATGATTCCGCTGCGCAATCCCATCGTGATCATAAGGATGATGATTACAAGGATAACCGATTCTGTAAGGTTTAGCATAAATCCATTGATGGCTTTTTTGACTACATCCGGTTGAAAAAACACTTTGGTGAAATCATAACCAACCGGTACATTTTTCTGCAGCAATTTCATTTTTTCATCCACCTTTTTACCCAGTGAGATGATGTTTTCGCCCGACTCCATTGACAATGATATCCCTATTGCCGGTTTGTTGTTCACAAACATTGTGTTGCGCATGGGCTCGTTATATCCCCTTTCTATTGAGGCAATATCCGACAGTTTGAAAACCTCTCCATTGAGGCTTTTTACCAGCAGGTTCTTAAGGTCGTCTTCCGAGTTAAGCCTGTCGTCTACTGTCACCCTTAGCTGCAGGTCGCCGGTGTGCATGGCGCCGGGGTACACCACTGCATTCTGGCCCTGGATGGCCATAATAACCTGAAGCGGCAGCACACCCAGATTAGCCATTTTCTCTACCGGCAACACCACATCAATACAGGGCTTTTGTGCACCGTATATATGTACTTTACGTACACCTTCCACTTCGAGCATTTCACGCCTGATATAATCGGCCATTTCTCCCATTTCCTGGTAAGAAAACCCATCGGCTGTCATTGCATAGAACATGCCGTATACGTCGCCAATATCGTCTAACACAATAGGGGCCTGTGCTTCTTTTGGAAGCCTTGCAGCAGCATTGTATACTTTTCTGCGAAGGAACTCCCACCGCTGGGGTATTTCATTCTGCGGCACTGTCATCTCCAATTCCACGTCTATTCTCGAAACATTTGCCGAAGAAGTAGATTTGATACTTTCCAGGTCGGCAAGAGTGTTTATCTCTTCTTCAAGTACGTTGGTAACCTGCATCTCAACCTCGTGCGCTGAAGCCCCCGGATAGACCGTTATCACCGAAGCCTGCATGATAATTATCTCAGGGTCTTCAAGTTTACTTAACGACATGTAAGACATAATACCTCCTGCAATGATGCATACCAACAGAAAGTAGAATACGGTTTTTTGTTTAAAAACAAGTTCTGAAATATGCCTCATAATAATCCTCCGACATTTGTTTCTGCAGGCTCCTCAAGCAGTTCTACCTGCTGGTTTTCACGTAACGAATTTACCCCGGCAACCACTATCATCTCACCGCCTTCAAGGCCGTTTTCCACCCTTATGTTTCCATTCCCCGTGAGACCGTTTATGACTATTTCCCGGCTATTCACCACACCTTTTTCGGGATCGTATACCCAGACCAACGTTTTTTTATCTCTGTAAAAAACCGCCTTTAGCGGAATATTGCAATTGAATGTTCCGTTTGATTTAATATACAGTCCGACATTAACTTCCATTCCCGGAAAAAATTTAAAGCCTGGCTGTGATGTAAGTGCAAAATAAAATTTGTGCAGTTGGTTGTTCCCGGCCTTTCTGTCAAACCCTTTTAACGCTATAGGTATCTCACCTGTTTTTCCGGCGGTTGCTTCAAGGGTATATGAAATAAAATGCTCTTTTGCGGCAACCAGTGATGCCGGAATACCAGTTTCAACCTCAAAGCTGCTTAAATCAAGAAGTGTAACAACCGGCATGCCGGTATTTACCAGTTCTCCGTTTTCGTAATTTACTTTTTGAATATATCCTGAGAAAGGCGCATACAACCGGGTGTCTTTCAATTGATCCTGTGCATGCTTTAACTGCGCTGCTACCATCTTCTCTCCTGCCACAGCTTTCTCGTATTCTGCCTGTGTGACACTTTTACGGTTGAACAATTCTTTCACCCTGTTGGTTTCTGCAACCACCTGTTCGTATTGGGCATTTGCCACATCTGCCTGAACCTGGTAATCGCGCGTATCCATCACAGCTATCAGTTGCCCCATTTTAACATAGTCGCCCGGTTTAACTAAAATCTCTTTGATCGGCCCCCCAACCCTGAATGCCATGTTCATTTCCCGGGCTTCCCTGATAATCCCGGGAAACACCTTTTTAACAAATGCAGAATCTTTCTGTGCCTCTGTAACTTTTACTTTTCTTATAATAACACCGTTGCCGTTATTTTTACTTTTACACCCGCAGAAAAGGGCAAAGCAGACAATACCGGCAAACAACAGTGCTTTGATGGCATTACTGTTCATATTGATTTTATTTAAGTTTTAATCCGGTAAAATAAATACCCTAATCGTGACTTCCCCGGAATAAGATACCGAAGTGAAAAAATAGCTGCATAAAATGTCATAAGAGGCAACTGATTGAATCCGGGTCTCATTTTCACGTTATTAAATAAGGCAATATTGCAAAAAAAAGTATATTTTTATTTCAGCATTTAGCAATACTGGTTAAGGGATAACCGTTTATTGCATAAAGGAATTTTTATAATTGCTTTCGCCTGTTTAATATAGAATATTATACGATTATGGCAAGTACAAAGAAAAACAAAGATGATAACAACGAAAAACTGAGAAAAGAGCGTGAAGAGCTCAGGATGAAACTTCTTAAAAAAGGGGCAGTCTTTTCAAATGAAGAATTGAATGGAAACCTCCCACCGGATGTTGAGAACGAGTTTTACAAGAATATTTTTGCGTTTGAAGATGCATACAAAAATGCAAAGCTTACAACAGTTTTCAACTTCATCGGCAGACCTACCTTTAAAAAGGCTGATGAATTGACCGACAGACAGGTTTCATTAATGCTTGATAATATCACCGAGCTTTTAAACCGAAACGGTATTTTTTTAGATACCATTTGTGAGGTAGATAACCGCACTTTATATAAATTTATCACCGAAGAGCTTTTATCTTATGAAATTGAGGATGTCAGGGTAGAAGGTATGTCAACCAATTTCATTTATGAAGAATTTCATCCGAACCACGAATACGATATCAGGAACCACTGTAGTGATTTTATAACAGGCCTGCTTCAAAAAAACGATTATGTTCTATCTGCTTTTCTTACTGAAGAAACTATAAAAGAAGGATGGTTCACAAAGTTCATCGAATCATTCAGTTCGTTTACGCTTTCACACTTTGATGTCAAAGAACTTACCCACAACGAAGAGGAAGCATTGGTAAATTTCGTCATTGATTTTACAGGCATCATTGAAGGCACTAGTATTCAGCAACGTTTCTGCGGAAAAGGAACTGCGGAGATGGTCTATTTGTATGATTTCTGGTGTATTAAGAAAGTGAATTTCCCACCGTGCGGAGTCATCACGAACGAATTTCCCTGCGCATAAACATCACCAATTGACAGATGTTTACAATTTTAATTCCACACACCAATAAAACAGCCTAATGGCTTTTTAGAACAAAAGGCTCAAACGGACAAATATATTTCTGCCCGGTTCTATACTAATACTACCTCTGTTGGTTGACAAGTGGTTGGTGTAACTTACATCGGTTACATTGTCAATTCCGGCAAACGCCTGCAATTTTGCGTGCCCCAGGTTAAACCGAACCGTGTTCAGGCTCAGGTCAAGCCGCAGGTAACCATCTGTTTCCGTTTCATTTTCGGATATTTTGGTCTGTTTATTTGCCCCAGCAACGGTAATTTCTGCAGAGCCAATGGCAGGCCATGTATAACGCAGGCCCAGCCGCCCGCTAAGAGGCGGAATTTGCGGCAGGTTCTCATCTGCCCCGGTATCTTTCCCGCGTACATACGACCCTGAACAAAACAAAACCAGGTTTCCGAGGGCATTGTACTGAATTTTGAAATCGGCCCCGTAAAGCATGGCATTGCTGACATTGGAATTAACAAAAGCAGGCAGGGTATCAGTAGAGTTATCGCTGGTGAGTGTATAGATAAACTCACCAGGAGCTTCAACAATCATATTGTTAAG
Organism: Bacteroidales bacterium; assembly: GCA_046485045.1. GTDB lineage: Bacteria > Bacteroidota > Bacteroidia > Bacteroidales > UBA10428 > JAFGPL01. Next base: position 17,104 of record JAWOHT010000206.1, read on the forward strand.
CCGGTTGGCAAAAACTGAGGCCTGCATAATAAATTTCCTGTCCCATACCCTGAAACCAAGATCGGCGCCATACCCGCTCTCAGGTTTAAGTTCCGGATTCCCCAAACGCACGTAGTTTCCAAGGTCAATGTATTTAAATAGCTCCTCGAGCGACGGGGCCCTGAAAGAGCGTGCAAGGTTCAGCGTAACATCGGTATTGCTGAACAATTTGTAAAGCAGTCCGGCATTGGCGCTCCACGAAATATTGTGCTGTTGTCCTTTTTCAAAGGTTGTACGCCGTGTTGCAGGTGAATTGTTAAGGGTTCCGTTTTGTATGAGATAATCTACATCGTATCCCGGCTCGTTCTTAATCCAGACGCCATCAAAACGTCCACCGGCCATGAGTATAAGCTTATCGTTCAGTAACCGGGCTTCATCCTGAATGAATAAGCCTGCGCTTCCAAAGACAGATTCGGGTATCGGGGTTTCACCCCTGACAATGACATTGGTTTTTAATATTTCTTCTGCGGGGCTTAACAATTCAACAGTGATGTCTTTTGTGCGCTCAGTGGTTAGTTTGCGTGCCCATACATCTATGCCGGCAATTAAAGTATTTCTTTTCGAGAACTTCCAGGTGCTTTGCAGCTGTGCCCCGTTGGTCAGGTGGTTTCCTATTGGCGTGACCAAAACAGGAGTGGTACGCTGAATATTCCCGTTTGGCAATGCGGTTTCTGTCATTGTATTTGGTTCCATGGCAACTTCGCGTACGATGTACTGGGTGAAATAATTCAATTTCAAAGAGTAAAGTCTGCCGGAGATTTCTGTAATTTCATAACCAGCCGATAATAAATGCCTGCCAATATCAGTATAAGTTGCTTTTGCCGGTCCCGGAAAAGCTTCACCCCCGGGGATGCCCGCGTCGGTTGCCCAATTACGCTGATATTGCATCTTAAAAAAATGGTTTGTCCGTGGCCTGGCGCCCAGTTTTAATGAAAGGTTATTTGAGGTAAACCGGCTGTTGGGCAAGTCTCCTTCGGGGGTTCGGATATCACCGGAATGGCTGTATGTGCCGCCTGCCCTGAAATACCATTTTTCTGACCCGCCGGCCAGGGCTGTATGGCCTGAATAAAAGTTGCCGGCCGAAGCATAGCCGGTGATCACATTACTTGAAAAATAAGACTTTTCAGAAAAAAATCCGTCTTTTGTTATAATATTCACAATTCCGCCCATAGCGCCTGATCCGTAAAGCGAAGATTGTGCCCCTTTTATTATTTCCACACGGTCTACATCGTTTACATCTATCATGCTTAAAGACGCGGTCAGGTCGGTGGCCGTTTCCACGCGGTGGCCATCAATCAGGGTTACCAGGCGGTTTTCGTTCAGTCCCCTGATGCGGATATTGGTTGCCCATGCACCATCGCTGCCCATTGCTATGCCAGGCTCTGATGACAGCACATTCGACAGGGTCATTGCCGACTGGCTTTGGTATTGATGCGCTGTAACCACAGCCATTGAAACAGGCAGTTCCCTGACTTTTCTGCTGATCCTGAGGCTTGAAACCTCTACTTCGCCCAATTCAATAAGACGTTCCTCCAGAGCTGTTGTATCACCAACAGCAGTTAACGATGGTGAAAACTGGCCATGCAAGGCTGAAATAAAAAATATTGAAATGAAAACTGCAATGGTGTAAAATTTATTCATTGTATAGGTTCTTTAATAGTAACGACTTTACCTGAATGCCTTTCAATCGGCCAAGCTGGCCGGTAAGCGATCCAATCTCGTCTGTGTTACCTTCAAGAACAAGCGAAATCAGGCCATGGCCGCTGCTGCGCGGTAAACCCTGGCGCCCTATAATAATGTGTGAATGTTTTGAGATGATTTCGTTCAGCTGCTGTGCAACCTCCCGTTCTTCAAGCAGTATCAAAGCAGTTCCTACCCTCTTTTCCATCAGTGTACCTCCGGATTGGATGATTAGTTAATATTCAGCCTGTAAGTCCTTGGTTAAAATTTTGGTTCAAACCTCAGAATCAAAACAAGCCATTGTTATTTGAATAACAAAAGTAAGGCTTTTTAGTAATAAAACAAAAAATAGTGGTGAAAGATTTAATCATGTATGGTAAATCATTGAAACCAATTTAAAAACCGGCCGAGGTTTTTACAGGAACAGATATTTACATTTGAGATCAATGATTGGAAACAGTAAAAAAGAGTAGATTATGTCACAGCAAGTGAATAATTCGGATAGAATAAATAGTTTTGTACAAAGATTACTTTGGTATGAGGAACATACTTTTATTTTTTTCCTTTTTTACGCTTATTTCGGCGTGCAAAAATTCTGACCGGAGTTTTGAGAAAAATCACATATATACTATTGCAACGCTTAAGGGGCCTTCATCTATGGGCATGATCAGGCTTATTGACAGCCTGAATGGGAATGCCAGCCATTCGCTGAAGGTAGAAATACTGAATGAGCCGATCCAGGTGCGCAGGATGATGCTTGACGGCACTGCCGATTTTGCCGTTCTTCCCACCACCATGGCAGCCATCCTTTATAATAAGGGACTTGACTACAGGGTAATTGCCATTCCCGTATGGGGTACCTTTTATCTTTTTGGCAGCGACACATCCATAAACCGATGGGATGATCTGAAAGGCAGAAAGATTCATGCCATGGCCAAAGGGATGACCCCTGACGTAATGTTTCGTTACCTGCTGTTGAAAAATGGTATAGACCCTGAAAAAGATATCAGGTTTGATTATAGTTTTCCCACCCATATTGACCTTGCCAACGCCATTGCTGCCGGACAGGCTGACCTTGGCGTGATTGCCGAGCCTTTTGCCAGTTTGGTGATGAAAAAGAATAAAGCGCTCCATCCGGTTTTTTATTTAAACGACGAATGGAACAGGCTGCAGGGCAGTCCGCCTGCCACCACCGCGCTCCTGGTGAAGGCCGGTATCATTAAAAGCGCACCAATTACCGTGGAGCGTTTCATATCGGCATACAATTATTCCACATGCTGGGTGAATGAGCATCCTGACAGTGCTGCACATCTTATTGTAAAACATGGCATCATGCCCGAATATGAAGTGGCTTTTAATGCCGTTCAAAGATCGGCGCTGCATTTTGCCAGGGCCGACAGTGTCCGCCGGCAGGTAACCGAATTTCTGAACGTTTTTTACCTGATGAACCCCGATATAATTGGAGGAAAAATTCCTGATGAAGATTTCTGTTACTAAGACACAAATAATTAGCATAGCCTCTGTTTTGGTTATGTTGCTTATGTGGAAACTGCTCTCCGCTCATTTTAATTCTGAATTTATTCTGCCTCCGCCCGGTAAAACCTTAGTTAAAACCCTGATGCTGGTGCGCGATGGCAGTTTTCTAACTATTGTGGGAAGCACGGTTGCGCGTGGAGCCTTTGGTTTTTTTATCTCGTTTGTGCTGGGTGTGGCTGCTGGAATCTGGGCAGGTACCAGTACAGGGTTCAATGCCTTTTTAAGGCCAATTCTTGTAACACTTCGCTCTGTCCCCGTGATTTCTTTCATCCTTTTGGCCCTTATATGGCTAAACTCCAGCCTGGTGCCAGTCTTTATTGCCATGCTTACCATGTTTCCGTTTATCTGTACCAATGTAACCGACGGTATCAGCAGTATTGACCGTGATCTGGTTGAGATGGCCGTTTTTTATAAAACAAGCAGAAAACGCATTGTTTACGAAGTGTTTATCCCTGCTATCATACCATTTATTATCAGCGGCGCCTCAAGCGCTATGGGAATAGGATGGCGGGCCATAATCATCGGCGAAGTGCTTAGTCAGCCCAAATACGGTATTGGCACGGTAATGCATGAAGCACAAACCTTTCTCAATGTAGATGCAGTGATTGCATGGACCATCGTGGCTGTGCTCATAAGCTATCTGTCTGAAAAACTTATAAGAATTACAGAACGAAAAATAACAGGATGGAGGCAGCTATGATGGAACTGGAAGTAATGCACCTGAATAAAGCTTATGATGGAAAAGTCCTCTTCGACGATTTCAGCATTTCATTCCCTGTTGGCCAGATAACCTGTATACTGGGCCCTTCGGGATGCGGAAAAACCACCCTGTTGAACATTATCGGCGGTATTGCCGCGCCCGACAGCGGAACATTGAATGGCTGGGAGGGCAAGGCGATGTCTTATATTTTTCAGGATCCCCGGTTGCTGCCCTGGAAAACCGTTGAAGAAAACATTGACTTTGTGCTGGACAGGGAAATAGCTTTGCCCGAGAGAAAAGTAATTGCCGGCAGGTTTATCTGCCTTGTTGAACTCGATGGATTTTCAGGCTATTACCCTTCAAAACTCAGCGGGGGCATGCGGCAACGTGTATCTATTGCCCGCGCCTTTGCTTACCCTTCAGACATCATTTTGATGGATGAACCACTGAAAGGTCTGGATATTAAGCTTAAAACGAGCCTTATACGTACCTTTTCGCATATATGGCAAAGCGACCGCCGCACAGTGATCTTTGTAACCCACGATGTGGATGAAGCCCTTATGCTGGGCAACCATATTGTAGTGCTTACCCATTCTCCCGTGAAGGTTGCATCAAGAGAAACAGTTTTGGCAACTCCTGACAGGCGCCTGGCCGAATCAGAAGAATTTAAGGAAACGAAAAACCGTTTGCTTAAAGCATTGGGCAGTCACTGATAGCAGTTCGTTAAACCGAAGTTTCAGTGTGACAAGTGTCTGATTGTACCGAAAGGAAGTAATGAAAATACTTATGGGTATTTAAAAAATCATATTTTTGTTCTATTAAATATTTATCAAAATGGTTGCAGATTATCTTAATAATTATCAGGGATATTCATGTCTGAACAAAAGTTTTATCAAGGCATTTGAGTATATCAGGGACACAGATTTTTCTACTGTTGCCCCGGGAAAAATTGAGATTGAAGGCGATATGGTCTTTGCATTAGTCAGTGAATATAAAACCAAGGACCCGAAAACAACAAAGCCCGAAAAACATTTAAAGTATATTGATATACAATATATTGTTTCAGGTAGCGAGTTGATTGGATACGCTCCGTATAATAATCAAAAACCAGTTGTTGAGTATAATCCCGAAAAAGACATTGCATTTTTTGATGAAGAGGTTTCTTTCATAAAAATGGAGACCCGGATGTTTGCCATTTTCTTTACAGAAGATATTCACCAGCCATGTATTCAATTAAATGAAACCGGTTTAGTAAAAAAAGTAGTTATAAAGGTTAAAGTCATTTAAGGTCAGAAGTAGTCGTACCCACCTTCGGCTTAGGCTGTGCCTGAGCCGTATCTGTTCTTAAAGGCTCCTGCCTTAGATGTATTATGACTTGCATATAATCAGGTTTTGACTATAGGGGGAAAGGGACACTCACAACTTCAATAATATCTAAGGTTTCTTAATAATCAAAACCGAACATTTTTTATTATCACTGTTAATGATACTGAGTATATATTCACCGGAAGGTATGTCTTTAATATCCAATTCAACCGCACTTGTATATATTTTATCAACCTCCAGGATCATTTTCCCCTGCAAATTGGTAAGTATGATTTTTTTAAAATCCAATTTACTTTGAATTGAAATGACATTGGTCGCCGGATTTGGAAAGACGCTAAATTCAGGATTGAATTTCTTTAACAGATTACTGGTGCTTCTAATCTCAAAATCATTTGAAATATAGGTGATATTATAATTATTACCTGCCGATAAGGTACCAATCTGAAGAGGATATAAACCTGCAGTTTCTCCGGCCATGCGGCTAAGACTCCCGGTAAGAATGTCATCTGCAACCAGGCTGCCATTGGTAATATAATAGGTGAAAACAGGATCGGATTCATTTAAATTTTTGTACTGCCCTTCATTGGCGGTGATTTCAAGTACCCTTTGAATTATGTCAGCTGAAAGATCGGGCTGTATAAGCGTATATTTATTGGTATCTGCGCCTGAAATAGTCATAGTTGAGGAAACAGGAATATTTGGTCCGGCATCTGATGATAAGTATGTGCCTTGAATGGTATTGTGGAGAAAAATCTCATCAGAACCTGTTATCCCGTCAAGTGTAGCTCCGGTTATGGCCGCATTGGTATTGCCATCATATTCTTTACTTTCTGCAATGGCACCGGTTATAGTCAATGGCTTTCTGTACACAATCAAAGTCTGGGATACCCTGGAGGCAGGATTGTACGAACTATTGCCGTCCTGATCAGCATGAATCGTTACAGTTCCCGGTGTATTTATTTGTATGGCATTATTAATAATGGAGGCAACTGTATCATCATCACTTGAATAAGATACAGGTAAACCTGAAGTGGCCGATGCCCCCGGATTAAAATCAAGGTCTCCATAAGTATGCACAGGAATTTCAGCAAATATAATTTCCTGATCGCCTTTAAGCGTCGTAACATTAATGATCGAAGACTTTCCGCTAATGCCATGTTCATTATATGCCCGTACTCTGTAATAGTAGTTAGTGCCCGGATTTAATCCTGTTACCAGACAGGTCGTGTCATTTCCAACATCCAGGTTGTCATATCCGCCTATATGGCTGGTAAAACTGCTGTTGGCAGATACCTGGATGGTATATCCTGTCGCCAGTTTAGAAGTATTCCAATTTGCCAGAAAACTTCCGGAAGTTATATTTTTTGCGGCATTGGCTTTGGGTATAAGTGGGGTGTAATTCCAATAGTAGATATTTACCGATGCAACACTAAGGCCGTCAAAAAAAGGTGTGTCATCAATAGGCATATTTCCGCCCTGGTTTTTAAGCGATACATTACCGGAACTGTTATAAAAATAAATCCGAAATGTAATTGTGTCTGCAGTAACAGGTTCAAATCCTGATAAATTCACTGATGTGAGCGTGTGATTATTACCATTCGAGGTAAATTCACCCAATGATGTCGCAAAATTGTCAATGCTCCATCTTAGTTGTTCTTTGGTTGCATTTGAATTTGCCAAAGCGTTAATTACAAATCGATTAAATTTTACTGATGAAATATTGGTATGAATTGTGAAACTAAGATAAGGGGTGGTTAAAGGATCAACAGAAGCAGCTGAATTTGTATTACTCCAGACATAATCATTGTTATTGACTGGCGTTAACCCGGTAAAATTATGCGAAGCGCCTGATACAAAGGAAGCTTTATAAGTGGCTTCAAAAGGGAATGTTGTGGTGCTTGCATTATCACCCGACCAACATACCGCTATTATTGAGGTTTGTGAAAAAGTAAATTTTACACATGTAAAACATATTGCTAATATCAAATAGTAAATTTTCATCCTGATAAAATTTAGTTTTTATTGACCTGTTTCAATTCTGCCATAAATTTAGAGAACACTTATGCTGCGATTTTTTTCATTCCGGTTTGGGTTTGTAAAACATGGGCGTTTCAGAATATTTATCGCTGGTTATACATTCATTTGATTAAAAAGGTTATCAATTTCGCTTTGATTTCACTAAATCACATCGGGTACAGAGATTCTATTCTTAAAGGCTCCTGCATCAGGTTTATTGCAAATCATTGATATATGAAGGCCTTTGTACAATTCAGATATATATGCTCAACAGAAATACAGGTAAAACCTATGAGAATAAGACAAAAAGGTCCAAGCGGACTTGAACCAGTATTTGTTTTTTACAAGCATGGACATATACATGGATATTACCATGTTTATAAAAAAATGAGGCTGTGCATTTAAAACCTTTAGGTCTTTTTTACACAGCCCCATTTGCTTATTAAAACTCTTCTTCAAATAAACAGGAAATCAAGTAATTTCTGTTCTTTTGTTTTATGTGTTCTATTTGAAATATTCCTGATAAAATCTTATCGAATTACAATGGTTTGAGTTTTGTTAACATTCGCACTCTGAACTTTAACAATATATAAGCCCTGGCTTAAATCAGAAACATCAAAGGACATTTTTTCTGAATTCATGATTTCTTCAGATTTTAACAATTTTCCTTCAATAGAAGTGATAGTAATCATTCCTGATTGTACTGACTGACCGAAATTGAAGTTAATGTTTCCGTTAACAACAGGATTAGGATAAATGCTGGTAGAATTCATGTCAGCTTTTTCATCAATATCTGATACGTATCTCATAGCCCATTTTAAACAGTTATCAATTAATTTAATGGCGTTATCTGTCAATGCATCATATACTACCTGATGAATGCCCAATATAACCGCTCTGTTGGCAAGGGTTACACCGTTCGCGGTACCCCCTTGATCAATTGCAACAACCGCATGTTCAGTGGTTCTACCTGCATTGTATGGGGTTTTCATATCATACACATATGTAGCATTTGTTGGATCGCTGGTTTTAAAATCAACCCATGCGCCAGAAACTGATTCACCTGCATTTTCTGAAATCTGAAATTCATCCGGAAGACCGCTAGCGATTGGGTGATCATTTAACTTAACCATAACCGAATCATTACTGTTGCCATAATCATCACCTGAACCTGTACCAGCAACCCAACCCAGTCTATCGCCTTTGATAGCAAAAACTTTACATACCACCATAGGGAGCGGGGCTGTTTTGTAATTTAACCACCCGGCTTCACCTGAACCAATATTTTCACTCAAAAAAGCAACATCATAACCGCTTGTTACTGCAGGAGTGGCATTAACGTTCTCTGCAGTTACATCATAACCCAAATCCTTGATAATGTCAAACATAATTTGATCGTTCTTATTGTTAACACCTACCTGGAAAGGTATTTCACTTGTTAAATAAAGTACTGTTTTGGGTGGTTGTGAAAACAAGCTACATGTTACAGTTGTAACCAAAAAAAAGGTAAATAATTTTTTCATAGTTTTTTAGTTTTATAGTTAATAATCTTATTTAAATACACTCAGAACTTAATAAAACCAACACCTGTTTGGTACTTATATTCAGCCCTGACTGTTGCTTATACAATATACATTCACAAATGCAGTATTGACAAACAACTGGTATTTATATAAATCAAAGATATGTTTTTGTATTGAATTTTTAAATAAAAAAAAGAAAAAACATGAAAAATTATGAAAATATCCCCATATCTTTCTCACCAAAAGAAATACAATAAATGGTAACAAATTTACAATCAGTAATGTATTGCTATAAACTTTCTTGAAGCTTTAAAGATTTTTGGTTGTTTAGTTCAATTAAAATACGTATATTGAAGGTTTCGTATATTTAGCGTGGTAATAATAAAAAAGCGGCCCTGATCAACTACCAATAAAAGCCACACACTTTAAGCCCCCGCCCGGCATTGGCTGTGCCCATAGCCGTATCTGTTCTTAAAGGCTCCTGCCTTAGATGTATTATGACTTGCGTATATTTGCGTCTGCCCATGTATTGAACCTGCCGTATTATGAGTTTTGGAAACTATTGTATAAGTATAATGAAAATATCAAATATTATAAACGTAAATTAAATAAATATGATACTTTTACAACGTTTTTTCTTATCAGTATAAAAACCCCAAAGACTTTACTCAAGACGTTTGTAACTATATAATACATTAACCATATTTTTCATGAAAAAAGTTTTATTGCCGATAAATATAGCCTTTGTATTTTTGATTTTTTCAGCATCTTCATATTCAGAAATTATTACATTAACAAGTGATCTTAAAATAAATGAGATACTTGCAAGCAATAGCATAATCAATAAAGATGAATATGGGGAATATGATGACTGGGTTGAACTTTACAATTCTGGTGATGATACAATTAACCTTAACGGGTTGTATTTAAGTGATACGAAACAAAACCTTGCAAAATATCAAATAACCATTGATACATTATTGGCGCCAAAAAGTTATGTAATAATATGGACTGACGGTGAACCTGAACAAGGCCCTTTGCACACTAATTTTAAACTGTCAAAAAAAGGTGAAAACCTGTTTATATGTGATGCAAACTTTTTGGTACTTGATTCGATATTTTATAAGCAACAGGCCACAAACATTTCTTATGGACGCTTACAAAGCAATTTTATGGTATGGAATTATTTTATAACTCCAACCCCCGGAGAACCCAATACTGAAGAAGGATTTTTGGATATTCTTGCGGCTCCAACAGTTAACCGGAATTCAGGATTCTATTCCTCCCCAACGTGCATTACAATATCTCATCCAGATAAAGATGTGAAAATTGTTTTCACTTTAAATGGGGACATCCCAAACAACAACTCTGACATTTATGAATCTTGTATCAACATAGATAAAACAACGGTATTAAGGTTCAGGGCTATTAAAGAAGGATATATTCCCAGTAAAGAACAAACCAGATCTTATTTTTTCAATACTGAACACGAGCTGGATATTGTGTCGATAGTGGCACCTGGCAATGGCCTTGAAGGTTCTTCGGGAATATTGGATAAAAAAGATAAAGAATTGGAAAAGCCCGTTCACTTTGAATATTTCGGAAAAGATAAAAACTTAAAATTTAAATTGGATGGTGGCCTTAGCTTACATTCCCCAAAATCGAACCCACAGTACTCAGTCAGGTTTTATGCCCGTTCCGCATATGGGACAGAATGCATAAACTACCCGATTTTTGCAAACAAAGAAATTACAGAATATAGGCGGCTTGTTCTTAGAAATGCAGGAAATGACGGAACTGCACAAGATAGATCTTCCCTTATTCATTTCAGGGATGGTTTCCACCATATACTTTTTCAAAAAATGGGGTACCCTCAAGCCAGCAGCTCATTTAAACCCTTAAACCTATACGTAAACGGAGAATATTACGGCATCTATAATCTACGCGAACGGATTGATAAATACTTTATTGCTTCCAATTACGGATATGAAGGGGATATGGATTTAATCGAAATAAATTGGTTCGGAGAAAACAAAAGAAATATATATGAAGGTAACTTTGAGCAGTATGATTCATTTACCCAAACCCTGTTAAAAAGCAATGATAAAATTGCGAATTATGAAACATTAAAGAGCAACATTAACATTGAAGAATATATTGATTATTGCATTCTTGAAATTTATGTTGGCAACTTTGATTGGATTTTAAATAACATAAAGATGTTCAGGCCTCACACACCTGAGGGCAAATTTGAGTTTTTATTATGGGACACCGACCATGGAAGCGGCTTGCCATACAAAGACTATGGCAAAGTTACATGGAATACATTTGAATGGGCTATAAGTATTGGTATGGAAAGAACCGAATCTGCGATTAATACTGTGATACTTCGCCGTTTACTGGAACATGAACCTGCCAGGAACCAATTTATTAACAGGTTTGCAGATATGATGAATACTATATTTATGCCAAACAGTACATCATTGGTTATCGATTCGCTTGGTAATCTGATTGCCAATGACATGAAATTGCATGCAGCCCGATGGAATACCGATTATAAAGAATGGGAAGATGCATTGGAATATGTTAAAAATTTTCACGATAAAAGGCCTTCCATTGTTTTTAATCATATTAAAGATTATTACAATATCAAGCGTTTATATGAAATTACGTTAAAAGTTAATGATCCAAAAGCAGGCAGAATAAAAATAAACACCATTATACCTGAATTTGAAGATAGTAGTTGGACAGGTACATATTTTTCTGATATTCCTGTTACCCTTCAAGCCATTCCAAATAAAGGATATCATTTTGTGGGTTGGAAAACCTTATCTCCTTCAAAGCAAAGCATTTTAAACGTGTCGTTTGAATCTGATAAAACTGTTGAAGCTATATTCGCAATAGGTGCAACCAACATAGACGAAATAAGTTTACATCAAAATAATAATTCAAATAATTATTCTGTTTATCCAAATCCTGCAAGCAGTTATATCGCAGTTAAGAATAATTCTGAGGTTGAGTGTTTTAATTGTAAAACAGAGATACTCGTTTTTAACCTAATGGGGGGAAAATGCATACATGAAACACATTACGGAAAATCGGATATAACACTCGAAACTAAAAATCTAAAGTCCGGTCTGTATATAATTAGGATATTCGAAAATAACAATATTGTTTTCTCAGGGAATATTAGCATTATTAAATAATTCAATTTATTACACAAACAGATAATACTACTATTTATCAACAACTTAATAGCATCAAGGAGTGTTACAATAAGGTAATCTGACTATCGATTTTAAGTATCTATTTTGCAAAAATGATATTATAACTTATATTTGAGATTTTGTTGACAATCTTAATACTATTAGATTCATTAGTTTAATGTCATTAATTTACTTAATTAAAAACTCAGAATTATGAAAAAAATTATCTTTTTATTTGTACTAATGCTAAGTAAAATATTGGTCGTAAGTACCGTGATCTCTCAAACTTTGCCGGACCCTATTGCATCTTATAGCTTTGACGTTGATGCAAGTGATGCAACGGGAAATTTTAATGGTACCCTGGAAGCTGATGCAGTTATTGTAGAAGATGCTGAAAGAGGATCTGTTCTTCAACTTGTTGACTCCGGATATGTAAGTATCCCGCCAGAAATTGCGAATGACATGGAGGATTTTTCCTTCGCTGCATGGGTTAATTTTGGTGGAAACGTTACATGGGCCGGGCTTTTAGGAATGGGAAAGAGTATAAAATCTGGATTTCCCTACTGGGATTTTCATATTCGCGGAGATAGTAGCTTGTCGTTTTATTCATCAGTGAATGTTGTGTGGCCCTCAGATGGCTGTGCCCGAATTGTAAATGATTTTAAAATGCCTGATGAATGGGTACACATTGCTTTAAGTTTTGCAATGAATGATACAGCCGTTGTATATATAAATGGTGAAGTTAAATCAACCAGAAACTGGACAGGACCTCAGAATAACAATGTTTCGCCCAAACTGGTAGCTCCCGAGGTGGTTACTATAGGACGAGATACATGGAATCAGGGAGTTATAAAAAATACATTAATCGACGATTTCAAGTTTTATAAAATAGCTATCACTGCTGAAGAAGCCGCCGCAATCTATGCCGATCAGGGCATTTCAGGTATTGAGAAAAATAATTCTCAATTAATGAACCATTATGTTGACCAGAATAGCCCAAATCCCTTCAATACTGAAACTACCATTAAATTTAATATTCCTGAGGGTAGGAAAGTTAAATTGAGCGTATATAATATTTTTGGACAGGAAGTTGCAGTTCTGGTTGATGATTTCAGAACTGCCGGAACACATTCGGTAATATTCAATGGTGCTGATTTAACAAGTGGTTTTTACTTCTATAGGCTTGAATCAAATGGTCATAGCACCACTAAACGCATGTGTTTATTGAAATAGTATCCATTTGAAGTTATAATTAAGCTAACAGCTATTCGGACATGTTTTTTATTTTTATGGGTTTAATCCCTGACTTGGATCAAAAACATGTATTATAGTTGAAAAAAAGTCCATCAATGCAAATATTGATGGACTTTTTTGTTACGTATTAGTAATACATAACCATGTACTATTGCAAAGCTTTAATGGGTCAAGGCACAAGCGGACGCGCCAGATTTGGGGTTAACATGGCACGCTTTACAAAAGCGCGCCAGTGGAGTAAAATAGTCAGCTTCAACCTGACTAAAGTAATATAAACTAAAATTCTACTGATGGTAAATAATAATAGAAAGTAACCCCGGCTTCGCCGGGATTATCATTGCAGAATTATCTCCGGATCGATGTTTAATTTTTTATACATTGCCCTTGCAATCTCCATCGTAATATCCCTTTTACCATTCATATACTCACTTATCCTGGATGTACTTGTATTTAGAAGAGTGGCAAGGTCCTTCTGTTTCAGCTTCATTTCAAACATACGCAGTTCTATTACCTCTTTCAAAGTAGGTGTTCCGACAGGATAATGCGTCTCTTCATAATTTTCTATTAGATCAGATAAAAAGACTAGTTCCTGTCGTTCCGGACTATCTTCGGGAGTACTGTCATTCACGATTTTTAGAAGCACCTCGATACGTTCCAATGCGTTTCTATAATCAACTACACTTATCTTTTTCATTTTTACAATCTTTAATTTACAATCTCAACTTTACAAATTTTCAATGTCTTTCAATTTACTGTAGTCCTTATGGTTTCCAATCCACCGTATATATACACGTTTTAGGGTAAAAAGAATTATAGCTATAATCCGGTAATGGATACCTTTGATGTTGAAAACATACCGTGAATTTCCAACCGAATCAACAGAATTAAAGGTTTTTTTAACATCCGAAAAGTTCTCCCATTCAGCCTTTTTGGTTCTTTTATACCAGTCCTGCAAGGCTACCCGGGAATTGGAATCTTCTTCAAAGAACTCACGTAATTTTCTAAATGAGATAATATGCATCATAATTATTTGATTGCAAAGATAGATTAAATTACATATAATGTAACTATATTCCATATTATGTAATATGATTATTTATTTTTAAGGGTGGGAGGGTGGGGCGCTGCCTTTTTCTTTGTTACTTTCTTTTTTGGCTGTGAAAAAAGAAAGTAATCCCGGCAAAAAATCGGGATCACTCTCTAAGTTTCATTATTGAAAACTCATTCCAGTTTTCCCAATAGCGCGCGTTTAGCGATTAGCGTAACGCGTGCTAAGTTATCAGTTCCACTTTAACAAGCCTTTCATTCCAATAATCCCTTGCCGAACTAAACCAATAATCTTCTGCATTCATTACAATCATTTCTTCTACAGGATTTTGATGACTATATTGCAATTTCTCATCTTAAGGATACGCTATCGCTAAACACGCACCATACAGGTTTTTGTTTTTTTAGTCATCCTTGTTTGGACTGGTTGGAAGAAAACAGTAATAAAAGGTACGCTTTGCAAAAGCGCACCAGAGGGACTTATTGGATTATCCTTTCAATCTGTCCGGTTTTCTTGCTGGCCTTGGTTCTGTGATTTCGTTTAATATCTTCGTCCTGGTTTCGGTTAAGTATTCATGCAGTTCCAGTATTTGAAAAGGTTTTAACTCTAATTTACGGCTGTTCCTTCCCCATATATGGCCCCTCGCTGCTGTGGGTTTGCAACCCACAGCAATTAGTACTGTTATAAAAAATCAATTTCCATTACTAATAATTCCTGCTTACTGGTTAAAAAATTAAAGCTCCCATTCTACGGTTAAATGCCTGCTACTTGTCAGCGTGAGGGTTACAACCGACGACAAAGGAGGAGCTCAGCGAAGCTAAACCCTCACGAGCAGGATATTTAGACGGGCTTTTATATCTTGGATTTCCAGCGAAAAACTTTAATTGAACCGTTTCGGGTTCAAAGAAAACCTATCCAATTCAACTAGCAAAACTTTTCAAATTTTATTATACCGTATAAGTGTCGTATATTTGCATAAATCTTTCAAAACAAGGGTTTATTGACTTTTAAAAGGTTCAAGAAAATGGTAACATTCGGTAAAAAACTTAGGGAACGCAGGGAAAAGAACTTTCGCAACAAGAGTTTACGAAGATGCTTAAAACGTCCCATTCTGTCATCGGAAGGTATGAGCGTGATGAGATGGTTCCCTCTATCGAATTGGTAAAAAAAATGGCAGATTACTTAAATACAACCGTAGGTTATTTATTAGGTGAGACACAAGAAACCAATCTGTTTAAAGACCCCGATATGCTTCGGCGATTGAACGGTATAAATAGCTTTCCCGAAGTTGAAAAAAGCCATATCATTCACCCTTGATGCTATGATTAACAGCGTAAAATTGAAAACAATAACTCAACACAGATGATTTTATGAAAACGGTAATTGTAGAAATAAAAAACGATATAGCCATGTCGTTCCTGCATAATCTGGAAAGCATGAACATACTCCGGGTTATAGAAAACACAACCTCCCCTGTTAAGCAAAAGCTTTCGGAACGGTTCGCAGGTTGCCTGTCGAAAGAAAGGACAGAGGAACTTCAAAAAGAACTTACCCAAATGCGTAACGAATGGGAAAGAGATACTTATTAGACACCAACACGGTACTGGATTACATGGGCAACAAGTTGCCCGGCAAAGCAAAAAAGGCTTTAGCCCAGATTATTGATGATGAAATTAATCTTTCGGTTATCAATAAAATTGAACTGCTCGGGTTTTCAAAGGTGGAGCAGGATTTGATTGATTTTGTAAGCTGTTCCAATATCTGCCCGATGGATGATGATATTGTGGAAAAAACCATTGAAGTACGCAGGTTGTATAAAATAAAACTCCCCGATGCTGTAATTGCTGCTACAGCATTATGCAATGGCTTTACTCTGGTTACAAATAACACAAAGGATTTTAAAAATATCCCGGGATTACTAATCCTAAACCCTTACGAGTCATAACAAGCTAACCCTCTATACCCAAAAATTTCTTAAATCTGTTCTCAAAATATCCATTAACTCGTTCCATTCTTTTTCCTCCAGTTCTTTTGCATTTTCTCTAACTTTTTTATTATATGCTTGCTGTTCAGGTGTTGCCGTATTTTCTAAAGTGCTATTTTTACTTCCTGGTATTGGCTTAAAATAAACTTCATAGTTATGGTCATAACCACATCGCTCTGCGTATCCCTGAGCCTTGATATTTGCCAATAGCTCTAAACATCTTTCTATTTTTCTCTCTTTAGGTATTCTGGTTTCATCTATTTCCTGGTAAAAAGATGCATCCTGAAATTTTTCTAATTGCATCTTTAGGCATACCGACAATATATCGAGCGTAGATTGATAATCAAAACCTCTAAAATCCCATACCACTTTAAAAAACTTTCTAAATGAATAGAAAGATTGTTTAAAATTGTAAATAATATCCCCAAAAGAAAACCCTGCACCCATCGCAGATAAACCTAATGTTAACCGGTTAATTAATTTCTGTGTTCTATATTTTAGTGCCATTCTTTTTCGGGGCTTAATTTAGCAATGATACATATTTTACCAAAAAGAAATTCAAAAACTTCTTTAATAAAAATATTGCTGCCCTGTAAAAACAAAAAAGTCCAGGCGGACGCTGGCACTGGTTTTTGTTTTTCTTACAGCCTTGGGGGACATTAAAATAAAATCAATGAACTTTCTAAAGCAATGCTACATAGAACTTGATAACCTTAAATATTCCGAAGAAAATATTGCCGAACTGTTTTCTATTCTCAACAGGATAGTAAAGTTCCTTAAATCGCAAAATCCCAACAGGAAAACAAACCAGGCCTTATGCTTGGAGGATGTCGAAGTCGTCCTCATCGAGGGGACCCGGACCGCGAGCATCGCCGTGACTGAAAGCACCGAGGAATTGCCCGAAAACCCGGAGCTTCGATCCGCCCGGCATATCCGGGGCGGTGAGGCTCACAAACGGGATG
>JAWOHT010000217.1:0-53567 GCA_046485045.1 Bacteroidales bacterium
GTTTGTCAGGGTCAGGCCTTCATTCACTTTCACATAATTTTCAAGGGCATTTAATTCTGCCATTTCGTTGTTCAGTTCGTTCCTGTCATAGCCGAACAATTCAGCATTGCCTGCAAAAACACCGGCAACAGCCACAAAGAGCACAAAAATAGAAGTCAGTAAAATTCTTTTCATTTCAGTGGATTTTAAAATTAATGCCTCAAATATAATCATTTTATCATATTCTTATAACTGTTATCAAACTTTATAATGATTCTAAATAACATCAGCTATCAGTTATGTATTGTTTTCTCAGGTTCAACCAGTGCCGCATGAATACTTACAGTAAGAGAATAATCTAATGCATCAAGGCTAATGACAAGCTTGTTTCTCCCCCTTATTTTGGTTACAATACCTTTTACTCCTGTTAAGACACCGGTTTTTATTGTCACCAGATCGCCTTCATGAAAATCTTTTACGGAGACTTTGAACGATTTGCCCGATCCCAAAAGTATTTTAAGGTTTTGTATCTGCCATTCGGGAATGGGTACCGGTTTACCCGAAAATTTTACGATAGAAACAACACCATTTGTTTGTAAAACATTGTAACAATCGCTTTCTGTAATTTTTACAAAAAGATAAGAACGTATGAGCGGGACAAGTATTCTTTTTCTTCTGTCGCTCCATCTCCTGATTGTTTTCATCAACGGTAGATAAACTTCAATACCAGTGAATTCCAGTTCGGAGGCAGCTTTTTTTTCGACTCTTGATTTGGTGTATACAGCATACCATTTTTTTACTTTGTCTTTTGTCATTGGTTAGTGTGAAACAATATTGTGTTTAGTTTTTTTTGTTTACCGCTTTGTTATAACATCCGCGGCACAGGGGTTCATATTCATCATAGGCGCCCAGCAGTACCAGGTCGTCTTTGTCAATTTTACGGTGTGAAAAAATAGCCGGGGTACCGCACCTTACACAAACCGCGTGAAGTTTGGTTACATAGTCGGCAACGGCCATCAGGCGCGGAATGCTGCCAAACGGTTTACCCTGGTAGTCCATATCCAGTCCGGCAACAATTATTCTTACACCCGAGTTGGCAATAAAATTGCATATTTCAATCAGGTCGTCTGCAAAAAACTGTCCTTCATCAACACCTATTACATCAATATCCGAAAGATGCGCCAGAATTTCCTTGGCTGAAGATACAGCTATAGATCCAACGGAATTATCATCGTGCGAAACTACCTCGTTGGTGGCATAACGGCTGTCAAGGGCATGTTTGAAAATTTTCACTTTTTGGTTTGCGAACCGTGCCCTTTTAAGCCTTCTTAATAACTCTTCTGTTTTTCCCGAAAACATCGAACCAACTATTACCTCTATCCAACCCCTTTTTGTCGGGGAATTTATATAATATTCATCACACATTATGATAAGAATTTTCTATTTTTAACGTTAAATTACAAATATAATTTTTTGAAAAATTATCTTACCGGAAAATAAAATGGAATATAAACATACTATTAACATTTTATCTGAAAACATAAAGGAAATTGCCCTTATTGTGGATGGATTTGCTGAAAACCAGTCTGTTCCGGCCCTCGACCTTGACCTTGTACTTGCCAAGACACGTAATTTGTACGATGTGCTGCTGATGTTAAAGAAATATGCTGTGAACTCAACCGTTGATGCACCAGAAAAAAAAGTCGTATCGCCTGTAACAGAAAAACCGGCAGATAATACCCCAAAAGATATAATAGAAACGGCTGTTGAGAAAAATCAACCTGATATTGAGAAAGAAATTGTACAGGTGCCGCATACAGAAGATAATAAGCCTGATGTGCCAAAATCTGAAGCCGGCAGTAACGGGTCAAAAATACTTTCAGACAGTTTCAAAAAGCCTTCTGCCTCTCTGCATGACAACCTTTTTCAGTCTAAAAACCTTTACGATTTGTCTGCAAAGCTTCAATCAAAATCCCTGGTGAATATTTCAGAGGCCATTGGCATCAACGAGCGGTTTCTTTTTATCAGGGAACTTTTTCAGGACAATATTGAGAGGTACAACAACACCATGGAATTTCTTAGCCATGCCCACGATTTTAATGAGGCTTATAATTACCTGATTGAAAATTTTCAATGGAATATGGACAGCGAAGCGGTACAGAAAATTCTGGAACTCATCAGGCGTAAATTTATTACCGGAAAAAATGAGTAAGCTTTATCTTGTGCCCACTCCCATCGGAAATCTTGAAGATATTACATTGAGGGCCTTAAAGCTATTAAAGGAATCAGACCTGATATTGTGTGAAGATACGCGTAAAACAGGCATATTGCTGAAACACTATCAGATAAGCAACAAGACAAGGCCGTTTCATAAATTCAATGAACATAAAACCCTGATGCAGTTGGTTTCGCTGCTGCAATCAGGCCAGACCATCGCGCTGGTCTCCGATGCCGGTACCCCATCTGTTTCAGACCCCGGTTTTTTACTTGTCAGGGAGTGCATAAAGAATAATATTGAAGTTGAATGCCTGCCTGGAGCAGTGGCATTGATCCCTGCATTGGTGAATTCAGGTTTTCCGACAGACCGTTTTTGTTTCGAAGGATTCTTACCACATAAAAAGGGAAGATTGACCCGTATGAAAGAGTTGGCTGGCGAGAAGCGTACTATTGTTCTTTATGAATCGTCGCACCGGTTGCTAAAATCACTGCAACAACTGTCAGAATACCTTGGGCCTAACAGGCAGGCATCTGTTTCGCGCGAACTAACCAAGATGTATGAAGAAACAGTAAGAGGCAATTTTTCTGGTCTCATTGAATATTTTTCGGGTAAACCTGTTAAAGGAGAGATAGTTATTGTTATTGGCCCCCTTGAAGAATGATTTATTAAGATGGATAAATTTTACACTGTTAAAGAAAAAAATAAGGGCATATATTGAGTGCATAAGTTTCTATCTTAGCTTATATTTCAATAGATATAAAGAGTTATTTAAGTACCTATAATTATTAATGATATGAAAGAATCAATCAATTTGAAATGGCTCGAAAAGATGGCTTTTGAAGGCGAATTAGATGGCTTTAAGATAAAGGTAGATGCCAAGGCAGATTTTGGGGGAACAGACCAGGGACCCAGGCCCAAACCGCTCATGATGGTTGCACTTGCCGGTTGCACAGCCATGGACGTGATTTCTATACTCAACAAAATGAAGGTAGAGGTTGACGATTTTAATGTAAAGGTTGAAGGTGAACTCACAGAAGATCACCCAAAGCATTTTACAGCCATGCATATTGTATATCAATTTAAAGGAAAAGAGCTTTCCATAGATAAACTTGAAAAGGCAATACAGTTATCGCAGGAAAAATACTGCGGGGTAAGCGCCACATACCGTAAAGTGATGAAAATAACACACGAAATCAAAATATTGTAAAATTCGTATTTTGAAAGTCATGCTAAAATCTGTTTCTGATTTTATCGGTCTGATATTTCCGCAACTTTGCCCGTCGTGCGGCAGAAACCTTTTTTTGCATGAAAAGATTATTTGCAGTGATTGCCTTTATCATCTTCCCCGTACAAATATTTTAGATTACACTGACAATCTTGTGGCACAGCTCTTTTGGGGAAGGGTTAAAATAATGTATAGCACCGCCTTATTTTATTATATCAAAGGAAGCAAATACCAGAATATTATACATAACCTGAAATACCAGGGCAATCAACATATTGGCACCAGCCTTGGCAGGATGTTTGGCAGGGAACTTATCGCTACACCTATAAATTCGGTAGATATTGTAGTGCCTGTACCCCTGCATGGCCGTAAGCTTAAAAAGAGAGGGTTTAACCAGAGCGATTTGATTGCGAGCGGTATCGCAGAAGGACTAGGCAAAAAAACCGCCAGCGGGGTACTTGAAAAGCATACCGATACTGATTCTCAAACACGTAGATCGAGATACCAAAGGTGGGAAAATGTGGAAGGAATTTTCAGGGTTAAAAAACCAGCGGCCATTGCAAATAAGCATGTCCTTCTTGTAGATGATGTAGTTACAACCGGTTCTACCATTGAATCGTGTGCCACCGAAATACTAAAAATTGAGGGCACAACGGTAAGTGTTGCCACTCTGGCGGTTGCCAAATACGGATAGAAAGAGTTCTAACGGTAATTGATTGCTATTAAGATTGGCTGCGCCGGGCTTCGTTTCACTAAGTTTTTGGGATACCAAAAACAGGTTCATCTAAATGTCGTTTCCTGCATTTTAATTCATAATACAGAATAAGGTATAAAAAATGCAGGTTAATAGGCGCGAATATTTTTCCCTTCGATGAAATTGATAAATGATCTGTTTGCAACTTTGTTACCCCCCGGAGTAGGATAATCGCCGGTAAAATACCAGTCGCCCAGGTCGTTGGGGCAAGCTTGGTGAAGGTTTTCAATGGTTTGGTAAACAATTTTCAGGTCGGCCTTTACAGTAGAGTTTTTCAATAACTGCGCAATTTTTGCAGATATCTCCTCCTGTCCGAAAGGTTTATAAATCTCTTTCACATAGTTTACGATAAGCTCTTTGGGCATATCTTCCTGTTCCTTTGATTTTTTGTAAACTTCGTTGATAATATGCTCTCTTCCGGTTTCTTTCAGCAGCTCAATGGCAGCCCTGAAGGCAATAAAATCGGTAAGCTTGGCCATATCTATGCCGTAACAGTCGGGATACCTTATCTGAGGTGATGAAGAAACGATTACGATACGTTTTGGCTGCAGGCGGTCGAGAATTCTTATAATGCTGTATTTAAGTGTGGTGCCCCTTACTATCGAGTCGTCAATTACCACAAGGTTATCAATACCCTTGCGAATGGTGTCGTAGGTAATATCGTACACATGGCCTACCAGGTCGTCTCTTCCCTTATCTTGTGTAATAAACGTACGTAGTTTTATATCTTTGATGGCCACTTTTTCGATACGGGGTTTTAAAGCAATGATACGTTCAAGCTCCTGCTCGGTGATATTTTTGCCGAGTTTAAGTATTTTATCTTTCTCCTGGTTCTTCATGTGCAGTTCTATGCCCTGCATCATGCCGTAAAAAGCCGATTCGGCTGTGTTGGGGATAAAAGAGAATACTGTGTTTTCGAGGTCGCCGTCAACAGCGCTTATTATCTGGGGAGTAAGCAGGTTGCCGAGCATTTTACGCTCCTTGTATATCTCTTTGTCGCTGCCCCGTGAAAAGTAGATGCGCTCGAACGAGCATGATTTCCTCTGAAAAGGTTCACGGATGACGCTGGTGTAAATAAGTCCGTTTTTCTTAATAATAACCGACTCTCCCGGTTTGACTTCCTTTACATCTTCAAAATCCACATTCATTGCAGTCTGTATCACCGGCCGTTCGCTTGCCACAACAGCTATTTCATCGTTATGGTAATAGTATGCCGGGCGAATGCCCCAGGGGTCTCTGAAAACAAATGCATCTCCGTGGCCAAGAAGCCCGGCAATTACATAACCACCGTCCCACTTTTTGCTTGACTCCCTGAGTATGTTCTCAATTTTAATCTTTTCTGCTATCAGCTCAGAAATATATTTGTTGGAATAACCCTGCAATTTGTATTTGTCAAACTCTTTCTGGTTTTCGGTATCGAGAAAATGACCAACGTTCTCGAGCATAATAACCGTATCAATAAAGTCTCTGGGCGACTGCCCGAGATCAATAAGTATCTGGAAAAGCTCATCAACATTGGTAAGGTTAAAATTGCCGGCCAGTACCAGGTTCCTGGTTTTCCAGTTATTAAGCCTGGTGACGGGGTGAACGTTTTCGATACTGTTTCTGCCATGTGTGCCATACCTTAAATGCCCCAGGAGCAATTCACAGACAAAAGGCAGGTTTTGCTTTGCCCATATAGGGTCTGAAAGCCTCCCAGGTTTGCTTTCATGTTTTTCGAAATTTCCTGAAATAGTTTTAAAAACGTCGTTGATAGCAGAAGTATCAACCGATCGTACCTGGTGCAGGTACTCGTTGCCGGGCTCGAGGTCGAATTTTATGCCTACCACCCCGGCACCATCCTGACCACGGTTATGTTGTTTTTCCATTAACAGGTATAGCTTCTGCAAACCATACCGCCATGTACCGTACTTCAACTGATAATATTCCAGCGGCTTGAGTAGTCTTACCAGGGCAATTCCACACTCATGCTTTATCGCGTCGCTCATTTTTCAGGACTTTCTTTTTTAATTTAATCCCAATGTTGAAATAACATCGGGAACAATGTATGCATTCGGAAACTCGGCTTCTAAGGATTTCAGAAACTTCAAAGCCTCGCTCTTTGTTCTGAAATCACCTACATAAACACGGTAGAAGGGATAATTAAAGATTTTATAAGGTTGTACTTCATGAAATCTGCTTATGAAAACAGACCTTATGCTTTCGGCTTTCCGGTTGGATTCCTGACCTGAATCGGCAAACACACAGATTCTCCAGCCGTTATTTTTCGCTTCTTTTCTTTTTGCCTGAAGATGAAGGTTAAGTACCTTTTTAATACTTTCACTTTGCGAAATATGCACCTTGCCTGATTTTTCTGAACCCGTGCTGAGTTTATTAAGAATAAAATCAGACTGTTGGGCTCCGGTATTTACCAGCAATAAATACAAAAAGCCATATACAAGCAAACATCTTTTCACCGGCATTCTTATATAAAGTACAGGCACAAAAATATGAAAAATTTAACAAAGAAACGCGCTTAAAGATTTAGTGAATCAATACGTGCCTTTTTCTTTACTTCGATTGTCTTTCTTAATAAACCTGCACGCCCGGTAACAGTACCGTCAACCTCCACATTAAGATTTTTCTGGTTATAATACTTTTTAATAACCGAAACCCCGGTAAAGATATTGGTAATACGCAACCTGAACGGCACGGTGACATAACCCTCCGAATGCGGCCTGATAATAATATTTTCATTATTATAAAGCCTGCCAAGGTAATTGTCATTCACCATAAGCTTCATGTCAATCTCCTTCACAACTATCCTGTAACCACTTGGATTGCTGATATTGATATCAGCTTCGAATTCAATATGGTTGTCTTTAAATCCTTTGTATTTGAAATTGTCGGCGCCCCGAATCTCAATTTCATCAATTTTACCGCATGAGGCAAGAAAAAGAACTGCCCCTGCAATTAAAAAAAACAACCGGATAATATGCTTCATAAAAATATTTTATCAAAAATAATAACGAACAAATATATGATTTATTAATTTTATCGCTTCATCCACTAAAAATCGTTGCAATGAAAGTAACAAAAAAGGCCATCGAAAATTTCTTTGAACCAAAAAAAATAGCCATAGCCGGCGTTTCGCGTAATACAAAAAAATTCGGTTATACCATTTTTCACGACCTAAGCCAAAAAGGCATCGAGGTGGTACCAATAAATCCGAAAGCTTCGGATATCGACGGGGTAAAATGTTATGCAACAGTATCTGACCTTCCGGCCGATATCAAAAGCCTGTTGATTGTTACCCCTAAAGAAGAGACAGATACTATTCTGCGGGCTGCAATAGACAAAGGGATAAAGAATATCTGGGTGCAGCAGATGTCTGAGACCGAAGAATCAATAAAAATTGCCGAAGCGTATCAGAAAGAGGTGATATTTAAAAAATGTATCTTTATGTTTGCCGCACCGGTTCAGAGCATTCATAAATTTCACCGTATGCTCGCGAAGATTTTCGGGGGACTGCCGAAGTAAAATTATTTTTTTACTGAAGTTTTAATCTTATACCAGAAATAGTTTCAGGGATAAGCTAACCCGTAAGGCAGGTTAAAAGATTGTTTATTTTCATATTCCTGTTTTTTCTTCAATATACCCATAAACAATGCCCTCTAACTCATTTTTTCTTTCTGATTCAGGAATTAATTTAAATATGTTTTGAATTATTCCTCTCTTATGTATCACTTTAAACGTTTCCTTAAAATTGATATCAAAAATCCAGCTTATCCGTAGAAGCCTCATATCATTATCGTTATTAACCAGATCGAGTGTAACAAATTTTTTATGTGTAAAAGCCTTGCATATTGCTTCAGGTATGAAATACTCTTTTTCATCTTCTGTTTTTTCAATTACCTTTCTTAGTCTATCATCGGTAATAACATGCCAGATATCAAGCTTATCGGCATCTCTGAGAAGTTTTGAATATAATGCAACCTCGTTATTTCCTGATAAATCGGGAAACGGCCGGTTATGGTTGAGAATTGACCTGAAAATGATTTCATGGTACTTGGAGGGAATGTTTTCAAGAAACCCGTCTGACTGAATAATTTTAACAGATAGTTCGGCATGGTTAACCGAAATGGAATCATCAAACGTCTTATAATTAAAATATTGTGCAAATCTGCCCAGGTCATGAAACAGGGCGATAATGTATGCAAGCGGTTTTTCATTTTTGCCGGGCCCCATCTGCCGGGCAAGGTTTGTTATTTCATCACAAACCCTGAGTGTGTGGTCTCTTTTTAGTACAACATGATCATTAACATCTTTGCATCCGGAAAAAAAGCTTTTAGTGTAAGCAACGAATTTATTCTTCAGAATTTCAATATGTTCACCGGAAAGAGGTCTCATAACCCTAAGTTCTTTGTTAAGCTGTAAAGATTTTTGCAAGAATTTTTTCGGTTGCTCCCTGGTTTTTAATAACATACCCACCTGCCATGCTCCCAGATCGTTCTCTTTTATCTTTATCATATAACAAAACACTAAAAATGACCGACAGTTCATTATAATCTTTAATGCAGAAAGCTCCTTCGGTTTCAACCAAATCAACCGCTTCTTTGAATTTTTGATAATTCGGCCCAAATACCACCGGCAGGTTGAATGTTGCGGCCTCAAGGATATTATGTATCCCTGCCCCGAAACCACCGCCTATATATGCCCAGTCGCCGTATTTGTATAGCGAAGACAGCATACCTATATTATTAATAATCAATACCTGGGTATCGGCCACATTTTCGTGGTTTGCATCTGAAAAAAGGACATAGGGTACTTTAAGCCCCGAGATTATTCTCTGTATATGGGTTTCGTGAATTTCGTGCGGGGCAACGATGTATTTCAAACCTGTACCAGAATTGTTAATATATTTAACCAGCATCTCTTCGTCTTTGGCCCATGTGCTGCCGCAGATTACCACTGTTTGTGAGTTTCTGAATTTTTCAGCAATATCAATGGTTTTTGTCTGCCTTGCAATTTCTGCAACCCTGTCAAACCGGGTATCTCCCGACTTACTTATATGTGTGATATTGAATGCTGAAAGCAGATTTAATGACTCTTCATCCTGTACAAAAATATGATTGAAATAACCAAGCATTTTTCTGTACCATCGTCCATACCACCTGAAAAACAACTGATTTTTTCTGAAAATGGCAGAGATAAGATATACAGGTATTTCTCTTTTGTATAACACCCGCAGGTAATGATACCAGAATTCATATTTAATAAAAAAAACCATAGCCGGACGGACAATGCCGGTAAATTTCACTGCATTGGCCATTGTATCAAGGGGGAGATAAAATACATAATCGGCCCCCTGGTAATTTTTTCTTACTTCAAAACCCGATGGCGAAAAGAATGTCAGCAGAATTTTGTAACCCGGATGTTTTTTACGAATAGCTTCCATAACCGGTCTTCCCTGTTCAAATTCCCCAAGTGATGAAGCATGAAACCAGATTTGCGGCGCAGAGGAATCAACTGTTTCAGCAATCTTATTCAAAACTCCCTTTCTGCCAATAAGCCAGAGCCTCGCTTTTTTATTAAACGGCGAGGCTGCAAAAACCCCCAGATAATAAAGGCTTATGGCAAGGGAATATATAAACCGCATGTCAGCTTTCTTTTGATGTTATTTTGGCCCAGGAATCTTTAAGTGTTACCGTTTGGTTAAAAACGAGCTTTTTATCTGAGGAACCCGGATCAAGACAGAAATATCCAAGCCGTTCAAACTGAAACTTATTAAGTGGTTTAGCTCCTGCAGCAAAAGGTTCGATATATCCAGTCACCACTTTCAGAGATTCGGGGTTTAGGTTATCAATAAAGGTTTGTCCCTCTTCGGCTTCATTAGGGTTTTCTTTTACGAACAACCTGTCATAAAGCCTTATCTCAGCCTCAAGGGCATGTGAGGCCGAAACCCAGTGAATAGTGCTTTTTACCTTACGTCCGTCGGGTGATTTGCCGCCTTTGGATTCGGGGTCGTAAGTACACCGCAGTTCGGTAATCTCGCCGACTTCATTTTTAACAACATCAGTGCATTTCAAATAGTAAGCATAGCGCAGTCTAACCTCGCTGCCCGGAGACAACCTGTAAAACTTCTTTGGCGGGTCTTCCATAAAGTCGTCTTTTTCTATATAGATAACCTTTGAAAAAGGCACTTTTCTGGTTCCCATGCTTTCATCTTCGGGATTATTAACTGCATCAATTTCCTCACTCTCTCCTTCTGGATAATTTTCGATCACTACCCTCAGGGGGTTAATAACCCCAAGAACCCGTTGCGCCTTTTTATTAAGGTCTTCTCTGATACAAAACTCAAGAAGGCCGATATCAATGGTGTTTTCTCGTTTGGCTACCCCTACCCTTTCGGCAAATTCCCTGATTGACTCCGGGGTATATCCCCTTCTGCGCAATCCCGAAATAGTGGGCATACGCGGATCATCCCATCCGTTAACATAATTTTCTTTCACCAGCCTCAGCAGCATGCGCTTGCTCATCACGGTATAATTCAGGTTAAGACGGGCAAACTCGTATTGCCGGGTCCTTGATGAGTTTAATTGCGCATCATCAATAATGTTATCAAGAAACCAGTCGTAAAGAGGTTTGTGTACCTCAAACTCAAGGGTGCAGATGGAGTGGGTGATTCTTTCGATAAAATCAGACTGGCCATGCGCATAGTCGTACATCGGGTAGATACACCACTTATCGCCTGTGCGGTGGTGATGGGCATGTTTGATGCGGTACATCACCGGATCGCGCATGTGCATGTTGGGCGATGCCATGTCAATTTTGGCACGCAGCACCTTGCTCCCATCTGGAAACTCTCCATTGCCCATCCTGTTGAAAAGATCGAGGTTCTCTTCAACAGAACGGTTTCTGAAAGGGCTCTCTTTTCCCGGCCTGGTAGGTGTTCCCCTTGATACTGAAACTTCATCGGCACTGCAATCGTCAACGTAGGCCACTCCCTTTTTGATGAGAAGAATGGCCCAGTCATATAACTGCTGAAAATAATCAGATGCAAAAAATTCCCGGTCTTCCCAGTCAAATCCGAGCCACCGGATATCCTCCTTTATCGAATCAACATATTCCACATCTTCGGTAACAGGATTGGTATCGTCAAATCTTACGTTACATTTGCCATTATATTTTTTGGCCAGCCCGAAATTCAGACATATTGACTTGGCGTGACCAATATGAAGGTATCCGTTAGGCTCAGGAGGAAAACGGGTTAAAATCCTGCCCCCGTGTTTACCTGATCTTATATCTTCTTCAACAATTTCTTCGATAAAATGCAGGCTCCTGCCTTCACTGCCATTGCTCATAATCAATTCCTTTCACAAGATTTATTCGAGTATATTTTATCTTTTGCTAATCCGAATGCGAAATTAAAAACTTTACCGCTAATTCAGGTTAGATTGGTTGTTTATTTATAGTATCCTGTTTTATAAATATATACCGGCACATTGTAGTTTACCTTGTTCACAGCATAAAGGAGCCTGTCTCTGAAATCTGGCCTGATAACGGTTAAAAACTCAAGACCCGGCAGAAATTCCGAAATGGCGGTGACCCTTTGGTCTAAATTAACACTGTCAACAAACACTACGAAACCGGGAAATGATTCGCGTTCTATCTCTCCAAAACAGGCGGGCGAATTAATTTTAATAAACTGATCATTGGTCGGAGTAGAAATATTACAAACAGAATCGCTATCTGCCGGCTTTGCATATTCATAAAAAGAAGGCCACTGGTTAAGATAAAACCGCGGAAACATGGTAGTGTTGCGTCTGTTTGAATCTTCAATAAGCATATACGATATATTCTTATAGGCAGACAGGTACGACATTGTTTTAACCCTGGCCTTTTTGGCATAGGAAGGGGTATAAAGCAGTAATGCCGCAATGTTGAAAAAACAGAACGAAATAACAATAACACGATATAATAACCTGTTTTTCTGCCAGAATTTTGATTTCTCGTAAAAATCATACCATCCCGTAACACCAAGCATTATTATAAACGGAAGAATGGGAAAAATGAACCTTTCCTGCTTATTGGGGTATAAAGAATGCATCACTAAGAAAATAATCACAGGTAAAAAGATCAGCAACTGTTTCTTCCATGTTCTCAAAAACCCGAAAAAAAGCAGCAGGCTAAAGGGAGGGATAAGCATTCCCCCGATAACGCCGAGGTAGTTAAACCATCCACCCGTGATAAAATCGTGTTTGTGGCTGATGTTATACTCGGAATAGGCAATGAATTCGGCAAAAGGATAACCCCATATAAAAAAGTCTATCAAGCCCTGAAATAAAACTACAGAGGCCACTACGCCAAAACCAAAGGCAAAGGCGGGTTTTACCTGATTTTTCAACAACAGGGCAAGCGCCATACCGGCAAGGAATACCGATGTCTGATAACGTACAGAGAATGCCATGCCAGCAACAAACCCGGCTAAAAAAATCCATGATAACGGGTTCTTTTTCATTTCTGTATTTAGAATCATCCAGAATCCGGTCATAAGAAAGGGAATACATACAATTTCGACCAGGTTGCGCACACTAAAGAAGGGCATAAACCAATATGCTGCCAGCAGCAAGCCGGCCAGACGGGCATGTTTTTTCCCCGAATATTTTTCTGTTATCCGGTAACCAAGTACAACAATCAGCAGCGAAAACAATGCATGAATAATCCTGATCAGCAACATTTTAAACTGGGGATCGTTAACGCCAACAAATTTGAACAGGTAAAAAAATACAAAATGAAGTCCGATATAGAAAAAGCTGTGCCCTGTGGGTTCGGGATTGTCCTGGTTCCATGGAAGCCAGTTGTTATAATCTCTTCCGTCAACCCATGACTGCGGCGCTTCAATTATCAGGTAGTGGTCGTCGTGCATGTCGTATCCTTTTGAAAAAACCACCGAAACCAACCTTAACGCTATTGCCACGAAAAGAACGAGGGTTAGAGGTTTTTCATTCCAAAAAAACAAAACTAACTTCTTTATTTTCTCCATCATTTCATATAATAAAATACAACATACATCGTCTTTGTTACAGCGGCAAAAGTAAAGATTATTAGCGATTCATTGAAATTGTTTTTTATCTGTAGGTTTTTTTTGAACTTTGCACCCTATAATAAATACGACTATGGGATTGATTCAACTGGAAGACATGGAATTTTTTGCCTACCACGGACATTACCACGAGGAGCAGATAACCGGCAACAAATTCATCGTTACCCTTGCAATTGACACCAATGTGGAAAAGGCCGCCGGCACAGACAATCTTGAAGATACGCTTAATTACCAGGAGGCTTATGAAATTGTAAGACTTGCAATGATGAAAAAATCGCGGTTGCTTGAAAACCTTGCCTCACGCATTCTCGATGCGCTTTACGAAAGATTTGGCGCCATTAACTCTGCCACTGTAAAAATCTCAAAAGTCAACCCTCCCATGGGCGGGCAAATGAAATGTGTTAGTATAACCTTATCGCGTTGAAATGAGCAAAACCATAAAGATTTGTCCCAAATGCAGAAAAAAATTCACCTGTTATGGTGAAGACGATTGCTGGTGCGAACGTTTGAACATTCACAAAAAAGAGATGCTTGAGATACTTGAAAACTATAAGGATTGCCTGTGCCCCGAATGTCTGGTAAAATATGCGGAATAGGAATTACAAAATCCGGAATATTTTTTTAACTTTGCAATCCGTTTTATAAAAAAATGGTCGGTTGACCGAGTGGTTAGGTAGCGGTCTGCAAAACCGTGTACGGCGGTTCGAATCCGCCACCGACCTCCTCAAAAATCCCTTTTTGTGTAACAAAAGGGGATTTTTTTATTCCAGCCGGTTCAAGCTTGCTTGAAAACCGGTTGGGATAAAAAAAGACCCGGAACGACCGAAGGGAGTGAAAAGGGATTTTTGAGAATGGTTCCCCCACAACCGGATCACAAGGTAATCCGCCACCGACCTAAATCCACCAAGAGGCTGTGTGAAAAGTCAATAAGTAACGTCATTGTCGGTTTATCGGGAGAAGCAATCTCCTAAATAAGAAGGTCTTGTAATCATTTACTACTTTTTATTTCGTTTCAAAGAACCACCTCATTTCTGCTCATTATTCTACGACTCATAATGTTTTTTCATCCCTCTATAGAATTGGTCCAAGTAAACAATAACAAATTTAATTAGTATTGTTATATATAGTATGTATACTATATATAACGAAAATATTTGCTTTTTGTTTCATTTGCATGTATAAAATTCTTAGTGAATGGTCTTAATTTTATTAGTATATATGCTATAATACTGTTAGTCAGCAGAATTATATTTTTTAACTATCCTTAAAAATAAGTCTCCTGAATACCTGATTAATTCAAAAAAAACTGTAACTTTGCATTAGAAAGTATACATACTTTCTAATGCGATAGGAATAATATGGAAAATAAGACGCGATTTAGCATAGCAAAAAGTGATATTATTCATTGCTTCAATGAGTTAGGGGTTAAAGTATTCTCAAGGGATGATATTAGCCTTATCTTATCAAAAAACCGCGCCTTTTGGCGACTAACTCAAAGTTTGACCGTTGAAAAATTCATTGAACTTATGCTCGCTGGAACTGAATTGCACAAGCATGAAACGAAATTTCCAACTCATAAAATTGTACGTTATAGTTGGGGGGTAATTGATGTTCTTGACTTAGCATTATCCTTAAATAAGAATGGATATCTATCACATTTTTCTGCAATTTCATTTCATGGATTGACTGAACAAGTACCTAAAAGCATTTATGTTAATGTTGAACAAAGCATTAAGAATCCACCTTCAGAAGAACTGAAACAGGAACATATTGATAATGCACTCTTAAAGCCGCCAAGATTATCAAATAATTATGCCGTTTTTAATGACCTAAGGATATATTTGTTAAATGGTATGCATACAAATCAATTGGGCGTAGAATTAAACAATGAAAAAAATATTCGGGTCACTAATATTGAAAGAACTTTAATTGACATAACGATTAGACCGGAATATTCAGGGGGGATATTTGAAGTTATAAAAGCATTTGAAAATGCATCAGAAATCGTTTCAATTAACAAATTAGTATCATACTTAAAGAAATTGAATTATAGATACCCCTTTCATCAATGTGTAGGGTTTTATATGATGGCAAGTAGAAAATATCGCGACAATCAACTAAAACTGATACACGTATTACCTATGCCATATAAATTCTATCTTACACACGGAATTAAAAAGAAACAATTTTCAAAGGAATGGAACTTATACTATCCTAACGACCTTGAATTTTAGTTGAGACTTTTTCTGTGAGTTTTATTAGGAAATCAAAATAAAATTCAAATGGCATTAGAGTTTCCGATGCTTTCAATGTATCTTTAAGTTCGGCGAATGATTTTTCATGAAGTTCTTTACATTCCGAGATTTTTCCAATATAATCAACTGGTACATTTTTAGATACTAAAATATTCCTTAATAAATCTATGTTTTCATCTGTGGTTAAATCAATACCAAAGTGATTCATTAACGTATAAATATCAAAAAAATCTCTTGCCCGTGATTTAGGTGTAATTGACTTAACAATTTCTTTATAATCAGCGATTTGTTGACATAATGCACGGATTTTTTCACAAATAATCATTTCAGGAGTATATGCATAAAGAGTGTACCCATCAATATCATAACCTAATTTCTTATCTACATATTCATATTTACTAATATCAATAGAATATTTTGTTGAATTATCACTACCAATCGCGATTGCATTTCTTCTTGCATCTTCGATACTTTCGAATTCGGTAAACTTCTCTGTTTCCAAAATTTTAAATTCTACACCATACCCACCCCAAAAATGTTTCACTCGTTCGTCTATCTTTTCTGGTCTATTACAAAAACTATAATCAATGATTTGAAAGCCATTATCTTTGAACGTGGTCTCTAAAGAACGCTTTATTCTATTCTGTACATCATTACGTTCTTCTTCCGAAAAGTCACCTTTCATTGAATAATCCAAATCAATGGATGCTCGACTTGATAGATTGTGAATAATATTAATGGCATTACCTCCTTTTAATACTAATTTTTCCATCAATACATCATCTGAAACCAAAGCAATAACGGCAATCCTTTTAATTCTTTCCAATAATTCTAAGTCCATTTGATAACAATTGGTTATAAAAGTAAATGTATCTCAAATAATAGAAATTGATAAAATTATTTTGAATTACGGTAATATCAATAGTCTTAAAAATTGCCAAACACTATGATATCAAGGTGTACTATTCACCAAATCCAGGTATTTAAAAAGCACTTCGAGGTTGTCATTAATATTTTCCTGTTGAAAAGATAAAAGTAAATCTGGGTAAGGTCTCAGAATCATGGCAATAAACTCTTTGGTAAGCAGGTTAATGTTTCCGGTTTTAGAACTTAACACATAATGAACATTATTCCTGTTTTTATACTCAATTGCTTCAATTGTAATTGCTGATCCAACCAGTCCATATGCCAATAGGTTCTTTTTTATCATTTCTTCTTGATTCAATGATTTAATTGGTATTCCCCGGAAGTATGAATATTTCCCTAACTTTTCGATCCTGATATATCCGAATTTCATCCCCATTTTTTCTGCATTGAGATAAAAATCATTACCATCATAAATTCCCCAGATTACTTTCTCAATAATTTTCTTTTTTACTCTTGGGTCATGGGGTTTAACAATATAAAGTTCAGGAACTTTACTGCTGTATATTTTTTTAATAAAAAATCCAGATTCAATAAATGGGTTATTTGAATTAAAATCAATACAGTTTCTGTAAGCGCCTTTTTTTAAAGGATGGTTTTGAGAAAATGCATGAAAAGGCAACACAGCTAAAAACAGGCACAATTTTGCAATACAATTTCTGAATTCCATTGTATTATTCCTTTTATATCTCCCTTAAAACTAATTTTTCAAATATCCTCAGCGCCTCGCCATGCCTGAAAGCCAGGTTCATCTTAAGGGCCTCTTCAATATCAAACCACCCGATATCCGAAACTTCCCCGGGCTCGGCGCGGGGAACATTGGTAGCCTCACCATAAAAAATCTGTACAATATTATGCAGGTCTATCTCCGGGAATATTTCGTCAAGATAGCATAAATAAAGGGGTTGAAAATCAAGGTTGGTCTCTTCCTTCACTTCCCTTATCACGGCTTCTATGGTATCTTCGTATTGTTCTATATGGCCGCCCGGAATGCACCAGTAATCTTTAAAAGGTTTGATATTTCTTTTGGTAAGTAACACTTCTGTCTTACCTCCATTTTCACGGAATATAATTCCTCCTACAGTTGCTTTTGGCATCGTTATACATTTTATTGTTGTACAAATTAAATTAATTTTATCCACAAATTCCATTGCAATGTTTAAGATTAACAGAACCCTCATCAGTCTTGATGTTATTGAAGAATTTTTCATCTGCGGCCTTGATAAATGCAAAGGGGCTTGTTGTGTGCAGGGTGCAGCAGGCGCACCGCTCCTGCCGGAAGAGATTGAAAAGCTCAAAGAGATTTTTGATATTGTAAAAGAATATCTAAGACCGGAATGCCTGAAGGAAATCGAAACGAAAGGTGTTTGTTACACCGATGCCGACGGTGAACCGGTAACACAACTAAACCATGGTGAGGAGTGTGCCTTTACAATTTTTGAAAGCGGTATTGCCCGCTGTGCCATTGAGAAAGCATATCTTGAAGGCAAAATTACTTTCAGGAAACCTGTTTCATGCCACCTCTACCCCGTGCGGGTAAGAAAATTCAACGATTTTGATGCGGTAAATTACGACAGGTGGGATATCTGCAAACCAGCCATATTGCTTGGAAACCGAAAAAAAACAAGGGTGTACGAATTTGTTGCAGAAGCGTTGATCAGAAGGTTTGGTGATGCATGGTACAAAGAACTTGAACTCACCGCCAAAGAATACCTGAAAGAAAAATCTGTCTGATGATTATTTTCATATAATTTAAGCCCGGATTGAACTAATTTTTGTACCAGAATATAAAACCATAAATCAATCCTAAACAAAATGACAGAAATTAAAACATACATCGCAGAAAACCAGTCACGTTTTCTTGACGAACTTTTTAGACTTATCAGAATTCCGTCGGTAAGCCCAAAGCCTGAAAATAAACCTTATATGAAAGAAGCAGCGGAATATATTGCAGATTTGCTTTTAAAGGCAGGGGTTGACCATTCATGTGTTTATGCCACGTCGGGTAATCCGGTGGTTTTTGGTGAAAAAACCCTGGATGCAACCAAACCAACCATACTGGTTTACGGCCATTACGATGTTATGCCGGCCGAACCGCTTGATTTATGGACCTCTCCCCCTTTTGAACCCGAAATAAGGGACAACAGGATTTACGCACGCGGCGCCAACGACGATAAAGGGCAAATGTTTATGCATATTAAAGCATTTGAATATCTTGTAAGAACTAAAAAGCTGAATTGCAATGTAAAATTCATGATCGAGGGTGAAGAAGAGGTAGGTTCTGCAGGAATGAAGGAATTTTGTATAAATAATAAGAAATTGCTTTCATCTGACATTATTATTGTGTCTGACACTACCATGGCCACAGAAGAAACACCTTCAATCACTAACGGGTTAAGGGGTATATGCAGTTTCCAGGTTGAAGTCACCGGCCCTGACCGCGATTTGCATTCCGGTCATTACGGTGGCGCGGTGATGAACCCGGTAAATGCACTGGCAAAAATAATATCAGGCTTAACCGACAATCATCATAAAATTGCCATTCCCGGTTTCTACGACGATGTTGAAATCATTTCTGATATTGAAAGGGAAGAGCTGAAAAAGGCACCTTTTGATATCGAAAGGTTTAAAAGCAGCATCAGAATTCCCGATGTTTACGGAGAAAAAGAGTACGCCGTGTTAGAAAGAATAGGTATGCGGCCGGCACTTGATGTAAACGGTATATGGGGCGGATATTCGGGAGAAGGCACTAAAACAATCATTCCGTCAAAAGCATTTGCAAAAATCACTGTTCGGCTGGTTCCACACCAGGACCCCGAAATAATAGCCCTTCTTTTTGAGAAACATATAAAAAATACAGCGCCTCCTGGTGTAAAGGTTAGTGTTGAATACCTGCATGGTGGTAAGGCCTATGTTTCTCCAATCGAATCAAAGGGATTTGTTTCTGCAGGCCTGGCATATGAAAAAACATTCGGAAAAAAACCAATACCCATCAGAAGTGGGGGTAGTATCCCGATAATATCGGATTTTGAATCTATTTTAGGCGTAAAATCTATTCTAATGGGATTCGGACTTGAATCGGATGCCATACATTCCCCAAATGAAAATTTTAGAATCGACTACCTGCACAAAGGAATTGAGACCATTATCTGGTTCTACCATTTCTTTTCGGGTAAAAATTCCTAAAAACAGCCATCAAGGTTCTGCATTGGTATAAATTAGTAATTCTATAAGAATTTCCTGCATTAGTTTAAATAGAAATTAAACCCTGTTTTAACTTCAATTTACATTTTCTAATTAAAAATAGTATATATTCTATCATTTATTAATTATAATATGCTTTTTAATTGTTTTTTGTAATAATTAAGCAAATTTTTACAAACCCTGAAATACTTCATATAATGTACTATTTTTATTTTATACCCCGCTTTTTTAATTGCTTTTTTATATATTTTCTATATTTTTCATTTTTTTATTCCATTTTATAATAGGTATATAAAATTATTTTATATATTTGCTCCTAAATTAATTAATTAATAATTTAAAATATGGCAGTAATTAGATTTAATGCACTCAAAGAAGTGTACGGAAGGAAACCGGTAGAGTTTGAACCTCCCAGTTCACTTACTTCAGATTATTTTGGAGTAAATGTGTTTGACAAGTTTAAAATGGAAAAGTACCTCACGGGCGAAGCATACGGCCAGGTAATGGAAGCCATTGAGAAAGGCACCAGAATTGACCGCAAAATTGCCGACCAGGTTGCAACAGGCATGAAAGCCTGGGCATTAGAAAACGGGGCAACCCACTATACACACTGGTTTCAGCCGCTGACAGAGGGAACAGCAGAGAAGCATGATGCTTTTATTGATCTGAATCCCGACGGCACAGTGCTTGAAAACTTTTCTGGAAAATTGCTGGTTCAGCAGGAACCTGATGCATCAAGTTTTCCGAGTGGTGGTATAAGAAATACTTTTGAAGCAAGGGGCTATACGGCATGGGACCCGTCTTCTCCGGCATTTATCGTAGGCAAAACATTAAGTATCCCTACAATATTTGTTTCATACACGGGTGAAGCATTAGACCATAAAACTCCGCTTCTTAAAGCGTTGAACGTTCTCGACAAAGCAGCAGTGGATATTTGCCAGTATTTTGACAAGGATGTATCAAAAGTGATTGCAACCCTGGGATGGGAGCAGGAATATTTTCTGATAGATACCGCGTTGTATAACGCCCGTCCTGACCTGGTACTTACCGAGCGTACGCTTATGGGCCACGCGTCATCAAAAGACCAACAATTAGAGGACCAGTATTTTGCATCAATACCCGAACGCGTATCAAATTATATGCGTGAATTCGAGACAGAGTGCTACAAACTTGGTATTCCGGTAAAAACCAAGCACAACGAAGTAGCGCCAAACCAGTACGAATGTGCGCCAATCTTTGAGGAGTGTAACCTCGCGGTAGACCACAACATTCTGCTCATGGACATTATGAGGAAGGTAGCAAAACATCATAATTTTACTTTTCTGCACCACGAAAAGCCTTTCAAAGATATCAACGGATCGGGCAAACATAACAACTGGTCAATG
Source organism: Bacteroidales bacterium (assembly GCA_046485045.1). GTDB lineage: Bacteria > Bacteroidota > Bacteroidia > Bacteroidales > UBA10428 > JAFGPL01. The sequence continues at coordinate 21,030 of JAWOHT010000217.1, forward strand.
ATGACCAACACTGGTGTGAACCTTCTGGGCCCGGGTAAAAACCCCAAGACCAACCTGCAGTTTTTAACTTTCCTGGTAAATACCATTAAGGCAGTCAACAACCATGCAGACCTGTTAAGGGCCAGTATTGCATCTGCAGGAAATGCCCACAGGCTTGGTGCCAACGAAGCGCCACCTGCAATTATCTCTGTTTTTATTGGCAGTCAGCTTACAAAAATGCTCGATCAGTTAGAGAAAACAGTGACTACCAAAAAAATGACCCCGGATGAGAAAACCGAATTGAAACTGAATATCATCAAGGTACCAAAAATTCTTCTCGACAATACCGACAGAAACAGGACCTCCCCGTTTGCCTTCACCGGTAACAAATTTGAATTCAGGGCGGTGGGCTCATCTGCAAACTGTGCTTCTGCCATGACCACGCTTAACACCGCAGTTGCCGAACAGCTTATAGAATTTAAAAAAGATGTTGACAAGCTGATTAACAAGGGTGTGAAAAAAGATGAGGCAATTTTTCAGGTATTAAGGAAATACATCGCCGATTCAAAGAAAATACGCTTCGAAGGTAACAACTACAGCGATGACTGGAAGTTAGAAGCTTTAAAACGTGGTTTAACCAATGTTGCCAATCCGGTTGAAGCATATGATGCATACCTTACCGAAAAATCGAAAAAACTCTTTGTAAACCTCGGAATTCTCACAGAGAGGGAAATTGAAGCACGAAATCATGTAAGGCTCGACATTTACACCAAGAAGATACAGATCGAATCTCGCGTGCTGGGCGACCTTGCCATCAACCATATTGTGCCCACGGCAGTAAAGTACCAGACGATACTCATTGAAAATGTAAAGGGCCTGAAAGAAATATTCAGCGAAAAAGAGTTCAAGGAGCTGGCTTCAGGAAGGATTGAGCTGATTAGAAACATCGCCGAGCATGTTAAATACATCAAGTCAAAAACGGCAGAAATGACAGAAGCCAGGAAAACAGCTAATCAGATTGAGGATGAGCATAAAAAAGCATTGGCTTATTCCAAAACCATTGCCCCGTATCTGGATGACCTCAGGTACCATATTGACAAACTCGAACTCGTAGTAGATGATGAAATATGGCCACTGCCCAAATACCGTGAACTCTTGTTTACAAGATAAAAATTCGGCGCATCAATTAATTAATATTTTTTTGCTTTGAAAGAGGCCGTTTTCACGGCCTTTTTTCATTTTGTTGTTTCGAAAAAACCGTCAATGTTAATAACAGTACCTGAACTTTCTCTGCCAAAAGATAATTTAAACTAATTTTGTATGAATTATTGGTTTTTTCAACTTGAAGAAAATTATAAATTTGACTTGTTGTTATAATTCTGACAAAACAGAATAAAATTTCGTAAAACACGTTTAATAATTTGAACTCATTTATTTTGAAAAAAGAGGTAAAATGAAACAGATATTAAAAGCCGGCCTGCCCATATTGCTCATCTTCTTCTTCAATAATGTTGAAGCTCAATCGAAAAAATCGGGAAGGGCTTTTGAAACTTATGATGCAGGTGAATATTACCTGGCCATTGACCAGTTTAAAGAAGCTTATGAAAAAACCATGTCGAAAAGCGACAAACTGGATATTGCATTTTACATTGCAGAGTGCTACAGGAAAACTAACAATCCAGCACAATCGGAGCTTTGGTACGGCAAAGTGCTGGCCAAGGATTATCCCAATCCGCTTGCTATTCTCTATTATGCCGATGCATTAAAGATGAACCAGAAGTATGAAGAGGCCAAAAAACAATACCAGGCATTTAAAGAAATTGTGCCTTCAGACCCACGCGGCAACGATGGAATGGTCTCCTGTGACCTTGCACTTGAATGGATGGAGTTTCCTAACGGGTATGTGGTAGAAGAGATGAAGTTTTTCAATTCAAAATTCAGTGACTACAGTCCGACTTACGGTAGCGAAGATTACCGCGAGGTTTACTTTACTTCTTCACGCGACGGGTCTTTTGGCAAATCGGAGCATGGCAGTACAGGACAGAATTTTTCCGACATTTTTGTATCGGTACAAGACCGCAAAGGCAAATGGAGCACCCCTGTTCCGCTTGAGGAACCTGTAAACACCGAAGCAGAGGAAGGCACACCGTTGATATTCGATAATTATAACACCATGTATTTTACGCGCTGCAATTTAAGCAAGCGCAAAGCAATGGGTTGTGAAATATATTCAGCCACCAGACAAGGGGAGAAATGGGGCAAGGTTGAACCGCTTGACATTGAGTCTGACAGCATAGTAATAGCACATCCGGCAATATCGCCCGACCTGCTTACATTGTATTTTGTCTCAGATATGGATGGCAGCACTGTAAACGCTGAAGGGAAAAACAGCAAAGACATATGGGTATCAACCAGAAGTGCTAAGTCGGCCAAATGGGGAAAGCCTGTAACCCTGGGTAGTCCGATAAATACCCCGGGAGATGAGGTTTTTCCGTACATGCATGCCGACGGTGCGCTTTATTTTTCCTCCGATGGTCATATCGGTATGGGCGGGCTCGATATTTTTAAAGCAGTAAAAGATGAATCAGGACAATGGACTGTGGAAAACATGAAATATCCAATTAACTCCTCATCAGACGATTTTGGTATTGTGTTCGAATCGAAGCGCGAAAGCGGCTATTTTTCATCTACCCGTAAAGGCCGTGGCAACGACGAAATCTTTTCTTTCCTCCTCCCGCCGCTCAGGTTTAGCATTACCGGGATAGTTAAAAATGAAAAGACCGACGATGTTATCCCTGATGCCACAGTTAAATCTATCGGCAGCGATGGTATCACACTCGAATCGCAAACCGGTAAAGACGGATCGTTTAAATTAATGCTGAACCCGGGTACAGACTATGTTTTTATTGCTTCGAAAGATAAATTTCTGAAAGGTAAGGAACGTGAAACTACCAAAGGCTTATCGCAAAGCACCGAGCTGAAAACAGAGATTTATCTTACCCCAATAGACCAGCCGATTGAAGTAGAAAATATATTCTTTGACTTTAACAAATGGGATTTGCGTCCGGAATCGCTCATAAGCCTTGATAACCTGGTAGAGACCCTGAATGAAAATGACAATATTACCATTGAGCTGGGTTCTCATACCGACTCGCGGGCAAGTGATGAATATAATATTGAACTTTCGAGAAAAAGGGCACAATCTGTTGTGAATTATCTTATTGAAAAGGGCATTAACAGCAATCGATTGGTAGCAAAAGGATACGGAGAATCGTTACCAAAGGTGGTTGACAAAAAAGATAACGGGATGTATCCGTTCCTGCCGGTTGGAACCAAACTAACCGAAGCCTTCATCAATAGCATAAAAGACGAAGACCAGCAGGAAATGGCACATTTTCTTAACAGGCGTACAGAGTTCAGGGTATTACGAACCGACTTCAAACAATAATATTGCGAGGGGAACATCGTAGATGGAATGTCGTAAAGGCTGTGGAGCATGTTGCATAGTCACCTCAATTTCATCGGCAATACCGGGAATGCCCGATGGCAAGCCGGCTGGAGTGCGCTGTATTCACCTAACAGATGATTACAGGTGCAAAATCTTTTACAGCCCGCAAAGGCCAAAAGTATGTGACCAGTTTAAGGCCGAAGAAATGTTCTGTGGAAAGACACGCGAAGAAGCTATCATGAACCTTGCAGCACTTGAAGAAATAGATTATGAAAGGTTTCTGAAAATCTGAATCTACCTGAAACCAATATCATTAGTTACTTCGGTATTACTTCTGTTTTTTTCGCGGTCAATAATATAGTATTCATAACGAATAGTGTCGGCAGGAATTTCAAAATAATACCTGGTAATTTCAATTTCACCCTTTAGTGTTTTATTCTGCCCTACCTTTACAATATTCATATCAGGGTCATAAATAAGGTAGTTGCCAATGGTGTCAAAGTCAGACTCAATGTATTGGGTATCAACCTTAATATAAGGAACTGTAACGATTGAATATATTGTGTCACCATAAGGGGTATTGTATAAATCAGCACCGTCGTCATCGCTGAAATCAAAAAGCAGTTTTCCTACATACACAATGTTTCCCAGGGTATCTCTGCCCATTTCGAGTGTAAATTCCCTATGCCTGATAGCCGGAACAGGATTAACCGTGGTTATCTCTTCACACGCTGCAAAGATAATCCCCATTAGAATAGTACAGATAATGATTCTACGGCCCATTGAATAATACACTGGTAAATAATTACACGAAATTACTTCTTTCTCATGAAAATCTGTAACGGAACACCGGTAAATTTGAAGCTCTCGCGCAACCTGTTTTCAAGATATCGTTTATAGGGTTCCCTTACATACTGTGGAAGATTGCAGAAAAAAGCAAAAGATGGTGAATGGGTAGGAAGTTGCGTAACATATTTAATGCGTACATATTTTCCTTTAACAGCCGGGGGAGGTGAATTTTCAATGACTTCAAGCATTACTTCATTCAGCTTCGAGGTTGGAATTTTTTTCTTTCTGTTTTCATATACCTCAATGGCGGTTTCAAGCACCTTAAACACCCTTTGCCTGGTAAGCGCCGATGTAAATATAACAGGCACATCCTGAAAAGGTGCAATTTTTGATTTGATATAAGCAGTGTATTCTTTTGTGGTATGGGTGTCTTTCTCCACAAGGTCCCATTTGTTCACAAGCAATACAACACCCTTTCTGTTTTTCTTTACCAGGTTGAATATGCTCTGGTCTTGTGCCTCCATGCCACGGGTGGCGTCAATCATAAGCAAGCACACATCGGAATTTTCAATAGCCCGTATAGACCGCATCACCGAATAGAATTCAATATTATCAAAGACTTTGCTTTTCTTTCTCAACCCGGCTGTATCAACAAGGTAAAAATCATAATTAAATTTTTTAAACCGGGTATGAATCGTGTCGCGGGTAGTCCCAGAAATGGGTGTTACGATATTGCGCTCTTCACCGATAAGGGTATTCACAAGCGATGATTTTCCGACATTTGGTCTGCCTATGATTGCAAATCTCGGCAATTCGGTTTCTTCTTCGCTGCTTTCTTTCTTCAATGAGTTCACTACGGCATCGAGCAGATCGCCTGTTCCGCTGCCATTGATAGACGAAATGGTCATTGGGTCACCCAGCCCCAAACGGTAAAAAACGCTTGCATCGTATTGCAGCCCAAAAGTATCTACTTTGTTTACAACAAGAAATATTTTTTTGTTTGATTTTCGTAATATCTCTGCCACAGCCTCATCGAGATCGGTTAATCCGCTCATCACATCTACCAGAAAAATAACCACGTCGGCTTCTTCAATTGCAAGGTTCACCTGTTTCCTTATCTCCTCCTCAAAGATATCATCGGAGTTTCTAACATATCCACCGGTATCAATCACCGAGAAGTCTATACCGTTCCAGATGACGCTGCCGTAATGACGGTCGCGGGTAACACCGCTGGTTTCATCTACTATGGCATCTTTGCTGCTGGTAAGCCGGTTAAAAAGTGTTGATTTTCCAACATTAGGCCTGCCTACTATTGCTACTATATTTGACATGATTTATCTGTTATAAATTATCCTCGCGTGAGATGTAATCCTAAACCTTTTTATTGATACCCGAAATTTCTTAAAACAACAGGTTTGTCTCTCCAGTCTTTGGTTACCTTGACAAAGAGTTCGAGAAATACCTTTTTGCCAAAAAATTTTTCAATATCCTTTCTTGCATCGGTGCCGGTTTTTTTCAGAGCTTTACCCTGATGTCCAATAATGATGCCTTTTTGCGAATCTCTTATTACATGAATTACTGCCTGAATTTTAATAAGCTTATCGTCTTCTTTGAATGACTCCACAACAATTTCTACTGAATATGGAATCTCTTTTTTGTAATACAATAAAATTTTTTCACGTATAATCTCCGAAACAAAAAAACGCTCGGTTTTATCAGTAAGTGCATCTTTTGGGTAATATGGAGGGCCTTCGGGAAGCAGTTCCAAAATCCGGTTAAACAAAAAAGTGAGGTTGCTGTTAAACAAAGCCGATACTGGAACAATCTCTGCATTTGGCAATAACTGTTTCCAATCAGTCATAAGCTTTACAATATTGTCTTGTTGTTCAAGGTCAATCTTATTGAGAATTACCAAAACCGGGATTTGTGCATTCTCTAGTTTTTGAAGGTACAAAACATTTTTATCGGGCTGTTCAACCACATCGGTAACATACAATATGATATCGGCATCGGTTAGGGCGGTTGACACAAACTTCATCATTGCTGACTGTAGCTGGTAACTGGGTTTAATAATACCGGGGGTATCTGAATATACAATCTGAAAATCTTCTCCATTAACGATACCCATTACCCTGTGCCTTGTTGTTTGTGCCTTTGATGTAATAATAGAGAGCTTTTCTCCCACCATTGCATTCATCAGTGTAGATTTACCAACATTTGGGTTTCCGAGTATGTTTACAAATCCAGATTTGTGCATTCACACAGATTTTATGAAATTATTATTAAACCGCAAACTTACTAAGAAATAATGGTTTTATGTTTATCTATCTCAGTTCAAAATTTTTACCGAGGTAAACCCGTCTTACCTGTTCATCATCGGCAAGTTCTTTGGCAGTCCCCTGTTTAAGTATTTCCCCTTCAAAGAGCAGGTATGCCCTGTCGGTAATCGAAAGTGTTTCGTGTACATTGTGATCGGTGATTAAAATACCAATATTTTTTTTCTTCAGCTTTGCAACAATTTCCTGGATGTCTTCAACAGCAATAGGGTCAACACCTGCAAACGGTTCATCGAGTAGTATAAACTTTGGGTTGAGGGCAAGTGCCCTCGCAATTTCTGTTCTTCGGCGTTCTCCTCCCGAAAGCTGAATACCAAGGCTTTTTCTGATTTTCTGTAGCCCAAACTCGTTCAATAATGACTCAACCCTGAACTTTTGCTCTTCTTTAGAGAGTTCGGTCATCTCGAGTACGGCGCGAAGGTTGTTTTCGACACTAAGTTTTCTGAATACCGAAGCTTCCTGGGCAAGGTACCCGATTCCTTTCTGTGCACGCTTGTACACAGGCTCGTGTGTTATATCAATATCCTCTAAATATGTTCTTCCTTCGTTGGGTTGAATAAGGCCTACGATTATATAAAACGATGTGGTTTTACCGGCACCGTTGGGGCCTAACAATCCAACAATTTCACCCTGTTCCACGTTAATTGAAACATTTTTAACCACGATCCTGTTGCGGTACTTTTTTACCAGGTTTTCTGTCCTTAATTTCATATCTGTTTCGTTTGAGAAAATATATAAATAACTTCTTAATTATAGAAGTTATTGCACCTTTATCAACCAGCCATGTTGTTTTTGGCGTTTCTTTTTTGAACTTTTCGTGATATAGATATGCTGATTTCATACAAAAATAACAATGGAAATGAGACAAGTATCTGGCTGAAAATATCCGGAGGTGTTATGATGGCTGCAATAATCAGTACAACCACCAGTGCATACCGTCGGTATTTTTTCAGAAATTCGGGGGTAATAATGCCTAATTTACTTAAAAAAAACACCACGGCCGGCAGTTCAAACATTACCCCGCTGGCAAGTGTCACAGAAGAGACAGTGGAAACATAAGACATAAGGTTGATCTCATTTTCTACCAATTCGCTTACCCGGTATGAACCGAGAAAATGAACCGACATGGGTGATATGATATAATAACCAAACAAAACCCCCAGGATAAAAAGCAGCGAAATAAAAAAAATTGCTCCCCTGGCATGTTGTCTCTCGTTAGGATAAAGTGCAGGACTGAAAAATTTCCAGAATTCATAGAAAACATAGGGAAATGCTATTATAAGACCGCCGATTAGTGAAATTTTAATATGCGTCATAAACTGCCCGGCCATAAAAATGCTTTTAAGTTCAAAAGGATTCGAATTGATGCAGAGCTTTGGAATATTAACAAAATGACCTAATTTACACAACATGCGGTTGGTCCAGAAATCAGGAGTGTTTGGCGCCAGGATAACACCATCGAAAACAAACTGCTTAAAAACAAATGCGGCGATTGCCACCGCCAATATTGCCATTGCAGCTCTAAAAATATGCCACCTGAGTTCTTCAAGATGTTCGAGAAAAGACATTTCACCTTTTAATTTTTCTCCCATTTATGGTTAGGTTATGGTTGTATTATTACTTCTTTAGTTAAAAAAGTAAAAAACTAAGCAAAAGAATTAAAAAAGTTTATAAATTTAGATTACAAATGTATTCATAATTCTTTATTCTCATGAAGAATATGAAAATTGGGTTCAAAAGAAACCTATATAACATTTTATCAATGTGTTCGTATAAGTTTCTGCTTTAGGTTGAGTTTTATAAAAAATCTGACATTTAGTCTCATTTAATGTTTTAAAATCTCGTCATGTAATTTAGAATTAAGAGCTAATGAGTCTTGAACGTGATATTTCATTATCAGAAGTTTTAAAAAAATACTTTGGGTTTACCGGTTTTAAAGGAAACCAGGAAAACATAATCTTAAATGTACTTGCCGGAAGGGATACTTTTGTCTTAATGCCCACCGGAGGTGGAAAATCACTTTGCTACCAGCTTCCTTCACTAATTATGGAGGGTACGGCCATTGTAATTTCACCCCTGATTGCGCTTATGAAAAATCAGGTAGATGCCATGCGTAGTTTCAGCGAAGAAGACGGGGTGGCGCATTTTTTGAATTCGTCGCTTACCAAATCACAGGTAACCAAGGTTAAGCAGGATATTCTTGATAAAAAAACCAAACTGCTGTATGTTGCCCCCGAATCTCTGACAAAAGAAGAAAACATACTGTTCCTCAACCAGGTAAAAATCTCGTTTTATGCTGTAGACGAGGCACATTGCATATCTGAGTGGGGACACGACTTCAGGCCTGAATACAGAAGGATACGTCCGATAATTAATGAAATAGGCACAGCACCCATTATTGCACTTACGGCAACTGCCACCCCGAAAGTACAGCACGATATACAGAAAACCCTTGAAATGATGAATGCCGATGTTTTCAAGGAATCTTTCAGAAGGCATAACCTTTACTATGAGATAAGGCCAAAGAAAAATGCAACGAAAGAAATCATTAAATATATTAAGGGCAATTCCGGCAAATCGGGTATTATCTATTGTCTAAGCCGCAAAAAGGTGGAAGAGCTTGCCGAGGTTCTGAAAGTAAACGGTATCAAAGCATTGGCTTACCACGCTGGAATGGACTCAGCAACGAGAAGTGAAAACCAGGATAAATTCCTGATGGAAGATGTTGATGTTATCGTTGCAACCATTGCATTTGGAATGGGTATTGATAAGCCCGATGTTCGTTTTGTGATACACAACGATATTCCGAAAAGCCTCGAAGGATATTACCAGGAAACAGGACGCGCAGGCCGCGACGGCGGTGAGGGTAAATGCATTGCATTTTACAGCTACAAAGACATTCAGAAACTTGAGAAATTTATGCAGGGCAAACCTGTCGCCGAGCAGGAAATCGGCAAGCAGTTGTTGATAGAAACAGTATCGTATTGCGAATCTACTGTTTGCAGGCCAAAGCAGTTGCTCGCGTATTTCGGCGAAACCATGCCCGGGGAATGTGAAAACTGTGACAACTGCCTGAAACCTAAAACCCTGTTCGATGGCAGTTCATACCTTGTTAAAGTGCTCGAAACCATCATAGAGATTAAAGAAAAGTTTAAAGCCGACCATGTGGCCAATGTACTTGCCGGCATTAAAACCAGCATGGTTAAGGCATATAAACACCATCATCTGAAAATATTCGGCAGTGGAAACGATAAAGACCCCAAATTCTGGAATACCATTATCAGGCAAGCGCTCATCGCCCGTTTAATTCAGAAAGACATTGAGAATTACGGGCTACTGAAAATGGATGAAAATGGATATACTTACCTCAAAAATCCTTATTCGTTAATGCTTTCAGAAGATAATGAATACCCCGATACCGATGATGACGATTTTACCATATACGGCGCAGAACGTTCGGGGACTATTGACGAAGAACTCTTTACCATTCTGAAAGACCTGAGAAAGAAAATATCGAAAAAGCTTAACCTGCCTCCGTTTGTAATCTTCCAGGACCCTTCTCTTGAAGATATGGCCTCACAATATCCTGTATCGCTCGACGAATTACAGAATATCACAGGTGTGGGACAAGGTAAGGCCAAAAAATACGGCAAAGAGTTTGTTGACCTTATAAAAAACTATGTTGAAGAAAAAGAAATTGTCCGACCTCAGGATATGGTTGTCAAATCGGTGGTAAATAAATCGGGCAACAAAGTCTACATCATTCAAAGCATAGACCGAAAGTTGTCGCTCGAAGACATTGCCAATGCAAAAAATATTGACATGCCTACATTACTCGACGAAATAGAGTCAATTATCAACTCAGGTACAAAACTAAACATTGATTATTATATTGACACGGTGCTTGACCACGAACACCAACAGGAGATATTCGATTACTTTAAAGAAGAAGCCGAATCAGAATCGGTTGAAGAAGCGCTCAAAGCCTTGGGGGAAAACGAATATACTGAAGAAGATATCAGACTTGTTAGGATAAAATTTATTTCAGAGCTCGGAAACTGATTTTAATAAATTTAGCGGGCATTTATCAGCGCTTTTTCATAAATTTGTTTAAAAAAATACCTGCAAAACAATCGTACTATGAAAAAGATACAAATAATTGCATTCTTCATTGCCGTATCGGCATATTTAAATGCACAAAAACCAATAAAGCTTGAGTTTGAAAAGCATGCCATAAAGAACGAATCGAACAACGCAATGAAGCTTTGTAAATATTCTGAGCCGGGAGCGCAGGGTGCCAACGTTACCTGGGATTTCTCAGCGTTGGAAACCACAAGCGATTTTACGGGTTATGTACAAAGTTCATATCATTCATCCAATACCCAGCTTTTTCCTCAGGCAAACACCGAGCTGAACGAGTTTAATAACCGTTTCTACTTCAGGATTACAGAAGACCGTATTGAACAATACGGCTACAGTTCGCTCGATAACCTGGCTGTAACCAAATTCGATAAGCCCTTTGTTAAAATGGTTTACCCGTTTACCATGAACGATAAATATGAAGGCACGTTCAGAGGTACTTACAGATACGGGAATTCAACAAGTGATATTTCGGGAACATATGAAATCCTCGGCGATGGATTCGGAAAACTCATACTCCCCGGTAATTATACTATTGACAATACCTTAAGGGTAAAGACAATCAAATCTTATAGTTACGAATTATCAGGTGTGGTACAGGATGTGCAAATTGTTACCTACAGATGGTATTGTGACTGGCACCGTTACCCGTTGCTGGTGCTAACGAACATTAAAACTTCGGCCAACAAAAATACCAATTATGCTTATCAGGCTGCTTACAACAACAAAGCCACCAAACCATCAGAAGCAGAAAACACTGTTATCAAGTCTGAAAAGCTGTTTGAAGTATTTCCTAATCCAACCAGCGAGTATCTGAATATAAGCCTGGTATTGCAAGAAGAAAGTATGGTCGCCATCGAATTTTTTGAAATAAAAGGTCGTAAAACCGAAATACTTTTTAATGAAATGATGCAACCCGGCAACCGTATCTTAAATCTCGATATCTCAGCTGAAAAATACATAGAAGGCACCTATTATATAAAGGTATCGGTAAACGGCAATTCAGAAACGCAACAGGTGGTACTTGTTAAATAAACTTTTGCCTGTTGGTAATAAACCTTAATTCTTACTGTAAATCCTGTCTTTCCATTCAACTTTTGCAAATAAAGAGAAGATGGATGTTGTAACAATGTAAAAAGGATAAATTACCGATAACAGAGGCACAAAATAATGTAGCTTTTTTCTATGAAAGAATGACAGCACCGGAGAGATCATCAGCCAGTCTGAAATACATTTAATTAATACAAGCCAGCCAAACAGTTTCACCCCGAAAAACAATGCACCTGCAAACCAGCCAATCGTGGCTGCATTTATCGTCAATACAACACCCCCCAAAATCAAAGTATCGAAATCTCTATAATATTTTGCTTTTGAAGCCCAGCGAATCCGCTGCCTTAAAAATTCTTTAAGTGTTACAGCCGGTTTTGTGTAAACAATCGCCTCTGGCGATTTTATCATCTTAATTTCATCCGGAAACAGTTTTTTAACATGATGCAACAAAAAAGTATCGTCGCCCGAAACTGCTTTGTGTTCTAAAGGATCTTTTATTTGAAGGTAAACTTTTTTTTCAAATAAAAGGTTGGCCGCATTGCAATACACCGGTTTGCCGATACCGGCTGCCCCTGCACCCGAACCCACAAGACTAAGAAATTCAATGTTTTGTAAAGCCATGAATATGCCTTTGCGCTGCTCAAAGTCTACCAGGCCGGTAATTATTTTTGGCTTGTTTTCAGAAATATAAAAATCTGCATACGAACCAATCCAGCGTAGAGGCACCCTGCAATCTGCATCGGTTGTGAGTATTAAATCGCCTTTGGCAGATTTGATTCCCGTATCCAATGCATGCTTTTTACCTTTTTTATCATGTGCAATTGGTAAGAGCCTTATAAGTTCTGGATACTGCCGGCAGAACTTACCCACAACTTCTGCCGTATGGTCTTCGGAATTGTCGTCTATAACTATTATTTCGTAGCTTTTCTGGGGATAATGCTGTACAAGCAGGTCTTCAAGCAGCCGTGCTATATAATGTTCTTCGTTGCGTACTGCAACCACCACACTTATGTAAGGGTAACTACCGGACTGCACCGCAACGCTTTTTTTAAGTCTTAACCAGCCACAAAGAAGCAATGCAATGGTAAAAACATATATAACAATAAAAAATACAGATAAATATTCAATCAGGCACATGCAATAATCAGGCTTATGATTTCCTAACTGACAGCCATTTGTCTATTTTATTGTAGAGTTCGGCTATATTTACAGGTTTTGTCACAAAATCGTCGCAACCTGCCTCAAAACATTTTTGTTTCTCTTCGGTAATAGCGTTGGCAGTCTGAGCAATTATCGGCAGGTTTTTGTTGAATTTTTTTATTACTTCGGTTGCCTGCAGGCCGTTCATTTCGGGCATTTGGATATCCATCAGCACAAGATCAATATTATTCTTCATACAAATAGCAATTGCTTCTTTGCCGTCAAATGCATGCAGTACCTCAGCCTTCGTTTGTTTCAGAAAACTCTCGAGAAATTTATAACTGAACTTGTCATCCTCGGCAACAAGAAAAACTTTGCCTTCCCAGTCATAATTCTTCTTAGGCCGTCTCTTGGCAATGTTTTCGTCACCGACTTTTTTGGCAGCAACAAATGGTATGGTAAAATGAAAGGTTGATCCTATGTTTTCTTCAGATTCGGCCCACATTTCTCCTCCAAGCAATTCAACAAAACCTTTTGAAATGGCCAGACCCAGCCCCGAACCGCCATATTTCCGGGTAGAAGAGCTATCGGCCTGGATAAACCTGTCGAATATTACTTCTAACTTATCCTTAGGTATGCCAATACCTGTATCTTTCACAAAAAAATGAAGATAATTCTTTTTAGTTTTTTTATAACCAAACTCAATAAACCCCTCATCAGTAAATTTAAAAGAGTTTCCGATAAGGTTTGTTAAAATCTGCCTCAACCTGTTCGGATCGGTATTGATATAACTATCTTCGCTGGTCAGGGCTTTTTTAACCCTGAGCTTTACCATAGAGCTGTCTTTTTTAAGCTGTTCTGTAAGAAAAGAAGAGTGTATCTGTGAGAGTAACGTGTTAAGCGAAAAATCCCGGGGAACAACATTTATTTGTCCGGCTTCAATCTTTGCAAAATCAATGATATCGTCAATCAGGTTGATAAGCATTTTTCCGTTGCTGTGAATGATTTCGAGGTATTTCTTACGGTTACCTGCACTAAGTAATTCGTCATTAAGCATTTCGGCAAAGCCAAGAATTCCGTTCATCGGGGTCCTGATTTCGTGTGACATATTAGCCAGGAAGGCAGTTTTTAATTTGTCTGATTCCTCGGCTTTCTCTTTTGCCTTCACCAGTTCGTATTCGAGCTGGCTACGGTGCAAAGCAACCGCTACCTGGTGCACAAATGTTTCGATAATATGTTTAAACTTGATGATTGTTTTATTGAGTGTGAGAATGGTAATATTGCCAAGTAGTTTGTTATGCCGTGCAAGCGAGATATTGTAAATTTTATGAACCTGGAGTTTATCAAGTGTTTCTATAAAGTCTTCATAATCAATACCTTTAAACTTGAATATTTCCTGGTTATCTTTAATAGTCATAACAGAGCCTGCAGTGCTAAGGTCTGAAAGTTTTTTGTTGTTGGGGAAGGTAAGGCCCACCAGGTCTTTCCCGAAATAGCGTGGAATAAGTTTATTGATACCATCTGGGCCCGTGAAACATTCTATTCTGAAAACATTTTTCTCTTCAACATAAGATGACACAATAATAATGGCATTTTCAAGAAACTGAAGAAGTTTAACCCCAATGTAGAGAAAAATATCTTCTTTTGATGAAATTCCCAGCAGGTCGAGTGCAGAATTACTTAAAAACACCAGGTTATCATGATATACCTTTTCTTTAAGATCGGCCATCTTGCGCTCGGAGATATCGCGGGAGTTAACAACAATACCATTTATTACCGGGTTATTGATCTGGTTTGAAAAAATACTTTCAACATAAATCCACTTTCGGTTTTTATGCAGGCTGCGATACTCCTTTTTTATTTGTTTACCCGGATTTGATAATATCTCTTTAAATAGTTCACGAAAATTATCTTCCTCATCGGGGTGGATAATTTCATAAATTGATTTCCCGATGAGTTCTTCAATATCAAAATCTGATATCTTGTTTTTGGGTGAATTTTCAAAAATGATTAAGCCATTTTTATCGAAAATGGTAATAGAGTCGGATGAATTCTGCAGCAGTGCGCTGAAATGTTCTTCACGTTGCCGCGAAATCTCTTCCATAGTCTTTCGCTCGGTAATGTCTCGTGAAATACCGGTAATCCCGATTAATTTACCTTCGTTGTTGAAGATAGGTGTTTTAAATGTTTCAATCCATTCTTTATCTTTCCCCAATCCCTCAACAGCCTCAAAAAGTTGCCTCGAACCTTTTTTCATCACCTCCATGTCGGTTTTCTGAATTTGCTCAGCATCTTCTTTTGGGGCAATATCAAAATCGGTCTTTCCGATAATTTCATCGGGTTCAAGTCCGAATTTCTCGGCAAAAGGCCTGTTAACCGAAATATAACGGCCTTCATTGTCTTTCAGCCATGCAAGATAGGGTATGTTATCGAGTATCGCCTTTTGTTGAGTTTTAGTTTTAGCAATAATATTTTGCAATTCAAATTGTTCGGTTATATCACTAATAACTGTAACATACCTGTAAACTTTATTCTTTTCATCGGGTATTGGAAAGGTCCTTCCCCAGAGCCATCGTATTTTGCCATCTGGAAGCAGAATGCGAAAACGTCCTCCCTGGGCTGAGTTTTTTGATGTATTGCCTTTTCTTGCGCATTTGATATACCTGTTTTTATCATCAGGGTGAACAATTTCATCAATAACAAAAGGATTTAGCAACAGGTCTGAAACCTTTTTGAAAAAAAGCCTCTCGAATGCCTGGTTGGCCCAAAGTACCTCCGATTTACTACTCAAGATAAATGCATCGTTGGTGTTTTCTGCCAGTTGCCTGAAACGCTCCTCACTCTCTTTTATGGCATCTTCGGTAATTTTTCGTTCGGTAACATCGGTGAGAAAAAAAGTTACCCCGGTAATTTTTTTATTGTCATCAATAATTGGGTTCACCGTTAGTTCAAAGTATGTCAGGTTTCCATTTATTATAAACCCGTCATCTTTTGTCCAATTATTCCCTTCAAGGGCTTTACGGAAAACCTTTTTCCAGTTATATTTCTGCTTTTCGGGCAAAAGAGCGTAAAAATTATCACCCGCCTTAATTTCTTTACTAAAACACGATTTGAAGAATGTGGTAAAATTTGAATTGGCAGCTATTACTGTATAATTTCTGTCAAGAAGCCATATTGCGCTGTTGGCGCTTTCGATGATGGTCTTAAAACTAACCTGGCTTTCAATTATTTTCTGTTCAGCCATTTTTAGTTCGGTAACATTTCTTCCAATACTTATCATTCCGGCCACACGGCCGTTTTCATCCCTGAAAGGTATCTTCGTGAAATAGGCATATACATTACCCGAAATGGTACTGTTATACCCTGAAATTTCTTTATTATATACAGATTTACCTCTTTTTATGGTTTCAAAATCATCAACAAGAACATTCCTGGCAAACTCATTCGAAGAGATATTAAGCTTTTGATTAGAGACAAGCTCATCGGGGCCGGAAACTTTTACAAGGCTGGCAAAAGCTTTGTTGGCAAGAATAAAGTTCCCTTCACAATCTATAAGGTAAATATAATCAGGTATGTTGTCAATGATGCCCCGAAGCTGGTTGCGCTCTCTGATGAGGTTTTCTTCAACTATTCGCATTTCAGAGATATCTTCAACAACCCCAGAGAGATACAATGGCTTCTTTTTTGCATTTCTTACCAGTTTATAGGTAAGCGCAACCGGCAGCAGCGAACCGTCTTTCTTTTTAAAAACGGTCTCTTGTCGCAGGGGTGCATTCAGCTTATAACATTGCCTGAGCAGTTTTTTTCTTTCCCCGGATTTTAGAAATACCTGCCTGCCAATATCAGTAACCCTGTTAATCAGCTCATTGATATCATTATACCCGAGAAGTCTTGCCAGGGTAATGTTTGCCTCAATATAACGTCCGCCTATTGTTGCTCTGAAAATGCCAATAGGAGCATCTTCGAAAATATTTTTATATTTATCAAGATCGGTAAGGTACAAGGCAACCTGACGTTCCAGCTCCTTTACTTTTATTATCTGACCATTATTATCAGGGTCTGTTGCCATATAATTATATTTGAAAAGCCTACTATAAGAATATAACCGTGAATAACTTACCTGTTCTTACGACGATTAATTTCGTCTCTGATTAATGAAGCCCTTTCATAATTTTCATCACGAATAGCCTCATCAAGTAAAGATTTAAGATCCTGGGCCTTTATATTTTTAAGCTCTTCGCTTTTTGATTGGTCTTCAATTTTTATATCGCGAACACCTGCACTTTTTTCAGCATCAGGCTGTTCTCCAGATTCTTTCTCAAAATCAAGTATGATACCTGCCCGCTGCATAATCTCCTCGGTGGTAAATATCGGGCATCTGAATCGCAGGGCGAGGGCAATGGCATCGGAAGTACGGGCATCAATTTCTACAATATTTTTCCCGTTATCGCAGGTAAGTTTTGAAAAAAATACACCTTCTTCAAGCTTATATATAATAACTTCCAGCAAATCGATTTCGAATGTATTGGCAAAATTAAGAAAAAGATCGTGAGTCAGGGGCCGTGGAGGTTTCAACCCCTCAAGCTGAATTGCAATAGCCTGGGCCTCGAATCCTCCTACGATTATGGGGATGCGTCTTTTACCTCCTTCTTCTGATAAAACCAATGCGTATGCCCCGGTTTGAGTCTGACTGTATGATATTCCTAAAACGTTCAGTTTAATCTTCGTCATTCTTTTCTAAAAAAGAAAATTTATTGAACTAATATAGGTGCAAATATAATGAAATCAAAATTTAAATCTTATTATGGTTTCTTTTCTCTTTGGTATATCAAATAATTACGCCCTTTGTTATAAATTTATTGACCCGTATCATGAGATAATATTTCGTGATATAAAATAAAAAACTCGTAATTGTTTGCAGTTCAATCAAACTTTTATATTTTTGCAGTCCCAATTAAATAATTGAAAATTAAATTCAATGTACGCGATAGTATCAATTGCCGGTCAACAATTTAAGGTTGAGAAGAATAAAAAAGTATATGTTCATCGTCTGCAGGATGAAGAAGGTTCTGTAGTCGGGTTCGATAAAGTATTACTTATTGACAATGACGGAAAAGTAATGGTTGGAGACCCATATGTAAAGAATGCAGTGGTTACAGCCAAAATTGTTTCTCACCTTAAAGGTGACAAAGTTATTGTATTCAAGAAGAAAAGAAGAAAAGGGTACCAGAAACTGAATGGTCACAGGCAATACCTTACCGAACTATTAATTGACGAGATTCTGGAAAGCGGGGCTTCAAAAAAAGCGTCATCGCCTAAAAAAGAAAAGGCAGAAGAGCCTGTGAAGGCTGAAGCTGTTACCGAAGCTACAGTTGTTGCAGCAACCCCGGAAACTGAAACCGTTCAGCCAAAAGCCAAAAAAACCACGGCAAAAAAAAGCGCCGATGATGAGGTAAAGGCTACACCCGTTGCAAAAAAACCAAAGGCTGCACCCAAAGCTAAAGCTGAAAAAAAAGCAGCCGATACAAAAAAGAATAAATAACATTTTAAAAGCATATTGAAATGGCACATAAGAAAGGAGCTGGTAGTTCAAGAAACGGCAGGGAATCCGAAAGTAAACGCCTCGGGGTTAAATTATTCGGCGGCCAGATTGCCAAAGCCGGAAATATACTTGTACGTCAAAGAGGTACAACACACTTTCCTGGTCTTAATGTCGGAATGGGAAAAGACCACACCCTGTTTTCCTTAATTAATGGAACAGTAGAATTTAAAAAGAAAAAGAATAACAAATCTTATGTTTCTGTAATTCCTGCTGCTGAATAAAACAAATATTAAAATATGAAAAATCTCCTGATTTCTTTGTTATAAAAGTCAGGAGATTTTTTTTTAACCAAAAAGCTGAAGATCATGCTTACAATTAATTTCATCAGAGAAAACACTGCCCTGGTTATAGAAAAACTTGGTATAAAGAACTTTGAGAGTAATGAAGTCATTTCAAAGATCATTGAAACCGACAAAAAAAGAAGGGCACTTCAGCTTGAATCGGATAACAGACAGGCTGAAATGAACACCCTCTCAAAACAGATAGGCGATCTGTTCAAAGCCGGGAAAAAGGACGAAGCAGAAACAGCCAGGCAAAAAACGGCCACCCTGAAAGATGAAATTAAAACACTTACACAAAACCTTGAAGTAATAGAAGGAGAACTGCAAAACCTGTTGATTCAGGTACCTAACCTGCCACACGAATCGGTACCACGGGGCAAAAGCGCTGAAGACAATATCGAAGTGCGCAGCGGCGGTATTATCCCCCGGCTTCATGACGGCGCCATACCACACTGGGAACTGGCAAAAAAATATGGCATTATAGATTTTGACCTTGGCACCAAACTTACCGGGGCAGGCTTCCCTGTTTATAAAAACAAAGGCTCAAAACTGCAAAGGGCGCTTATCAATTTTTTTCTCGATGAAAACGAGAAAGCGGGTTATACCGAATACTGGCCGCCACTTATGGTTAATGCAGACTCGGCATTTGGTACAGGTCAGCTTCCCGACAAAGAAGGACAGATGTACCACATTACCCTCGATAATTTTTACCTGATACCAACCGCTGAAGTACCGGTTACCAATATATACCGCGATGTTATCCTCGATGCCAAAGAGCTGCCTGTAAAATGTACCGCCTACACACCTTGTTTCAGGCGCGAAGCAGGCTCTTACGGCAAAGATGTAAGGGGGCTCAACAGGGTACACCAGTTCGATAAGGTAGAGATTGTGCAGATACAACACCCCGAAAAATCTTACGAAACCCTCGAAGAAATGGTATCGCATGTTGAAGCGATTTTGTCGAAACTGGAGCTGCCTTATCGTATTGTAAAACTCTGCGGTGGTGATATGAGTTTTACATCGGCGCTTACTTACGATTTTGAAGTATTCTCTGCAGCGCAGCAAAGGTGGCTCGAGGTGAGTTCGGTCTCAAATTTCGAATCATACCAGGCCAACAGGCTTAAACTGCGTTTCAGGGACGAAACGACGAAAAAGACCCAGCTCGCCCACACACTCAACGGAAGTTCACTCGCGCTGCCGAGAATTGTGGCCGCCCTGCTCGAAAACAACCAGACTGAAAAAGGAATTATTATACCCGGAGTTTTAAGAAAATATACAGGATTTGACAGCATAGCATAATTATTTTACCTTTTAGAATAATTTTTCAAAGACTAAAGCGTTTGTTTTTCTTCCGGGCATTTTGCTATTTTTAACAATTGTGAAAGCTTTTTGGCTCAATTTTTGATATTTTTTGCCCGAAGCCCTGAACAGAATTTGTTAAAAGTTAAACAGAATTTATATGCAATTTACAAACCCTGTACTGCCAAGAATCCTGCTCTTGTTATGCCTTTTTTCAAACACATTACTCGCACAAAAGTTTACCATAAGCGGCATTATTTCTGAAGAATCGGGAGGTGAAAAAATTATCGGCGCCAATATCTATGATTCGCTAACCTTTAAAGGTACCATCACAAACAATTTCGGCTTTTACAGTCTTTCGCTTGCCAAAGGTGAGGTCCGGCTGGTCTGTTCATTTATTGGATATGCATTGCATAGTGAGCGATTTAACCTTAATAAGGACACCGTGATAAACATAACGCTTTCGCAGGTGCTGGAGATTGAAGAAGTTACCGTTACAGCCGATAAAGCTAAAAACATGGTGAACAGCACCCAGATGGGCAACGTGTCTATCGCCGTACAACAGGTCAAATCATTGCCCGTTATACTGGGCGAAGTAGATATTCTGAAAACCCTGCAGCTTATGCCGGGAATAAAAGCAGGTAATGAGGGCACCAGCGGTATTTACGTTCGGGGCGGCGGGCCCGACCAAAACCTCTTCTTACTTGACGGAGTACCTCTGTACAACATCAACCACCTGTTTGGTTTCTTTTCGGTATTCAATGCCGATGCCATTCAAAACATATCTGTCTACAAGGGCGGATTCCCTGCACGATACGGAGGCAGGCTTTCTTCGGTGATTGATATCAGAATGAAAGATGGCAACCTTAAAGAATTCCGGGGCGAAGCATCTGTCGGACTGATATCTTCAAAATTTTCGCTTGAGGGTCCCATCGTTAAAGACAAAGCCTCTTTTATTGTCTCATTAAGACGAACTTATTTCGACCTGTTTCTTAATCCTATTCTGAAAGCCATCAACAACAATACCAAATCGGGTTATTATTTTTATGATTTAAACGGGAAAATCAACTATCGTTTATCAGACAAAAGTAGAATTTTTCTGAGCGTTTACAGCGGGCTCGACAAAGCATATTCAAAAGAAAAACACGAATGGAATTCAGATGACCGTACCTTAAAGACATATTATAATTCAGACAATGCCATTTATTGGGGAAATATAACTGCGGCTATGAGATGGAATTATATGGCCTCGAAAAAGATTTTTACAAACACCACCCTGACTTACAGCAGGTATCAGTTTGATATTGCTCAGCATAATGAGCGAACAACAAAACCTGAGGCTGATCCGGATGATTATCTGAACAGCAGCAGGTATTTTTCCGGTATCAATGACTTTTCAGGGAAGCTTGAACTGGACTTTATTCCATCGCCTGCACATTACATTCGGGGCGGTATCAACTATATTTATCATATCTTTCACCCGGGTATCTCTGTTACACATATAAAAAATACCGGACAATCGCTTGAACAGGACACAACAATCGGTAACAGGGACATATTTTCTCACGAATCGTTTGCATATATTGAAGATGACCTTACTATTTCCAAAAGATTAAAAGCCAATATTGGTCTCCACTACTCCAATGTACTGGTTAAGTCGGCCTTTTATCAGTCGTTGCAACCCCGCATATCGGCACGGTACCTGTTAAATAACGACTGGTCGGTGAAAGCATCGTATATCAGCATGGCGCAATATATAAACCTGCTTACCAACACCACTGTCGGACTGCCTACAGACCTGTGGCTGCCGGTCACCGACAGGGTAAAACCGCAAAAATCCGATCAGTATGCACTTGGAACAACCATGAAGCTTTTCAAAGACTTTAGCCTTAATATAGAAGGATACTATAAAACAATGAACAATATTATAGAATATAAAGAAGGGGCCTCGTTTTTCAGTCAGTCAGGCGGATGGGAAGATAAAATTGCCACCGGCAAAGGCTGGTCGTATGGCGCTGAAGTACTTCTTGAAAAAAACGAAGGTAAAACCAGGGGCTGGATAGGATACACCCTCGCATGGACTACAAGGCAGATTGATTCGGTTAACTTTGGAAAGACATTCCCTTACCGTTACGACCGCAGGCACGATATCAGCATTGCCCTGACACATTACATCAGTAAAAAGGTAGATGTTGGCTTTACATGGGTGTATGGTACAGGCAGGGCTGTGACCCTGGCTCAGCAGAAATATCCCTCTTTCCTGGAATATTTCAATTCATATACTTTAAACCCGCTTCAGGATTATTATTACCCCAATGAAAATTCAATAATAGAGCATTATGAAAGCAGAAACGGGTTCAGGGAGCCCGCTTATCACCGGCTTGACTTCAGCGCCAATTTTCACAAAAAAGTAAGATGGGGCGAACGCACCTTCAGCTTTGGAATTTACAACGTGTATAACCGGCAAAATCCGTTTTATCTCTATTATGGACATAAATACAGTGTATCCTCCTCGAGTGACAATATTTATCTGCTGCAGCGCAGCTTATATACAATCATGCCTTCAATCCGTTACTGTCTGAAGTTTTAAACCTTATACACAATGAAAAGCCTTTTCAAAATACTTATTGCATTTACCGGATTAGTCTTTATGTCATCCTGTGTTAAAGTTCTTGACTATGATATTCCAGGGGATGAAAAAAAAATAGTGGTGAACGGTATCATTACCGATTACAATGCATTTATAATCAATGTAAGTAAAAGCCTGCATATACTTGACAGACTGGGTATAAAACCAGTAGATAATGCGCTGGTACAGCTATATGAAGATGATATACTGGTAATTGAGACTGAAGAAGGGAGGGCGGGTAACTATTTTTCTGATTTTACAGGTAGTTACGGACACACTTATCTGCTTAAAGTAGCGGCCCCCGGTATGAAAACAGCCACTGCCACATGCATCATTCCAAATCCTGTAGATATAGAAAATGTAGATACAAGCCTGCTGATAAACGAATCTTATTATTACGATCACTATTACAGAAGCGGAGAGTTGAAAAGCACCATTGTTTTCAGCGACCCTGAAGAAACAGAAAATTATTATGAACTGGAAGGGACTTTAAGTTTCCTCCAGGCAGTAATTTATACTGACCAGGATACATCCTATATAACCGGTTATTCACGAATTACAAAAAGTTCCTGGATCAGGTCAAACGACCCTGTAATTGAATATGGGGTTATTACAAAACAGATTTATTCAAATACCGGTGAAAACGAATATATTTACGGCGATAAAATCCTGTTTTCAGACCGGTTGATTAACGGAAAGAAATACAACCTGAGCGTTAGTTTTGGTTCAGACCTGTTTGGAACAAATAATGAATACACCGACAGTGTAAAGCTTGATATCCGTCTTAAGTCTGTCACCAGAGATTATTATGTATACATGCAATTGCTCCATAAACACATGCAGGTTATAAACGACCCGTTGAGCGAACCTGCCCAGGCTTATACAAATATCGAAAACGGACTTGGAATCCTGGCCGGGATGTCGGAATCGGTGTATCGTATTGAATTCAACAAAACACAAAAACCTGAATAAAATTTATGATTAAGCTAAATAAACCACGCAACCTGAAGATAATTTGTATTGTATTTTTTGCACTGTTTGGCCATATATCTGCAATATTCTCCCAAACTGCCATTGTAAGCGGTATTGTTGAAGATGCCGGCAGCGGCGAAAAGCTTATCGGTGCCAGCATTTATACCGAAGACAGAACGCGCGGTTCGGTATCGAACAATTATGGCTTTTTCAGTTTGACCCTGCAAACCGGTCACACCACATTGCATTTTTCTTACCTGGGATACAATGCAGCCATAGTATCAACCAATCTGCAAAGAGACACCACCCTTGTTATTAAACTGGTTCCATCGCTTCTGCTTGAAGAGGTAACCATCTCATCAGATTATTTATTAAAGAATATTCACTCTTCGCAAACCGGATTCATCGAATTACCGGTAAAAAGCTTAAAAACACTTCCTTACATTATGGGAGAGAGCGATCTTCTGAAAGCCATACAACTCATGCCCGGCATTCAGTCAGGCGGAGAAGCATCAAGCGGCATATATGTGCGTGGCGGCAGTCCCGACCAGAACCTTTTTTTATTAGACGGGGTGCCGGTTTACAACGTGAACCATCTGTTTGGTTTTGTATCGGTTTTCAATACCGATGCCATACAGAATGTTTCGGTTATTAAGGGAGGTTTCCCTGCAAGATATGGCGGAAGGCTCTCATCGGTTATTGACATAAGGATGAAGGATGGCAATAACAAAGAGTTTCATGGTGAAGGTTCAATAGGAGTGGTTGCTTCAAAGATCAGCCTCGAAGGGCCTCTGATTAAAGACAAAACATCATTTATTGTCTCAGCACGGCGTTCTTACCTTGATGTGCTGGCACAGCCTGTAGTAAAAGCCATTGACGACTTTGCCACTGTGCGATATTATCTGTACGATGCCAATGCCAAAATAAATCACCAGGTAAATAAAAACAACCGTTTATTCCTTAGCCTTTATCTCGGCGATGATGTTGGTTTTTACAGGTATAACGACAAATATATTTACGATGAAGTGAAATACACCCAACAAGACAAGACAGGTATTCAATGGGGAAATATCACTTCTGCCCTGAGGTGGAACAGCATTATCAGCAACAGGTTGTTCAGCAACACCACACTTACTTATTCACGCTACAGGTTTAAATTATATGACCTTGATAAAAAAACCACCGTGCCAACACGTCCTTTATTAAATTCAAGTTACAGCTGGACATACCTCTCAGGGGTAACCGATTATTCGGTAAGAAGTGATTTTGATTTTACCCCTGTTCCGGGCCATTACATTAGGTTTGGCGGCAGTTATACCTATCATGATTTTAATCCCGGCACCAACGAATACCGTTACCAGGGTGCAGATTATGCCGATATGGTAGATAAGCTTTACGGTACTGCAAGTCTAAAGGCATCTGAAATAAGTTTTTATCTTGAAGATGATTTTGACCTTACTAAACGGTTGAAAGTAAATGCCGGGGCACACGCTTCTTCTTTTTTCGTGAGGTCAGAAAACTATATTTCGCTTCAACCCAGAATTTCGGCCAGGTACCTGTTCGAAAACAATCTTTCGGTAAAAGGATCAGTGGCCAATATGGTGCAGTATATTCATTTGTTGACCAACTCATCTGTAAGCCTTCCTACCGACTTATGGCTTCCGGCAACCGACCGTGTAAAACCTGAAAACTCATGGCAATATTCAGCTTCTGTGGCTTTCCCGGTAAAAAATAAAATAGTGGTTACCACCGAAGCATTTTATAAAACCATGAATAACATTATCGAATACCAGGACGGCCAGACCTTCCTCAACTCCAATGCCGACTGGGAAACCATTATCGAATCGGGCAAAGGATGGTCGTACGGACTGGAACTACTGCTTGAAAAACGGGAAGGCAATACAACAGGCTGGCTGGGTTACACACTCTCCCGGAGCAACCGTCAATTCGCAACAATTAATAAAGGTGAAGTCTTTCCGTTTAAATATGACCGCAGGCACGATATCAGTCTTGCTGTTACCCATAAATTGTCAAAAAAAATTGATGTGGGGCTGGTATGGGTATTTGGCAGCGGCACAGCATTAACGCTCCCAACACAGAAATTTAATTCGGCCTTGCCGCTTTTCAATACTCAAGACAACAATTATTATTATGAATCAACTGAAAATCAGGAACTCGAATATATAGAAGGCCGAAACAGCTTTAGAATGCCTGCCTATCACAGGTTGGATTTTTCTTTTAATTTTCATAAACCGCTCAAATGGGGAGAACGTACCCTCAGCCTTGGTTTATATAATGCCTACAGCCGCAATAACCCGTTTTATATTTATATCGGTCAAAACACCGATTGGTATGGCATGGGAAACGGCGAGCCGGTAGTGAAAAAAGTAAGTTTATTCCCGCTAATCCCGTTTATCAGTTATAGTTTTAAATTTTAAAATGGCACCAGAATGAATAACAAACCCGGATACTTGTTTTTACAAATGGCTGTTTTTTTCTTCGCGATGGGTTGCGAACGTATTATTGACTACCCTATTCCTGCTGATGACCTCAAAGTAGTGATAAACAGTATAATCAATACTGATAGTATTATTATGGTAAACGTAAGCAAAAGTATCGGTATTCTTAACCCGGGCAAATCACCTCATATTCAGAATGCAACTATAAATCTTTACGAAAACAATACCCACGCCGGATTGATGAGCTATAAAGGAAATGGCTTTTATTCGTTGGATGGTTTTATACCAAAAAGCAGTGCAGAATACAGGGTAGTATTGAAAAATCAGGATGAATCTGAAGTTGAGGCCACCTGTATCATTCCCGAACCGGTGCCGGTAATATCTGTGGACACAGTACTGCGATTGCAGGATCAGGACAGCTATTACAAAAGTTACACCTATGATATTATCCTTACTGTTCAGGATCCTCCGGGCATATCCAATTATTATGAACTGAACCTTTTTCAGAAAGTAATTTATGGCTATATGGATACAGCATACAACGTAATTCCCCGGGCTTTTTACACCGATGACCCTGTTTTAGAGTATTACAGGATGGGCAATAATTTGTTCTCATTAAGTCTGAACCTTGAAACAGACATGTATAATGCCAATGCGGCTTACTTTTCTGATAAATTACTTGATGGTACGAAGTTTACTTTAAAATTTTCTCTTGAACATTGGAACATGACAGGAATGTATTATATCTGCCTGCGTTCATTAACAAAAGACTATTACAGCTACATTGCCTCGCTGGCAGCATATAGCCAGGCCGATGGTAATCCTTTCAGCGAGCGGGTGCAGGTTCATACCAATATTGTAAACGGACTTGGAATATTTGGTGGTTACAGCACTTCAAAAGACAGTGTTTTTATTAAAATGGATTATTTTTAAATTTGATTGTTTTATTAAATTTGATATCAGCCTTTAAATACTCTTTTAAGCTTCAGATAATGAGATATATTTATTTGTCAGCAATTTTAGTCATACTCTCATTTACCTTAAAATCCCAGCCCTGGGTTCCCGACCTGCAAAACGGAAAATATAAAAATCCGGTGCTTTTTGCAGATTATTCCGATCCGGATGTTATAAGGGTTGAAGACGATTTCTACCTTGTGTCATCAAGTTTCACCTGCATGCCGGGGATACCGGTGCTTCATTCTAAAGACCTGGTAAACTGGAAAATTATTAACCATGTTTATAATAAGTTGCCTCTGGAAAAATACAACAAACCGGTTCATGGCGAAGGCTCCTGGGCGCCATCTATAAGATTTCATAACAATTTATTTTATGTTTACTTCTGCACCCCGCGCGACGGACTTTTTATGGCCACTGCAAAAAACCCGGCCGGTGAATGGGAACTAAACCACATAGAAGAGGTTGAAATGTGGGAAGACCCCTGCCCTTTCTGGGACGATGACACCACCGGCGGCAAACCCGGAAGCGCCTACCTGGTGCGCAGCAAGCTGTGCGGCAATGAACTCTTTCTGCATAAGATGAGTCCGAACGGCAAAAAAATACTCGACAATGGTGTATTAATCTACAAAGACATATTACAACCTACCATTGAGGGCCCTAAGCTTTATAAAAAAGATGGTTATTACTATATTCTGGCGCCTGCAGGAGGTGTGCCTCAGGGATGGCAGGTGGCACTAAGGTCGAAAAGTATCTACGGTCCATACGAAGCAAAAAATATCATGCACCAGGGAAGCACGGGTATCAATGGCCCGCACCAGGGCGGACTCGTTGAACTGAAATCGGGCGAATGGTGGTTCATGCATTTTCAGGACAGAGACCTCTATGGCCGTGTTGTACACCTGCAGCCGGTTGCCTGGAATGACGGCTGGCCTATAATAGGAACAGATAATAACAATGATGGAACAGGTGAACCGGTTACAGAATATAAAAAACCAGATGTGGGGAAATCGCATCCTGCTGAGATACCTGCAACATCTGATGAATTCAATGACCCTTTGCCCGGATTGCAATGGCAATGGCATGCCAATCCCGTGGAAAAATGGTTTTCGCTTGCACAAAGCAAAGGGAATCTAAGACTGTATGCTGTAAAGAACCATACCCAGAATGGAAATTTATGGTTTGTACCAAATTTGTTGTTGCAGAAATTCCCTTCTCCTTCATTTACCGTAACGACAAAAATAGAATTTAATGCCATGCTTCCGGGAGAAAAAGCCGGACTGCTGGTAATGGGTGATAAGTGGACATATCTTGCGCTCGTTAAAACCGAGAAAGGAATATCGGTGGTAATGGAAGAAGGCACTTTTAATCAGTGCAACGATATGACAACAACCGTTGAATCGGTGGAATTACCCACAAACAGTTGTTATCTGAGGGTATTTGTAAACGAAAACGGAATATGTCACTACTATTACAGTATTGATAATAAAGAATTTATATTCACCGGAAAAGAAATAAAAGCACAAAAGGGCAGATGGATTGGAGCCAAGGTCGGATTGTTCTGCATTAATCCGAATATCAATGAAAGTACAGGATATGCTGATTTCGAATGGTTTAGAATGGATTAACCGATTTAAAAATGTAGTTTTTCCTTCAGGTTCTTAAGTCCGCTTTTACTTACCTTAAGCGTCACATTGTTTTTAAGCTTTGCCGCATAATTGTCTTTTGAATAAGGCTCTAACTGAACAACCTGGTCGATTTTTACAATATAAGAACGGTGAATCCTGATGAATACCGAAATATCAAGGTTTTCTTCAAAATAAGACATGGTGGCCTGTTTAAGGTGTTTTCCTTCATCGGTATAAAGCATTACATAATCATCCTGCGCCTCAAGGTAATTGATTTTATTTACAGGTATCACCTTAATTTTACTGCCGGTTTTAACCACCACCCTTTCAAGTTTTTCTGTTAGTGGCTGCCGTAAAAGTTTTTGTATATTGTCTGTTCTGCCCTCTTTCTTCCTTATCCGGTCTATTGCTTTATGAATGGCAGCCACCAATCTCTCTGACGAGTATGGTTTTAAGAGATAATCAACAGCATTCATCTCGAAAGCGTTAATTGCATATTGATTATGTGCTGTAATAAAAATCACCTCAGGAGTTTCATCAAGCAGCTCAAGCATCTCGAAACCATTGAGCTTTGGCATTTGAATATCGAGAAAAACCAGGTCGGGTTTTAATTCCTGAATTGCTTTGATACCTTCAAATCCGTTGGTACATTCGCCAATTAATGCTAATGCAGAAATATCTTTAATATAGTTTTTAACCAGTTCACGGGCCAGCTCCTCGTCATCTATTATTAAAGCCTTGATTTGATTGTCCATAATTTTTAAATTTAGAGTTCAAAAAAAAAGCATTACTCCGCATTTTGCGGAAAAGTAAAAATTACTTCGAAAATTCCGCCAGCATTAACAGTTTTTAAAAGGCTATCACTGTTGTAAATAAGCTTTAAACGCCTTCTTATGTTCTTAAGCCCGATACCTTCGCCTTTATTAACAATTAATTCAGCATCGAAGTTGTTTTTTATAGAAAGTCTTAGCACATCGGTACTGCACCAGCAGGATAATTCCACAAGCGATTTTTCAATATTCTCGTAAACACCATATTTTATTGCATTTTCAACTACCGGCTGCAAAATAAGCCAGGGGAGCTTTTTTTCAAGACATTTATCTTCGATGTTTTTTACAATATTCAATTTGGAACCAAATCTTACCTTTTCAATATCAAGATACCTGTTTATATTGTTTATCTCCTGCTCAAGCGTTGTAAGTTGTTCATCCTCTTTTGACAGGGAGTACCGCAGAAACTCCGAGAGCTTAATAATCATTTCACGGGCTTTTTCGGGACTGATAATGGTAAGCGAACTTATTGAGTTGAGGCTGTTAAAAAGAAAATGCGGATTTATCTGAGATTTCAGCGAACTAAGTTCGGAGTCTTTAACCAGCACTTTGAGCTCTCCTTCGCTAATGGCTTTTTCTTTGAAATTCTGATAATAGATAATAAGATTGTACAATAAGATCACTATAAAATAATACATCAGTCCGGCTATCATCCGCCAGGGAATAGAAGTTTTAAGGTATAACAGGTATTCTTTGTTTGCATGGAATGAAGTTGCGAGAAAAAAATAGATGATTCCGAAAGTTAATCCGCTGGCAATTCCACAAATTAAAATCTGCTGAAAAAGTGAAAAAAGGATATTTGATTTTCGAAAACTGATATAAAAAACAGGGAACCAAAGGCTAAGACCAAGAATCGCAACAATAAAATTACCTGCGAGAGCCTCTGCCAATGCTATCTCAATTCCAAAAGCATGATAAAAAGTTAGAATAAAAAGATGAACTACAGCTATCAGTATCCAGATACCCGAGTACAGCAATAAATACGACCGGTTGCCATAAAGAGGATTGTACACGGCTCAATTTTAAAAACTTTTAATCTCACCACCGCCAAAAATTACCGTGCCATAAATAAGCAGCTCCTTATCTGAGTTATGGCCGCTTTCGGGGTGCACAATACGTTTATCAACAAAACCTCCGAATATGGGTGTAATTTTTACTTTCACATCCCATTCATCAGGTAAAATAAGCTCAAAACCGCCAAATATGGCAAAAAGCTCAAGGGCATTTTGCCCGCTGGCCAGCTTTGCCTTGGTAAAAATAAGTTTTTGCCCGCCAAAAATACTTGTCAGTTTCCCTCCCTGGAAGTTTTGAGAATGAATAATCTTTTCGCTTCCTCCCATAATGGTCACCTCGTCAAGCACATCAGCCGAAGCACTCATAAAAGCCTTTCCATGGCGGTGATGGGTTTTATTGTGGAACAGTATTGACAAACCGACAATAATAAGCAACGCCGACCAGAAAAGCTTCCAGAAATCTATCTGAAAACCGAAGATATCTTTGAAAAAGAACAGGCCTCCAACAACAAACAGTACCACCCCAAATCCTTTGTGTTCGCTTGAAATGATCGAAACAAGCCCGATACCCATGAGTAAAACTTCCCATCTGAATATATATCTTTTAATTTCATAAGAAAAAAAATCAAAATTGCTCAAGAGTAAAGCCAGTCCGGCGATTATTACCAACACTCCGGCAAGCATTCTTTTATCATAATGTTTTTGTATCATTTTTTGCCTCCAATATATTAAATAACAAATCAAAAATACACAGCAATATAATTTAAAAAAACAATAAATCGGTAAATATCAGCCTGGAATCGGTAAATTGCATTAATTTTAAATTTAAATCGTCGGGTTTTAATCAGGTTAAAAACCCATATAGGATTAAATCAGTCACGTTCTTTTTAACTAAAAGACAATAAAGCCTGTAACAATAATTGTATCAATTGAAATTACTTACGCTCATGAAGTTTTCATCATTTTGTGTTTCTGTTGGTTTTATTCTATCGCTTTTATTCACTGCATGTGAAAAAGACAATAGTGGATTGATCTCTCGCGAGCAGGAGACCGAACTTGGAAGAAAGATTGACAGCATTATTACCGGCAATACCTCTGAATTTGATATACTTGATACCGCAATTTTTAAATACGCATATGCATTTATTGATACAATAACCGATGAAATTTTGAAATCGGGGTATATCACCCGTAAAGCAGCTTTCGGCTATCAGATAAGAATTATTGAAAATGAAGGGTTGCATGCGTTTGCTGCCCCGGGAGGTTACATTTACTTATATACCGGTTTATTAAAGTTTATTGATAACGGGTCACAGTTTGCCGGTTTATTGGCCCATTTAATTGCCCATATTGACAGAAGACACTTAACTTTGAATATTGAGCAGAGGTTCGGAATTGACCCGCTGATGGAAATAACCTTGTTCGGTAATCATTCGGTTCTGCCTGAAATTACCGGTTACATTTATACCACCGAAAGTTATGGAAAATACAGCGCTGCGCAGGAAACAGAAGCAGATGAGCATGCCGTAAAATATACTTCGGGCACTGATTATGATGCGCGGGGCATTGCAGAATTCTATGACCGGTTAAGCCAGTTGACAGGCGAGGAACCATCTTTTTCCTTTATCCATTCTGATTATGGCAACCGGGCAGAAAAAATCTATTCGGTATGGGAAGAGCTCAAAAGCCTCGAAGGAAGCCTTTTTGAAAAGGAGTATCGTGTTTTCAGGCTTTCGCTTCCAGGCAATTAAAAAGAAATACCTGTTCTGAAATCAAGAAAATCAGCAACTTGCCGGTGTGCTTTGATACTAATTCCAACAAAATTATTTTTTGTTATATTAAAATTTAACCCATAGCGCTGATATACCGGATCTTTTCTGATAAACGGAGAATAAATGTAAACACCAAGCTGCTGGTAAAAATTAAACCGGCCGAGTATCAGTTCATGCCCGGCGAGTAGCGCAATGTATCTATGATCGGCAAAACGGC